>NZ_JBEXIM010000004.1:0-88432 GCF_040608575.1 Micromonospora sp. NPDC005171 | reverse complement strand
GCAGTCGCGAAGGAAGGCGGACCAGTGACCGGGTGGGCGGGGCCGGTTCTGGTTACCGGAACGGACACCGAGGTCGGTAAGACGGTGGTGACCGCGGCGATCGCGGCCGCCGCGCAGGCGGCCGGGCTGCGGGTGGCGGTGGTGAAACCGGGCCAGACCGGTACGGCCGGTGGTGAGCCCGGCGACGTGGACGCGGTCAACCGGCTGGCTGCGCCGCTGACCGGTCGGACCCTGGCCAGCTATCCGGATCCTCTTGCCCCGTTGGCCGCCGCGCGGGTCGCCGACCTGCCGCCGTTGGAGTTGTACGCGGCGGTGGACGCCGTCCGCGAGGAGGCCGACAAGCACGACCTCGTGTTGATCGAGGGTGCGGGTGGGTTGCTGGTTCCGATGGGGCTGCGGCCGTCGGGGGAGCCGTGGACGATGGCCGACCTGGCGGTGTCGCTCGGCGCGCCAGCGGTGGTGGTCGCCCGCGCCGGGTTGGGCACGCTCAACCACACCGCGTTGACCTTGGAGGCGCTGGATCGTCGGGCGGTGCCGGCGGGTGTGGTGATCGGCGCCTGGCCGGCCCGGCCGGAGCTGGTGCACTGGACGAACCTCACCGACCTGGTGCCGAACCTGCTCGGCGCGCTGCCCGACGGCGCGGGCGCGATGGATCCGGGTGTGTTCCGGCGGTCCGCGCCGGGTTGGCTCACCCCGGCCCTGCACGGCGTGCTCGACGACTGGCGGGTATGGGCCGAGGAGAGCGGCTGAACATCTGACTTTCGTCAGTGTTCGCGCAGGTCGGGCGTGGGTAGCCTGGCCGCCGTGGGGATCCTCGACTCCGCGCCGCCGGGTTGGTTGCACCGGCGGCGTCGCCTGCTGCTGGACGTGCTGCTCTGGGCGGTGGTGGCCGCCCCGGTCGGCTACGCCGGGGTCAGCCCGCCCTATTCGCGGTACGCGTTGCCGCTGCTGGTCGGCAGCCTGCTGGTGCTCACTGTGGCGGTGGTGGCGAGTCGACGTCAGCCGTTGGTCTCCCTGGTGCTGGTGGTGCTGGGGTCGTTGATCGACGGCAACTTCCTGTTCGCCATTCCGGTCTTCAGCTATCTCGCCGGGCGGCGCAGTGCCACTGCGGGTCCGTCGATCATGGTCTTCGTGTTGATCACGGCCGGTGGCACGGCGCTCAACCTGGGGGTGCTCGGCGCCGGCGCGGCAACCTGGTTCCTGCTCGCGTCGGTGCTGCTCTTCGCCGCCGTGTTCCCCTGGTTGGTCGGCCGGTACCGCCGTCAGCAGCAGGAGTTGACCGACGCCGGTCGCCGGCACGTCGACGCGCTGACCCGCGAGCAGCGGGGTGCCGCCGAGCGGATCCGGCTGCGTGAGCGGGCCCGGATCGCCGGGGAGATGCACGACTCGCTCGGTCACGACCTCAGCCTGATCGCGTTGCGCGCCGCCGCCCTGGAGGTCGCCGCCGACCTGGACGACCGGCACCGGGCCGCGGCGGGGGAGTTGCGGGCCAGCGTCTCCGCCGCCACCGAGCGACTGCACGAGATCATCGGGGTGCTCCGGGAGGAGGCGGGCGCGTCACTGCGTCCGAGCGGGGAGACCGTCGCCGACCTGGTCGACGGTGCCCGGGAGGCCGGCATGGCGGTACGACTGGACGCCGCCCCGGCGGTCGCGGAGCTACCGGCGATGACCGGTCACGCGGCGCACCGGATCGTCCGGGAGTCGCTGACCAACGCGGCCCGGTACGCGCCGGGCGCACCGGTCGACGTGCGCCTCACCCGCGACGGTGACCGGGTCGAGGTGGCCGTCGTCAACGACCCCCCACCGGGCGGGCCGCTGCCCGCCCCGCCGTCGCAGGGCAGTGGGCTGCTCGCCCTCGCCGAGCGGGTCCGCCTCGCCGGCGGGACGCTCGACGCCGGCCACCGGGCCGACGGCGGGTTCGTGGTACGGGCGGTGTTGCCGGCCACCGCGTCGCCGCCGGAGGCGATCGGGTCGGCGGCCGAGGTCGGGCCGACCGCGTGGTCCGACGAGCGACCCGGTCCGGCGGAGCGGCCGGTGGACGCCGAGCGGCGGCTGCACGACGCCCGGCGGCGGGTTCGGCGCAGCCTGCTGGTGGCGCTCGTCGCCCCGGTTGGTTTCGCCCTGGTGCTCTCGTTCGTCTACTACCCGGTGGCGACCGCGGGGACGGTGCTGGACCGGGCCACCTTCGACCAGCTGCGCGTCGGCGCGCCCCGGTCGGAGCTGGTAGGGCTGCCCCGGCGGCAGTTGGAACGCCCCGCGGCTGTCGACCGGGCCGACTGCGAGTACTACACCGACGGCAATTTTCCCCTCGCGGAGCCGACATGGCGGCTCTGTTTCACCGATGGCCGGCTGGTCAGCAAGGAGTGGATCGTCTAGTGGACACCGACACGGCGGGGGCACCGCCGATCCGGGTGGTGCTCGCCGACGACGAGGCGATGATCCGGGCCGGCGTCCGGGCCATCCTCGCCAGCGACCCCTGCATCGAGGTGGTCGCCGAGGCCGGCGACGGGCACGCGGCGGTGGAGCTGGTTCGTGCCCACCGACCCCGGGTGGCGCTGCTGGACATCCGGATGCCGCGGCTGGACGGGTTGGCCGCCGCCGCCGAGATCCGCCGGGTCGTGCCGGACACCGCGACGATCATGCTGACCACGTTCGGCGAGGACGACCATGTGGCCCGGGCGCTCGGGCACGGTGCCAGCGGGTTCCTGCTCAAGGCCGGCGACCCGCGTGAGCTGATCGCCGGTGTGCACGCGGTGGCCGACGGTGGGGCGTACCTGTCGCCGAGGGTGGCCCGCCGGGTGATCGAGCTGGGGGCTGATCGGCTGGCCCGTCGACCCGCCGCCCGGGACCGGACGGCGGGGCTGACCGAGCGGGAACGGGAGGTGCTGGCCCTGGTCGGGGCGGGGCTGTCCAACGCCGAGATCGCCCGCCGGCTGCACCTCGTGGAGGGCACCGTGAAGAGCTACCTGACCAGCATTTTCACCCGGCTCGACGTGCGTAACCGGGTGCAGGCGGCGATCCTCGCGTACGAGGCGGGGTTGGTCGACGGTTGAGCGGGGGCCGGGGGAGCCCCCGCTCAACCGTCATTCCTCAAGCGTCGCGGCGGCGCAGTGCGGCCCGGCCCAGCAGCAGCGCGGCCCCGGCCCACCCGGCGAGCACTAACAGCCCGACCATAGGCGGGTACGGCTCGGTGTCGCCGGCCAGGAAGTGTCCGCCGGCCACGCCGGGGAACATGTCGGCGATCCGGTTCAGCACGTCGATGTCCGGCTCCTGCAGTGACAGCGGCACGATCATCAGGGTGGCGAGGAGCACGGTGAGGGTGAGCACCGCGCTGCGCAGCGCGGCGCCGAGGCCCAGCGCGAGTACGCCGATCAGCGCCAGGTAGACCGCCACCGCCACGATGTCGCCGACCGTGTCGGCGGCCGGTGCGCTGCCCCACTCGCCGAGCACCGGCCGGGCGACCAGGGTGCCGACCCCGCCGAGCAGCAGCCCGAGCGCGAAGGTGACCGCCCCGGCGATCACGGCCTTGGCCAGCAGCACCCGGCCGCGGGACGGGGTGCACTGCAGCGTCGTCCGGATGGTGCCACTTGTGAACTCGGCGGTGATGGCGAGCAGGCCCAGCGCCAGCACCACGTACTGGGTCAGCTCGACCGAGTCGATCAGCACGCTGCCGACGGTGACGATCCCCCGGTCGTCGGTCGGGTCGTCGTTGGTGTTGTCGTTCGCGGCGTAGATGGCCAGTTGGCCGGCGCTCGCGGCCATCACCAGCAGCCCGGCCAGAGCCGTCCACCAGGTGCTCCGCACCGAGGAGAGCTTGGTCCATTCGGCGGCCACGGCGCCGCGGAGGGCAGCCGGCGTACCGGCGGCCGGCGGGTTGGCGGGACGGGTGCCCGCGTCGGTCTGCGCGCTCATCGTGCCCCACCTCCGGTCGAGCCGCCGACGTACTCCACGCTGTCGGCCGTCAGCTCCATGAACGCCTGCTCCAGCGACGCGGCGTGCGCGCTCAGCTCGTGCAGTCGTACCCCCAGCTCGTGGGCCAGGTCGCCGACCTGGTCGGCGGTGGCGCCGCTGACGGTCAGCTCGTTCCGGTCGGCCGCCTCGACGGTCGCCCCGGTGGCGGTGAGGCGTGCGGCGAGGGCGGCGAGCCCGTCGGGGTGCGGGCTGCGGACCCGGACCGCGACAGTGCTGCGGGCGATCACCTCGGCGATCGGCGCGTCGGCGAGCAGGCGTCCCCGGCCGATCACCACGAGCTGGTCGGCGGTGAGCTGCATCTCGCTCATCAAGTGGCTGGAGACGAACACCGTCCGCCCCTCGTCGGCCAGCGAGCGCATCAGCTGCCGCACCCAGCGCACCCCGTCCGGGTCGAGGCCGTTCACCGGCTCGTCGAACATCAGCACCGGCGGGTCGCCGAGCAGCGCGCCGGCGATGCCGAGCCGTTGGCCCATGCCGAGGGAGAGCGTCCGCCCCGACTTGGCGGCGGCCCGTCCGTCCAGCCCGACGGTGTCCAGCACCTCGTCGACCCGGCGGGTCGGGATGCCGTTGCTGTGCGCCATGGCCCGCAGGTGCGCCCGGCCGGACCGGGCCGGGTGGATGGCCCGGGCGTCGAGCAGCGCGCCCACCTCGTGCAGTGGCCGGCGCAGCTCCCGGTACGCGCGCCCGCCGACCAGCGCCTGCCCGGCGGTGGGACGGTCCAACCCGAGGATCATCCGCATGGTGGTGGACTTGCCGGCGCCGTTGGGGCCGAGAAAGCCGGTGACCCGGCCGGGCGCGATGTCGACGGTCAGCGCGTCGACCGCGACGGTCGACCCGAACCGTTTCGTCAACCCACGTAATGTGATCATGTGCTGACGCTAGGCGAGTGGTCCGCTGCCGCACCGCGCCCGAACGGCACCACCCACCCCTGACCTTCGTCAGGCCGGTGGCGGTGCGGTCACTGGATGTAGTTGGTGAGCAGGGCCGGGGTGAGCCCCGCCCGGTGGATCGCCTTCAGCGCCGCGAGCAGGTCGTCCATCAGCGCCGGCCGGAAGTGCATGAGCAGGATGTCGCCGGGCCGCACCACCTTCTCGGGGGTTTGGTAGCGAACCTTCCCCTCGTGCACGGTCTCGCTCCAGTGCAGCACCGCCTTGGCGCCGCAGTCGTGCGCGGCCTGCAAGGTGGTGGAGTCGTATTCGCCGAACGGGGGGCGGAACAGCGTCGCTCGCGTGCCGAAGAGGGCCTCCAGCTTGTCCGCCGCACCGCAGATCTCCTGCTTCTGGTGGCCGTACGACCGGCCGGCCAGCGAGGTGTGGTTGATCGTGTGGTTCTCGACCATCCCGCCCGCCACCTGGATCTGTCGGAAGTAGTCGGTGTGCTCCGCCGCCGCCGGTGAGTTGAGGAACATGGTGACCGGGATGCGCGCCTGCCAGATGAAGTCGATCGCCCCCGGCGGGCGGGCCAGCCCACCGTCGTCGATCGTGATGAAGGCGACCTTCTGCTCGGTCGGCAGGTGGTGCCAGAACGCCGCCGTGCCGGTGGTGGGCAGCGGCACCGGCTGCGGGATCGGCGCCTCGGGGAAGGCCGGCACCTGGGCGACATACCAGGCGAGGCTCTTGAACGCGGGTTTGGCGGTCGCCGACGGCGAGGCCGACGGGGTCGGGGACGGGGCGGACACGGTCGGCGGGGGCACGGTGATCCGTCGGGCGTGCGCCGGGTGTCCGGGACCGACTGTGCAGCCGGTCAACGCCAGCAGCGCCAGAAGCGTTACGACGGCAGGGATCCGGCGGGTGGGGGTGGCTGACACGCCGGGAAACATACCGAGCGGATGTCAGGATCCGGTCAGCCCGGTGACCCCGGTCGAGCGGCGGACCACGAACGCGTCCGGCATCCGGAAGGTGAGATTGTCCGGGCACCAGGGCGGACGGAGCACCGTCACCCCGTCCAGCAGCGGCGCGGCCTCGGCCACCACCACCGCCGCCTCCATCCGGGCCAGCACGTCCCCGACGCAGCGGTGCGCGCCCGCCCCGAACGCCAGGTGTCGGCGTGATCCGCGCTGGCCCGGTCGGAACTCGTCGGGCGACTCCACGACCGCCGGGTCCCGACCGGCGCGGCCCAACCACAGCACGAGGCTGCTGCCCGCCGGCACCGTCGTGCCGCCCAGCGTGCTCTCCGTCGTCGCCACCCGCCGCCAGGTGACGATCGGCGGTTCCAGCCGCAACCCCTCCTCCACCACGTCGGCCACCGCGACCTCGCCGGTGCGCAGGCCGGCCCGTACCGCGGGCTCGCCGGCCAGCCGGTGCAGCAGCAGGGTGAGGAACTGCGAGGTGGTCTCCTGCCCGGCGACCAGCAGGAAGAAGAGCGCGCCGACCACCACGTCCGGCGGGTGTCCGGCCGCGCGCAGGTCGGCGGCCAGCCCGCCACCGACGGCCGCGAAGTCACGCAGTACGCGGTGGAACCGGCCCACCTCGGTGGCGAGCGCAAGCTGCCGTTCGGCGTCCAGTGGTGCCCAGAACAACTCCAGCGCGGCGCGGGCGAACTCCTTGACCGCGCCGACCGGCGCGTCCGGCAGCTCGACCAGCCGGGCCAGTACCAGCAGCGGCAGATCGGCGGCGAGGTCCGCGTACAGGTCGACCGGGTCACCGGCGTCGAGCGCGGCGCCGATCCGGGCCACCCGGTCCCGGACCAGTGTGGTGAGCCACTGCCGCTGCGCGGCGACCCGGGCCGGATGCAGCGCCTCGGCGACGATCGACCGGATCTGCGGATGGCTGGCACCCGAGTTGTTCGCCAGGGTCGGCGGCAGCCGGAACCGGTGCCCGGCGAGCACCCGCAGCGAGGTCACCGGCATCGGCGTCACCGCGTCCAGCGCGTTGTCCGGCTGGTAGCTGACCGGGTCGGCGAGAACCTGGCGGACCAGCGCGTGCCGGGTCACGACCAGGTGTTCACCGCCGACGTGGTCCGGCACCCGGGCCACGTCCGGCCATGCGGGGTCGGCCACCTGCGCCCAGCTGCGGAACAGCACCCGGACACGCTAGCCGGCGGCCCCCGGCAGCCCGGCCCGTAGCCGCCAGACGGTGGTGCGCTTCACCCGCACGCTCTCCAGCGCCTCCGGCACCGGCACGTCGTACGCGGCCACCTCGTCGAAGCGGTCCCGGGGCAGGAACGCCCGGCCGGGGTCACCGACCAGCGCCGGCGCGCCGGCCCGGGCGGCGCGCAGCAGGAACCGCAGGACCCGGCGGGCCATCGCCTCGCTGTAGAAGACGTCCCCGGCGAGCACCACCTCGGCGTCCCCGGCGTCCCCGTCGAGGATGTCGCCGAACTCGGCGTCGACGCGTACCCCGTTGGCCTCGGCGTTGAGGGCGACCGCCGCCACCGCCAGCTCGTCCACCTCGACGGCCCGCACCGACGCCGCGCCGGCGCGGGCGGCGGCGATTGCCACCAGGCCGGAGCCGGAGGCGAGGTCGAGCACCCGGCGGCCGGCGACCAGCTCCGGGTGGTCGGTCACGTAGCGGGCGAGGGCCTGCCCACCGGCCCAGGCGAACGCCCAGAACGGCGGCGGCCGGTCGGTGGAGAACTCACCCTCGGTCAGCTCCCACAGCCCGATCGGCTCGTCGGCCTGGTGCAGCCGCACCTCGGGCACGAAGGGGACCGGGGCCAGCCGGGCGTGCAGCCGGACGAAGGTGCTGGAGAGCTCGGACACCGCGTGATTCTCCCAGCGGCACGACTCCCGGCGTGTCGCGGGGGAGCGGTGACCGGTTCACCACCGTCGGTGAAAACGCACCCCGTCCTTGCCGTCCGGTGCGAACACACCCGTCTGGTCCGGCCGGTGCCCCACTTCTAGCGTTGCGGGGTGGAGGCGACCGAACGGAGGACGGCGGTGGTGACGGTGTGGCGGTATGCGCTGAGGGCAGGGGTGGTGCTGGCCTGTCTGAGCGGGGTGGAGCTGGCGGTGGCCGCCCCGGCACAGGCGGCCTTCACCACCGAGATGAGCGGCCTGCCGGGACGGTTCACGGCCGGCGAGCAGGTGCGGACGATTTCCGCGGTGGTCTCCCAGACGGATCGGCGCGCCAGGTGCGGGAAGGTGCGCTGGTCGATGGTGCTCAGCGTGCAGGGCCTCCGGCTCGACCAGGTGAAGATGGACCGGGTCGAGGAGAACGGCGACTTTCCGCTGGAGATCCGTACCGAGGGTGACGTGGCCCGGTTGACCGATCGGCAGCTCGACCCGGGCACGCTCTGCCCGGGCCGCACGGTCACGGCCCGCTACCGGGTGGCCTTCGCCGAGGACGTCACCCAGGGGCGGATCACCCTCGCCGCCGAGGCGTACGACGCCAACCTGCGCCTGCTGGCCCGGCAGACCGCCACCCGCACTGTGGTGGGGCTGGGCGGCGTCCCGACCGGTACGCCGAAGCCGACGAAGACCCCGCCGGAGCCCACCGAATCGGCGAGTGCACCCGCCGAGGACGAGAATGCGGCGACCGAGGAACCGGTTGAGGAGTACCCGGCCGACGCCGCGCCACCGGCGGCCAGCCGTCCGGTCTCCCAGTCCGGCGCGTTCGGCGTGGTGCAGGCCGCGTTCCTGCTCGGTGGGCTGCTGCTCTTCCTCGGGGTGGGGCTGCTGCTGCGGCTGCGGCAGCTGACCCGGGCCGCCGCCGGGGACGCCGACGAGGCCGACGACGACCCGCCGGTGGACCGGCGCTGGGAGCGCCCGGCCGTCGCCGACCCCTGGCGCCGGGCGCACCGCTGACCGAGGGCAGTGGGGGCCGGCGGACACCCGCCGGCCCCCACTGTGTCACTTCGCGAACGCCTGGAACTCGGCGATCCTGACCTGGCTCCGGGCCGGGCTGGCGGTCGCGCAGTCCGTCGTCGTGGCCGGGTCGTCGTCCTGCTCGCCCGCGTAGTGCGGGCCGCCGGTGCACTGGCTCGCCAGCACCTCGAGTCGCAGGTGGGTGGCGAGGGTGGTGGGTACCGCGAACGTCCGGAGGTTGATGTCCCGGCTGTACGCCCGGTACGCCCCGCCGGGGAACGCGTCCCCAGCGCTGGTGTAGATGCGCTGCCAGCGCGTCGGGTCGGCGCAGTCGGTGGTCCTCGCGTTGCAGGCCGACACCGCGAACGAGCGCAGCGCACTGAGCGCGTTCTGGGCGCCGGTGTCGGCGTCGCCGGTGATCGCCGGGCGCAGCATCGCGCTGACGTTCACCCGCTTGACCGTCTGTGGGGCGTCCCCCGGCAACGCCACGGTGAGCTGCCGGCCGGCGACCCCGTCCAGGGAGGCCCAGTTCGTCGCCTCGGTGTCGTCGGCGACCCGGTCCAGGTTGACCCCGTCGCCGGTGACGGTGGCGCCGGACGCGGTGGAGGCGAGGTTGCGGCTCATCCGCAGGTCGACGTAACCGTCCTGACCGGCCTTGGCGACCACGCTGAGCCGCTGGTGCCCGAATCCGGGAGCCACGGCGAGCAGGTCGTACGTGCCGGCCACCAGCTCCACGGTGTCCGGGATCGGGGTCGCCGGGTCGGTGTCGGCCACCGGCACGGCCCGCGCCTCGTACGCCCCCACGTACACCCGGATCGGCGCGTCGGCGCTGTCCCCGCGCGGGCGGAGGGTGAGCGTCGCGTTGCCACCGCGCGGCGAGGCGAAACTCGGCGTCGGGTCGGTGTCGCCGGCACCGTTGGTGGCGGCGTCCCGGCCCATTCCGGAGCGGGCGAACTCCGCCCAGATCAGATCCTGGTTGGCGCCGCCGAAGCGGAGCAGGTCGGCGGTGAGCATGTTGTCCCGCATGTCGAGCATGCTGACCTGGCTGGCGGCCTGCAGCAGGAACGAGTCGAAGACCAGCTGCGACCAGCGCCGGTTGCCCGGGCACTGGTCCGCCGCGACGGTCCCCTGTGCGCAGTCGAGCTGCCGCTGCGGGGTGCCGAGGCCGTACCGCTTGACCAGGGCGGAGCGGACCCGGAAGTTGGTGGCGCCCCAGATCTCCCCGTCGGCGTGCACGGCCGGGCCGGCGGTGTTGTAACCGATGTCGGAGTAGTTGAGGGGGCTGCGGCTCAGGTCGTAGTTGCGGATGCCGCTGACCAGGTTGCCGGTGACGTAGCCGCCGGTGACGAAGGGCGTCTCGCCGGGCGCGCGCAGCCCGTGCTGGAAGAGGTACTCGGCGGCGAGCAGATCACCCCACGACTCACCCATCGACCCGCCCTGGTGGCCGCTGATCCCGCTGTCCGGACCGGCGATCATCCGGTTGGTGATCGCGTGGGTGTACTCGTGGCCGATCACCGTCATGTCGTAGTCGCCATCCACGCACGGCGGGTACGGCCCACCCGCCTGCGGCTGCCAGAGGTACATGTTCGTGGTCGGCGGCAGCCCGTCGCGCGGGGTGCCCTGGTTGGCGTTGTTCCGGTTGCCGCTCAGCGCGCCCTGCTGGGCACGACCCTGCTCGGCGTCCCCGCCCAGCCCGGACGGGGTGAGGTTGACCGCCTGGAGGTTCCACGCCGACTCGGTGAAGCCCAGCTGGTACGACCAGTCGTGCATCCGGTTGTGCATGGCGAACAGGTTGGCGATCGACGCGTCCGCGTCGTTGCGCTGGGCCGAGGTGAACACCCCCGGGTTGCAGCGGGCCTGGTGCCACTGGTCGGTGAAGGGGTACTCGTAGCGGCGTTCCGGGCTGGTCGGGGCCGGCACGACCGGGGTGTTCGCGCCCCAGGACAGCACCGTGTTGGCCGAGTTGCCGCGCGAGGTGAAGGTCGGCGTGCCGGTGGCCGCGTCGACGTCCCACGGTTGGCCGGTGGCCGGGTCGCGGAAGGCGGCCTGGCAGCCGGGGGCCGGGTCGCCGCACCAACGCACCCGAGGGTCCTGCCCGGGGCCGAGGTCGCGGGGCGGGGTGGCCGGGAAGACCGCCCAGCTCGGGTTGTCGGAGTCGTAGTCGACGAGATCCTCGCGGACCAGCACCTGCCCGGTGCTGCCGTCCACATAGCTGGTGAACGCTGCCGGGTGCTCGGTGTCCGCGCCGATCATGGTCACCTCGTAGGCGGCCCGGGGCCTGTCCAGCGGCGTGGGCACGGCCACCGACCGGACGGTGTGGCTGGCCACCGCGCTGGCGGTCAGCTTGGCGTCGGCGAGCGCTGCAGCGTACGCCTGCTCGGCGGTGCGGGTGGCCGGCGCCGGCGCGCCGGTGTTCCTGGCCAGCGAGGAGCTGACCGAGAGCACCGCGCCGTCGGCGACGGCGAGGGTGACGAGGCCGTCCGGCCCGGCCGGCAGGTCGCCGAAGCGTTGCCGGAGGGTGACCACGGTGCCACTGCCGATCGGCCGGACCAGCACCCGTTCCATGGCGGCCACAGCGGCGGCGTCCATGCCGAACAGGTCACGGTTGGCGGCCAGGTAGGCGCGGGCCGCGGCCTCCGGGTCGGCGGGCAGCCCGCTGGCCAGCGGGGTGCGGCCGGGGCCGAGCGCCTGTGGGGTGCCGAGCCGGTTCCACCGGACGTCGGGGTCGACGGCGCGGGCCATGCCGCGTTGGCGGGCGTCAGGTGCCGCCGTACCGGTGCGGTTGTCGGCGTCGGCGGGTGCGTGCCCCTCGGCGAACGGCCCGGACCGGCGCTCGGCGGACGCGGCGCCGCCGGTGGGGGCCGCGGTGCTCACGCCGGTGGGGAGCAGCGCGGCGACCGTCGCCGTTGTCGCCAGGATGGCGATGAGCCGGCGTCGACGCCGGCTCATCGGGGGTGACCATTCCGGTTGTGGCACGGGACCTCCTCGTGGGAGCGGGATGGCCGGCGATCGCCGGCCGTCGCTGCGCGGTGACGCATGCGCATCTGTGGATATCAGTCTGCCGAGGTCCCGGCAAGGTCCCGGGCCGTCACCGCACCAACAGATGGAGATAACCCGACTTTACGAAATGGCCACGCTTGTAAAAGCGGGCGGTCGGACGGAGTCGACGCAGGATGCTGGAGCGGACGTTGGCCGTGGCCGTCGATGCCGATCGGCCCGGCCGCCTGGCGAGGCCCGCGAAATGCCTGGCCGCTGGCGCTGCTGGTGCCGACGCGCGGCACAGCGACCAGCACGCCGCGCCGCTGCTATCAGGCTTGCGCAGCTTCGACTCCGCGCCGCAGCCGCAGGCCAACCTCCACCGCCGGAGCTGTCCCCCGCGGTGTGGTCAGTCGGTGGTCAGGCGCTTGGCACGCCCTGCGTGGTCAGTCGCTCGGCGCCCAGTCGGGGTCGCGGCCGAACGCGGCCAGCAGGTGGTCCTGCTCGTCGGCGTCGTCGGGCACCCGTACCCCGGTGTGGACCAGATTGTTTCGCTGGTAGGCCTCGATCTGGCCGGCGAACCACTGGGCTGCTGCGTGCACCGCGTCTGGGTCGAACCGCGGCTGCGCGCCGATCGCCACCGCCAGGTCCCAGCCGTGCACGAGGTGCTCGGCGAGGAGTTGCCGGAGGTACTCGGTGGCCGGGGTGTCGCCGCCGGAGAGGTGCACGGTGCGGTCGATGGCGCCGGGGTGGGTGGCGGCGATCTCGGCCTGCGCGGCGGCCTCCCGCGCCGTCGCGATCGGGTCGGCGCCGAGCTGGTCACCGTCGAGCCGGTCGCCGACCTCGTCGATGGTCCGGCCGGCGAGCAGCGGCACACTCCACCGGTCCTCGGTCACCACGTGGTTGACGAGCGTGCGGACGTCCCAGTCCGAGCAGGGTGTCGGGTCGGACCACTGGCCGGGCTCGATCTGGTCCACCCGGTCGATGAACTCGGCCAGGCTCCGGCGGTACGCCTCCAGTAGATCCATGTTGCCGATTGTTCCGGTCGGCGGGGCGGCAGGAGCCCGTTTTGCCCGGCCTGGTGCGGCGGATCGGTGCTGGTTGCCCAGCTCAGTCCAGGTCGGCCGGGTCCAGGCCGAGCTCTCGGGCGGTGACCAGCCGGACCCACTCGCCGAACTGCCGGCGGGAGATCACCCGGTCGTGCACGGCGAGTTGGACGGCAAGGCCGTCCATCACCGCGCTGATCCGCCAGGCGGCCCCGTCCGGGTCGGCGCACTGGAAGGTGCCGTCGGCCACCCCGGCGGTGATCACTGCGGCCAGGTCCTGCCGCCAGCGCAGGTCGAGCCGGCGGGAGACCTTCTCCAACTCGGGAGTGCGCAGCGACTCGGACCAGCCGTCGATCCACATGGACCAGGAGGTGGCCCGCCCGGCCGGGGTGTAGAGCTTGAGGATCCGGCGAAGCTTGGTCAGCGGTGGGGCCGAGGAGCGGGTCACCACGTCCAGCCGGGCCAGGTCCTGCTCGACCGCGTACGCGAAGGCCTGCGCGAGCAGCCGCTCCTTGGTGGCGAAGTGGTAGAAGACCAAGGCCTGGCTCACGCCCGCGGCATTCGCCACATCCGCCGTCCGGGTGTTGGCCAGACCGCGCTCCACGATCACGTCACAGGCGGTGCGCAGCAGGGCATCCAGGCGGATCTCGGCCGCACGTCTCGTCACGACCGTTACCGTAGCCCATCCGACCGAACACGAACAGTTACCACCACGCGCCGATCCGCGCGGTGACAGTCGGAAGCCGGACACTTCCTCCGGGTGCCGTGGGTCGTTCAACAGAGAGTGTTCGTCGAGGTCCGCCGCCCAGTATCGGGGGGTGGAGACGTCGATGGTCGGGCATGCGACGCGGTGATAACGATCATTGCCTGGTGATGTCGGAGTGTGACGTTCCGTGCGGGAGATGGTCACCAGGTCAGCCCCCTAGGAAGCCTGCGGGTGGTGCCTCCCGTCCAGCCCCGGCCATGCGGGACGCGCCGAGGCGACCCCGAGTTGGCAGTCAAACACCGGCTCGGCTAAAGTTCTCATCCGTCACCCGGGAACGTCCGGGGGCGTGCGGACGTAGCGCAGCTGGTAGCGCATCACCTTGCCAAGGTGAGGGTCGCGGGTTCGAATCCCGTCGTCCGCTCGGAGCTGCCGCCACGCATGACGGGGGCAACCTCGGTGGGGTGGCCGAGAGGCGAGGCAACGGCCTGCAAAGCCGTGTACGCGGGTTCAAATCCCGTCCCCACCTCGGCAACAAGCACGGGCGATTGGCGCAGTGGGAGCGCGCTTCCTTGACACGGAAGAGGTCACTGGTTCAAACCCAGTATCGCCCACCAGAGCGAAACGGCTCGTTACCGGAAGACTCGGTGACGAGCCGTTTCCCTTGTGGCGCGACGGCCATCAGTCGACGCTGAGCCGGTAGCCGATGCCGCGTACGGTGTGCACGCGCAGGGCATCGTCGACGGCATGCAGTTTGCGACGTAACCGCTTCACGGCCGAGTGCAGGACCGACGTGTCGCCGAGGAACGCGCAGCCCCAGACCGATTCGAAAAGCCTCTGGTAGGTCCAGACGCCGACCGGTGCGGTGGCGAGTTGGGTGAGCAGGTTGCGCTCGAGTCGGGTCAGCGCCAGCGGTTCTCCGCGCCACGTCACCCGGTGGTCGAGCGGGTCGATGGTGAGGTCACCGAGGTTGATCTGGCCGGCCACGGCGACGGGGGGAGCGGCTGCCGCCGGAGCGGGGGCGGACGCGGTGTCGGAGGTGGGCAGCCGCGCCGGCCCACCGATCACCGGTCCGCCGATCATCGCCTGCAACTCCGCGAGGTCGGTGCAGATCACCAGGGTGCCGAGGCCGTCCAGGCGCCGGACCATCCGCTCGCGCACCGACACGTCAGCGGTCACGCAGAACACGAGGGACACATCGTCGATCACTGTCGTACCTCCCCAGGCGCCAGTAAAAGACAACGCTGTCTGAACCTCGTAGTCAATGGTTTCCGCAGGGCGGCCACGCCGTGATCCACCGGATTCCTGCGCGCGACCCGCAGCGCCGGCACCAGGCCGAGCGCTCCCCTTCAGAAGGTCAACAGGCGGAACTCGCCCACCGGCCGGAAGCCGAGGCCGTGGTAGACCGACTCGCCGACGGCCGACGAGGTGAGGGCCGCGGTGCGGACGCCCCGCTCGCCGGCCAACTCGAGGGCGGCCCTGGTCATGGCCGCGCCGATGCCCCTGCGGCGCTGCTCCGGCTGGGTGCCGACGAAGTAGAGGGTGACCAGACCGTGGCTGACCCAGGCGACGGCCGTCGCGACGATCCGGCCGTCGTCGAGGCGGCCGGCCAGCCGGAGCACTGTGCCGTCGCCGGTGAATGCCTTCTCCCGTTCGATCGTCGCCGCCACACCGTCCGCCGGGATTCCGGACACCCGGGCATAGGCCGGGACGAACGTGGCGAGGTCTGTGGTCTCGGCGATCCGCACGCCAGCGGGAGTCGGGACATCGGCCGTCGCCCCGATCCTCACCGCCATGATCGGCATCCGGGCGACCTGCACCGCGCCGAGGGAGACCAGGCCGTCCGCGGTGCCGGCGTCGCTGTCCGGGCCAACCCACCAGATCCGGGGTACGCCGTGCAGGCGCTGCCGGGCCTCGGCGAGGGCGTCCTGTGGCGTGCGCCCGGCCACCCGCAGTACGCCGTTGAGGGGTGCGTGCGGCACCTCACTGCGGTAGGTCGGGAGGTCGGGACCCCCGGCGACACCGATGTTCCAACCGAGCAGGTACGCCCGGTGCGCGGCCAGCACCGTGTCGAGAGGCTCCATGATCTGGATCGTAACGCGGCGTCCGGGACCCCTGTCAGCCAGCGCAAACGTCTCGATTCGTCGGCTGTGACCGGCGGTACTTTGTCGATCGTTCCAGATAGCGGGTAGCGTCTCCGGCATGGCCCGCACCCGTGAGTTCGACCTCGACGCCGCGGTCAACGCTGCCATGAACGTGTTCCGGAGCAAGGGCTACGAGGGCACCTCCATGCGTGACCTCTCCGAGGCGACCGGTTTGGGCAGCGGCTCGATCTACGCCGCGTTCGGCAGCAAGGACGGCCTCTACCTGGCGGTGCTCGACCTGTACCGGCAGCGTTACGCCGCACCCATGGTTGATCTGCTGCGCTCGGGCAACGACGCGCGAGCGGTCGTCCGTGAGGTGTTCATCGGTGCCGTGGACGACATCACCGGGGACGGCCGGCACCTCGCCTGCCTCATCGTCGGGGCCTCCATGGAACGGGCTCACCAGGATGTGCGGGTCGCCGAGCGGCTCCGCTCGACCACCCAGTCCCTGGAGTTGGCGCTCTACGACCTGCTCGCCGAGGCGCAGTTGCGGGGCCAGATCAGCACCGACCGCAGTGCCACCGACCTGGCCGGCTTCCTGGTGACCAGCCTCCAGGGTCTGCGGGTGATGGGCGCCATCAACCCGGATCGGGCGGCGCTGACGCGTTACGCCGAGGTCGCGCTCACCTGCCTGGACTGACGTCCGCCGGACGACGTGGTCGGCCCATCGTCCAACCAACGTACGCTTTTCCGATTTATCCTGTTTTGAGGAGATGGAACATGTCCAAAATCGGCGTCGGCATCATTGGCGCGAGCACCAGTGGATGGGCCTCCACCGCACACGTGCCCGCCATCGCCGCGACACCCGAGTTCACCCTGCGCGCGGTGAGCACCTCCCGTCCGAGCAGCGCCGAGGCGGCAGCGGCCAGGTACGGCGTGCCCGCCTACCACGACCACCGCGACCTGATCCGCCATCCCGGCGTCGATCTCGTGGTCGTGGCGGTGAAGGTCACCGAGCACTTCAAGCTCATCTCCGCGGCCCTTGACGAGGGCAAGATGGTCTACAGCGAGTGGCCGCTGGGCAATGGCCTGGTCGAGGCCCAGCAGTTGGCAGACCGGGCGGCGAAGGCGGGCGTCCGCACGGTGGTCGGCCTCCAGGGGCGGTACGCCCCCGAGGTCCGATACGCCCGGGAGTTGATCCGCGACGGGTACGTCGGCAAGGTGCTCGGCACCACGATGGTCGGCTCGGGGATGGTCTGGGGTGGTGAGGTTGCCGACCCCAGCCAGGCGTACTGGTTCGACAACGCCAACGGCGCCACTCCGCTCACCTCAGCCACCCTGCACGCCCTCGATCCGCTGCACTTCGTCCTCGGTGAGTTCGACTCGGTGGCCGCGAACCTCGTCGTCGGCCGCAAACAGGCGACGGTCGCGACGGACGGCAGCACCATCCCGGTCACCGTGCCGGACCAGGTCGCGGTGATCGGTACCCTCGATGGCGGCGCGGCGGCGTCCATCTTCTACCGGGGCGGGGCGTCTCGTGGGGACAACTTTCGGTGGGAGATCAACGGCAGCGAGGGCGACCTGGTGCTGACGGCCGGCTGGGGCAACATGCAGGTCGCCGAACTCACTCTCGCCGGAGGCCGGGGCACGGACAGCGCCGTCCAACCACTGGAGGTGCCGGCGTCCTACCTGGACGGCGTGCCCGCCGAGCTGAGTCGTTCCGTGGCCGGAGGTGTGGCGCGGCTCTACCGGCAGCTCGCCCGGGAGTTGGCCGACGGCACCCGGACCGTCCCGGACTTCGCGCACGCCCTCGGTCGGCACCGGCTCATCGACGCGATCGAGCGGGCCTCCGCCACCGGCATGACGCAGCCCCTGGCCCGACCCGAATGACGAGGAGTCGAGCATGAGAGCAGTTGGACTACTCCGGTACGGCGGGCCCGAGGTGCTGCGGGTGGTCGAGCTTCCGACGCCGCACGCCGGCCCTGGCGAGGTCCGCATCCGGGTACGCGCCGCGGCGGTCAACCCCGCGGACACGCTGATCCGGGCCGGTATGACGCCGGTGCGACTGCGCGGCGGCGACCCGCTGCTGCCCGGTCAGGACATCGCCGGCACCATCGACGAGGTGGGTTCCGGGACCAGTGGTGCTCTCGCCCAGGGTGACCCGGTGATGGCCATGATCAATCCGACCCGGGCGGCCGGCGGTGGGTACGCCGAGTGGGTGGTGCTTCCGGAGACCTGGGTGGCGCCCGCGCCGGCGGGCGTGTCACCCGCCGAGGCGGCCACCCTGCCGCTGAACGGGTTGACCGCCCTGCACGCCCTGGACCAGTTGCGGCTGCCGCCGGGCAGCACCCTCGCGGTGACCGGAGCGGCCGGCGCGGTCGGCGGGTACGCGGTACAGCTCGCCAAGGCCGCCGGGCACCGGGTGTTGGCCGACGCGGCGCCCGACGACGTCGAACTGGTCACCGCGCTCGGCGCCGACGTGACGGTGACCCGAGGTCCCGATGTCGCCGACCGCTTCCGGGAGCACGCCCCGGACGGGGTGGACGCCGCTGTCGACGCCGCGTTGCTCGGCGGCGCGTTGCTGCCCGCGGTGCGCGCGGGTGGTGCCGTCGCGCTGCTGCGCGGCGGGCCCGATCCGGTGCTGCGGGCGCAGGCCGACCAGCGGAGGATCGACATGGTGTCCGCGTACGTGCACGAGTACGACGGGCGCCGCGACAAGCTCGACCTGCTTCGGCGGCTCGCCGAGGAGGGTGCGCTGACCCTGCGGGTCGCCGGCCGGTTCCCGCCGGAGGAGGCGGCCCGGGCGCATCAGCTCCTGGAGGCCGGAGGGGTACGCGGCCGATTGGTCATCGAGTTCTGATTCCGCCGCCGGCACCACCGGAGCATGCCGGCCCACTCGCCGGCCGCGACGCCTACCCGACGTCTGCTGCGGCACGGGGTCGCCGGTGCGACGGGTCGGCCGCCTTCGGCGAGGCGGCCGACCCGGAATCGTTGATCTGGCGGCTCTGTCAGCGATGGAAGTGGTCGCGTCACAGCGGAGGCGCGATGTCCCGCCGCTCCTCGACCTGCCGGTACTCCACCGGCTGCTCGGTGGTGGTGACGACCTGGCGGCGGCGACCCCAGATCAGCGTGGTCATGATCAGGCCGAGGACGCCGGCGCCCATCAGGATCCAGCCGACCACGTCGAGGTTGATGCCGCCGACGCTCGCGTCCAGTGCGAAGGTGAGGATCGCGCCGAGCGCGATCAGGAAGATGCTGGTGCCGATACCCACGACAGCCTCCTTAAGGGGTGTGGTGCGCTGTCGCGTCCTTCAGTACCCCGGCCGGGACCAGCGCAACCGCGACCGGCCAGGGTGCCGTGCCAAGCGATCTTGGCATCGGGTAGAGTTCACCTGTCGCCGGCGCTTGCCGGGGACGTGCGGACGTAGCGCAGCTGGTAGCGCATCACCTTGCCAAGGTGAGGGTCGCGGGTTCGAATCCCGTCGTCCGCTCGCGATGCGCCCCACGGGGCCGCCACGGGCGATTGGCGCAGTGGGAGCGCGCTTCCTTGACACGGAAGAGGTCACTGGTTCAAACCCAGTATCGCCCACCATCCATACGAGCAGATCAGACGACCCGTTTCCGGATATCCGGTAACGGGTCTCGGCGTTTCTGCTTCCCGCATGGGGAGACCACCGGCTACTCGCCGGCGCGGAGTACCTCGCTCAGCCGGTCGCGTCGCCGCAGCGCCGACTCGACAGGTACGACAGTGGCGGCCGCCGCCAGCAGCGCCACGCCCGCCAGGCCCAGCAGCCACCACGGCAGGACCGTCGCCGGGTCGTCGCCTTGGCCGGTGAGCAGCCGCAGGTCGAGCGGGCCGAGCGTCAGGCGTGCGAGCAGGGCCCCGAGTAGCGGGCCGCACACCGCGGCGACCACCACCGGCGGCAGGAGCTCTCCGGCGGCGACCCAGCGGACGTCGCGTGGCCGCAGGCCGAGGGTCCGCAGCCGGGTCAGGGTCTGCCACCGCTCCGACGCACCGGCGGCTGCGGCGAGCGTGAGGCCGAGCACTCCCAGCGCCAGCAGCACCGCGGCGGCCGTCCACGCCAGCCCTAGTAGCCCTGCGGTCAGCGGAGCCACTCGCTGCGCCCGCAGGGCGTCCGCGCGCAGCTCGACGTCGGCGGCGACGCCGGTGTTCGACACGGCCCGCGCCGCGCCGGGGCCGGTCACCCAGACGGTGTTCGGAACGGCGGGCAGCCCGGCCTCGGCGAGGGCCGCGGCGTCCACCATGACGACGTCGTTGGCGCCGCCGACGGAGGGAGCGGTACCGACCGCGGCGAGACGGATCGCCGGGGCGCCGTCCCGGGGTAGTTGCAGCCGCGTGCCGGCCCGCAGAGCACCGTCGCTCGATCGGACCAGCGCTGGGACGTCCCCGGTGCCAGGACCGGGTGCCGTGAGTCGAGCCAGCGCCGGCGCGTCGGGCAGCGGAGTGCTGGCCAGCAGGCGCTGGAACGCGGCGGTGTCCACGATGACCAGACGTGGGGTGAGCAGTGCCGACTCGGTGAAGACGCGTGCCGAGTCGGTGACCTGCGCGACGACGACCTGCTCTACCCCCGGTGCGGCGGCGATGCGTTCGGCGAGTGCGGGCGTGGCGGCGCCGACGCCGACGTCGAGGCGGGCGTCGGCGCCGACGGTGCTCCACGCGCCGTCGGCCAGACCCCGGGTGACTGTGGTGCCGAGGATGAGCGCGAACGACGCGAGCGCCGTGGTGCTGACCAGAACCAGCAGCGGCAGCGCGCGCCCGGCCGTTGTGGCCGCCTGGGCGGCACTGAACACGGCCAGCGGGCGGCGCGAGCGCAGGGCCTGTCGGAGCGCGAACCGCGCCCCGAGGGGCAGTAGCCGGAGCAGGACGAGCGCGCCGACGAGCGCGCCCAGAGTGAGGGCGCTGATCGGCAGGACCAGGTCTCCGGTCAGCTCACCGGTGTCGCCGTCGGAGGCGACGGGCAGGAGCCCGCGCTGGTGCAGTGTGACGAAGGCGGCGACCGCGGCGATCAGGACAGCGGCCTCCACCGCGGCGCGGCGCAACTGGCCGGTGGCCTGGATCCAACGCCGAGCGGCCGGGTTGGCGGGTTGGCGCCGGTCGCGGCTGGCGCGGGCGGCGGCGAGGGTGCCGAACGCCGGCCCGGCGACGGCACCGGCCAGGACCACGGGAACGGCCCAGGTCCAGGAGACACCCGGTGCGGCCGCGCGGGCGAGCGCGAGCCCGACGGCGGCGGCCGACAGGGACACCACAGTGGACTCGAGGATCAGTTCCGCACCGAGGTCGGGTAGCGCCGCCCCACGCTGCCGGGCGGCGCCCAGCACCGGAGTACGGCGGCAAACCAGCAGGTCGGCGGCGAGCAGCAGGACCAGTACCGTGGCGGTCAGCACCCCGGCGAGCAGGACGGCGGCCTGTGCGGAAGCGGCGCTGTTCCGGGTACGGGCGTCGCGCAGGGCGGTGTCGAGCTGCGACTCCCACCTCAGGGTTTGGTCGCGGTCGCCTGATGAGCCGGAGGCCGCCTTGAGCTTGACCACCTGGCTGGCGAGCGCCGCGGTGGCGTCCCAGGTGAGCGCGTCGGGTGCGGGGGCGAAGTGGACGGTGCGCCGCAGTTGGTCCTCGTCGACGGCGAGCCGGGCGTCCGGTAACGACTCGCGCGACAGCAGGCCGGCGAACCGGGTGGTCCCCACGCCGTCGGCGCCGGGCACGGGGCGCAGTAGCGCCGGGGCGAGTCGCCAGGCTGGATCGGCGCTGTCCGCGGGTCGGTAGATCCCGCTGATCCGGACGTCCTTGTCGCCACCCTGGCCGTCCCTGACCGGGATTCGGTCGCCGGGGCCGAGGTCGAGTGCTGTGGCGTCCTCCTCGGAGAGGCCGACCTGCACCGGCCAGGGCGGCCCGTCGTAGGGGGTCTCGACGTACTCGTCGGAGACGGCGGGGCCGGGCGGGCTGCCGGCGATCCAGGTCACGTCCGGGCCGCCGAGGTCACCGGCCAGGTAGGTGAACTGGAAGGTACGCGGCACGCTGCCGCCGGTGATGCTGAGGATCGGGCCGTTGACGGCGGCGACGGGTGGGAGTAGCGCGGCGTCCAGGTCGGGCCCGAGCGCGTAGGTCGCCCGGCCGCGGAAGTCGTCGACTTCCTCGGCGAGGCCGGGCATCCGGACCCGCCCGCCGGTCGGCCCGTCGTCGCGTTCCCAGTTGGAGTGGACGAGGACGTTCGCGTCGTGGCCGGCGCGGCGGACCGTGTCCTGGACGGCGTCGTCGGCGGCGGCGCGGAGCAGCACCGGCACGGCCCCGGCGAGCAGCGTGACGGCCGCGATGACGGCGGCGGTGAGCAGCAGCGGCCCCGCGTCGGCACGGCCACGGCCGCGGATGCTGGGCCAGTGCGGCGCCGGCCACCGGCGGGTCAGCCACCGGTTCACGGCGACACCCGCAGGTGCGCGGCGTCGGCCCGGCGGACCTGGACGGTGACCACAACGGCGACCGCCAGCATGCATCCGGCCAGCAGTACGGCGAGCAGTGCGGCCTCGGCTGGCCACGGCCAGTGTGGCTGGGGGGCCGGGACGGGCGCGGCGCCGGTGTCGGAGCGCACGAGCAGGGGAGCGACGACGCGGGTGGCGAGCGCGCCGACGGCCGCGCCCGCCGCGAGCAGGGGCAGCAGAACGCCGGCGTGCTGGCCGAGCAGCACGGCCCGGATGCCGCGCCGGGACATCCCCAGGCCGCGCAGCCGCGTCACCTCGACGGCGCGGACCTGTAGATCACAGGTGACGTGCAGGACGACGCCGGCGAGCAGCAGCAGGGCCGCGGCCGGGACGATGAGCCGGAGCGCGGCCGGCACACCGGCGTTCAGCGGGCCGCCGGTGAGGCGGGCGGTCTCCGCCTCGCGGGTCGCGACGGTGCCCAGGTGCAGGGCGGTGGCCCGGTCGGCGGCACCGGGACCGGCTGGGTGGCCGATCCACCAGGCGTCGACCGGGAACGTCAGGTCGCCGATGACGGCGCGTGCGCGGGACAGCGCGTCCAGGTCGGCCAGGACGGCGACGGCGCCGGGGGCGGACGGCACGGTCGGCACGACCTCGGCGACGACGATCGGCACGGGCGTGGTGCCGACAGTGACGCTGAGCTGACTGCCGCTGTCGACACCGACCTCGCTGGCAAAGCGGGCGGAGACGGCGACGGGCACCGGGCCGGGGTCCGGGAAGGCGCTGGCGACGAGGGTCCGGGCGGCGTCGTCGGCGCCGCCGAGGTCGACGGTCGCGGCCATCCGCAACGCGGTTCCCGTCGGCGTGGCGGACAGCGTGACTGTCGGATCGCTCAACTTGCTCGGGACCGGCGGCGCGGAGGTGGCGGTCCAATCCGATCCGGCAGTGGACCCCTGCGCCGGCACGGTGAGCGTGACGGCTACCGCGACGGGTCCGCCGACCGCGTCGGTGGTGACCGGCAGGGCGACCGCGACGAGACGCAGCCCGTCGGCGGTCGCGCAGGCGGGCAGCCGAAACTCCCGGCCGTCGAGCGGTACGGCGGGACCGGTGCAGGACGTCCGTAGGCCGGTGGCGTCCTGCAGCAGCAGCCGGGGCGTCACGGCGAGCGGGGTGTCGCCGGCCGCGGTCCCGCTCAGGACGAGCGGGGCGCCAGTCGGAACGGCAAGGCCGGTGACCCGGGTGCGCGGCGCCAGCGTGGCACCCACGTCCGCCCAACCGCGGTCACTGTCCAGCGGCCCGCGCAGGAGGGCGTCGGCGCGGGTGGTGTCGACGGCGACCAGGCGCGGCGCATCACCGGCGGTGCCGAGCCACTGACCGACGGCGGTACCACGGTCGAGGGCCGGGCTCACCGCCCCGGCGGTGGCCGCGCTGATGACAGCGCCTTCGCCGGCCACCGGCGCCGTGCTGAGGGTGAGTGCCAGGTCGGTGCCGACGGAGAGCGCGGCCTGGTCGCGCTGCGACTGGTGCCACGTGTTGTCGAAGGCGAGGCCGAAGGTTCCGGCCGCGCAGGCCAGTCCGACGAGCAGCCCGGCGGCCACCGCTTGTGGCCGGCGGGCGGTCTCGGAGGCCGCCAGCGGAAGGACCAGCCCGCGGGCGCGGTACGCCAGCCGGTCGGCGCCGCGAAGAGCGGGCCGTACCACCCGGAGAGCCAGGGCGGCGCCTGCGGTGAGCAGCAGCGCCGGCGCGAGCACCCGGACCGTGTCGGCGCGTGGGCTTGCGGCGGAGGGCTGGGCGTACAGCTGCCACCATCCGGCGGCGGCGAACACCGCGAGCATCAGGTCGGCGCCGGATCGGGCCAGCAGTTCACGGCGGGTGCGCTGGTCGCCGGCGACCGGGACGGGCCGGATGGCCAGGACGGTGAGGACAGCGGCGAGCACCAGCGCGCCGCCGGCGACCGCGAGGACCTGGGCACCGGCGATGGCCGGACGGACGGTCAGGCCGGCGTCGTCCATCGGCGGCAGGTGGGTCAAGCTGGCGTGCAGGGCCGACGAGGCCGGTGTCGCGAGCGCGGCGGCGACGGCGGCGACGAGCCCGGCCTCGAGTGCCGCGGTGGCGGCGAGTTGGCGACGGCTGGTGCCCAGGGCGGACCGCAGGGCGGTCTCGTCGGCGCGTATGCCCGTGGTCAGCCGGCCGGCGAGGACGAGTGCCGTCGCGGCCAGGACACCGCCGAGGACGGCGATGGCGAGCACGACGGCGGCGGTGACCTGCCGTTGGTCGTCGGCGGACCGCAGGGTCAGCGGCAGGTCGGAGGAGACACGGGCGAGCTGGACGCGGTCGCCGAGGGTGCCGGCCAGCGGGCGGTCGGCACCGCGCACGGCCCCGGCCACGGTCTCCAGGTCGCGGCGGTTGGGGTGGGACAGGTCCGGATGGGCGGTGACCTCCAGCCGGTCGACTGTGGCGCCCGTGGTGACCAGGTCGGCGAGGTTGACGAGGAACGGGCCGTAGGCGTTGACCGGCTGCAGGAAGCGGCCGTCCCGGTAGCCGATGGCGGAGCCGGCCGCGGCCAGCGGGTCGCGGTCCCAGCCCCGCCCCGCTAGCGGGCGTACGACACCGACGACTGTCACGTCGAGGGCCGGGACGGGCGGGTGGGCCAGTTCGGCGCCGAGGCGCACCCGGCGACCGGGGGTGAGGTCGAGCAGTTGGGCGGTGGACTCCAGCAGCACCGCGTCGCCGGGATGTTGTGGCCAGCGCCCGCTGACCAGCTCGGTTCGGGCCGGCAGGTCGTCAAGCCCCGACAGGTACGCCTGGGCCGGGACGGTGGTGCCCGGGGCGAGGGCGGGCGGCAGCGCCCGCAGCACCGTCGACGCCCGCGCGGTCGTCGTCACCGGGAACGGTGCGAGCGCGGAGGTCACCACCGTGCGGGTGTCGGCGGCGACGGACGGCACGTTCGGGCCCTCGACCGTGCCGGTGTAGACGGTCACGTCGACGGCGGCGGGGGCGGCGCGGGCCATGGCGACCTCCAGCGCCCGCTCGGCGGTGCGGGTGACCAGCAGGGTGCAGGTGCCCAGCAGTGTCGCGCCGATGGTGACGACCCCGAGGAGGGCTGCCAGCAACGGCCACTGCGCGCGGGCGCGCCGGCTGACCAGCCTCAGCATCGTCGCGTCACCCGACGCCCGGCACGGGCTCGTGCGGCTGCCCGGCCGGCTGTTCGTCGAGGTGCCCGTCGTGGATGCGGATCACCCGGTCGGCCAGGGCCATCATCACCGCGTCGTGTGTCGACACCACCACTGTGACGCCTTCGGATTCCACTATCCCGCGCAGCAGGGCCATCACCGACAGGCCGGTCTCGGCGTCCAGTTGCCCGGTGGGCTCGTCGGCGAGCAGAAGCTGGGGCGAGGCGGCCAGCGCGCGGGCGATCGCCACCCGCTGCTGCTGGCCGCCGGAGAGCTCGGCGGGCCGCTGCCGGGCGTGGTCGGCCAGGCCGATCAGCTCCAGCAGCAACTCGACCCGCCGCTCGCGCTCGGTTGGGGCGACGCGGGCCATCCGCAGCGGGGCCGCGACGTTTTCCGCAGCCGACAGCACCGGGATCAACCCGAAGCTCTGGAAGACGTACGACACCTTCTCGCGCCGCAGGCGGGACAGGCCATCCTCGTCGAGCGCGGTGACGTCGGTGCCGTCGACGTGCACGGTGCCGGCGTCCGGGCGGTCCAGGCCGCCGATGACGTTGAGCAGTGTGGTCTTGCCCGAGCCGGACCGGCCGACGAGCGCCACCATGGAACCGGCGGCCACGTCGAACGACACGCCGCGCAGGGCGTGTACGACGGTCGGCCCGGTGCGGAAGCGCCGGTGTACGCCGCGCACGCGCAGCAGCGGCTCGTTGCTCATTCGCCGCTTCCCGAGTCGGGGCGGATCGTGATGTGGTCGGGTTCCAGGGCCAGCCGGACCCGTCGGGTCAGCGCCAGTGCCTGGCGGAACTCGCGGGGCACCTGGACCCGCCCGGCCCGGTCCATCACGGCGTACTCCTCGGCGATCATGTGCGTGTCGCCCTCCGCGTCGGTGGTGGTGCGGCGCAGGACCTCGCTGCTGGTGCGCCCGTCCCGGATCGCGACGGTCCGTTCGACCTGGCCGCTGACCTCCGGATCGTGGGTCACCACGACAACCGTGACGCCGTAACGGCGGTTGACGTCCCGCAGCACGCCGAAGACCTCGGCGGACGTGGCGGCGTCCAACTCGCCGGTCGGCTCGTCGGCGAGCAGGACCCGCGGCTGGTTGGCAAGCGCCACCGCGATGGCGACCCGCATCTGCTGTCCTCCGGAGAGTTGTCCGGGGCGCCGATCAGCGCAGTCGGCGACACCGAGGGTGGTCAGCAACTCGTCCGCGCGCTCCCGGCGCTCCTTTCTCGCGGTGCGGGCCGCCGTCATCGGCAGGTCCACCATCTCCCGTGCGGTCAGGTAGGGGATCAGGTTGCTCGCCGTCTGCTGCCGTACAAACCCGACGGTGTGCCGCCGGTAGTTCACCCGGTCCGCACGGGACATCGCCAGCAGATTCCACTCCTCGACGCGGACCCGCCCGGCGGTGGGGGCGTCGATGCCGGCCAGGATGGAGAGCAGGGTCGACTTGCCGGACCCGGAGGCGCCGACGACGGCGACCAGCTCACCGCTCTCCACGGCCAGGTCCAGTCCCTGCAGTGCCTGCACCTCGATCGAACCGGTCTGGTAGATCCGCACCAGGTTCTCGCAGACGATGAGGGCGTCGCGGCCGAACTCGGGCGCCCGCGCGGTTGGCTGCGGCAGGGACAGCGGTGTGCTGGACATTCCCTCTCCGTCCGGGTCGTGCCGACGTCGAGCCAGCCTCGGGTAGCGGTCGAGCCCACCGGTCGGCAAGTAGGGTCACCTGGACGGCACGCCTGGTCACCAAATGCGTCAAGAGCCTCGATTGCCCGTGCTGACGCACATTGAAGCAGTTTCGCAATCGGCGGCTGCGTTGACCATGCCCTGGGCGGCTTTCCTGCATTCTGGACGAGGGTCGGCCACTGAACGTTTCGGCGGGCGGCGGCGCGGAGGATGGCGCCGCCCGCCCGGAATGGTTTTCGCTGTGGCGGGTCGTGAACCTGCCGGGCCTCCACGCCGACTGAACAGGCGAAGGAGGGCCGATGAGCGATGAGTTGCTGGTGGTCCGCTGCCAGTTGGGTGAACGGGAGGCGTTCGCCGAGCTGGTGCAGGGCTGGCATCCGGCGGTCGAGCGGTACGTCGGGCGGATGCTCGGCGGGTCCGACGACGATGTGGTGCAGGAGATCTGGCTGGCGGTCTTCAACGGGCTGCCGAAGTTGCGGCAGCCGGACCGGTTCACCCCGTGGCTGTTCACCATCGCCCGTCGGGCGGTGATGAACCGGTTGCGGGACGCGTACGCCCGCCCGGAGCCCGAACCGATCGACGACCTGCCGGGCGTCGACGAGGCGGAGGGTGTCGTCAACCGGGAGACGCTGGCCGGGGCGCTGGCGGCGCTCCCCGCCCGGGAGCGGGAGGTGCTTCTGCTGTTCCACCTTGAGGATCAGCCGCTGGACGCCTGCGCGCAGATCTGCGGCGTACCCGTCGGCACTGTCAAATCGCGGCTCAACCGGGCCCGCAGGTTGTTACGCCACGAGCTGGTGCGGAAGGGGTACGAGGCATGACTCCGGAAGAGGTGCTGGCGCGACTGGACGCGCCGTTGTCGTTGCGCAGGCGGATCGGCTACCTGGCCGTGGCCTTCACCGGTCTCACCGCGAGCGCCCTGATCGGCCTGCTCTGGGTCACCGAGCCCCGGTTGCCGACACGCACCAACGTGGCCTTCGCCGTCCTGGTGGCGATCGGCTTGTGCTGGGCGGTGTTCGGTGGCTGGGCCGTGACCCGACGCACCCCGCTGTTCGCCCGGGATCGGGTGGTCGCCGGCTGGCTCGGCGTCGGGGCCTGGCTGACATTCAGCGTTGGCGCGCTGATCATCAGTCTGCTGCGGCACGACCTGGAGCCGGCGCTGCTGGGCGTTGTGCTCCTGCTCGGCGCGGTGGCGGCCCTGAACCTGCGGGCGGCCCGGCGGGCGCGAGCGGTGCTGGTGCGCCGCAGGAGCGTGCTGACCGGAACGGCGAAGGGCGAGTGAGTGAACGCCCGACCCTCCTGCCCACCGTCCGGTTCTGCCGCGGGCAGATCCGCTGCCGGTGAACAGGGGTGCCCTTCGTCGGCCGGTGTCGGCAGGGTGGAGCACATGCGACTGCTGGTGCTGGGTGGTACGGGTTTTGTGGGCGGGGCGACGGTCGCCGAGGCGGTGCGCCGCGGCTGGTCGGTGACGGTGTTCAACAGGGGTGTGCACGGCGCGGTGCCTGCCGGCGTACACCGGTTGCGGGGTGACCGCACCGCGCCGGACGGCCTGGCGGCGCTGGCCGGCGGCGAGTGGGACGTCGCGGTGGACACCTGGGACGGTGCGCCGCGGGCCGCCGGCGACGCCGCCCGCGCCCTGGTCGACGCGGTGGGCCACTACGTGTACGTGTCCAGTGGGTCGGTCTACACCGACCATGCCAGGGCGGGGTTGACTGAGGACTCGCCGGTGGTGGACGCCGACCCGGGCTCCGTCGACGGTGACTACCCGCAGCTCAAGGCCGGTGCTGAGCGCGCCGTGCGGGAGGTGTTCGGCCGGCGCGCGCTGGTCGCGCGGGCCGGCCTGATCCTGGGCCCGGGTGAGGACATCGGCCGGCTGCCCTGGTGGCTACGGCGCGTCGAGCGGGGCGGGGACGTGCTCGCCCCCGGGCCGGCCGACCTGTCGGTGCAGTACGTCGACGTCCGCGACCTGGCGGCGTGGATGCTGGACGCGGGCGCCCGGCGGGTGGGCGGCACGTTCAACGCGGTGGGCCGTCCGGCGCAGACCACCATGGGCGAGCTGCTCGACGCGTGTGTGGCCGCCACCGGTGCCGACGCCCGGCTGCGCTGGACCGAACCGGCGTCGATCCTCGCCGCCGGGGTGCAGCCGTGGAGCGACCTGCCGATCTGGCTGCCGCGCGGGCACCCGTACCGGGGGTTGCTGGAGCAGGACGTGACCCGGGCCCTCGCCGCCGGGTTGACCTGCCGGCCGGTGGCGGAGACCGTCGAGGACACCTGGCGCTGGCTGCGCGAGGTCGGTGCGGTTCCGCCGCGCGCCGGGCGACCGCACCGCAGCTCGATCGGGCTGGATCCGGCCCTGGAGGCCGCGGTGCTCGCCGCCTGACCGTGTCCCGGCGGGTCAGGCGGGCACTACCGGCTGGTCCAACACTTCGTCGACGTCCCGACGGGGGGTCGGTCGGCCCGGCTGGCCGTACCCGATCCGCAGCACCATCTGCGGTGTGCCGAACCGGCCCAGTGACAGCCGCAGCTGCTCCCGCGCCGCGGGCACCTCGATCGGCTGGGAGAGCATCGACACGCTGAGTCCAGCATCCGTGGCGGTCAGCAGCAGGCGTTGCAGCGCCTGCCCGGCGATCACCTGGTCCACTGCGGTGTTGCCCGCCGAGCCCAGCACCCCCACCAGGGGTTCCGGTTCGAAGTCCCGCCCGGGGGCGCGGTCGCGCCCACCGTAGCCGCGCGTCGGGAGGTGGCGGCGGCCTCCGCCAGCGCGGTGGTCAGCTGACTTTCCTGACTCATCGTCATGACCTTTCCGTCTCTGCTCATCGTGCTGCACGGCGCGTCGCTGTGCCCGGGGTTGCCACCTCAGCCTGCGTCATCCGGTGGTGCGCCACAGGGGCCACAGGTCCCGACCCCAACGGGCCGCTACGCCCGCCCTGGCTGCGCCCGCACCTTGCCCGCCCGGTGGGTGTCAGCGTTCGCGGACCACGGCGACCGGGCATGCGGCGTGTTGGATGAGTTGTTGGCTGACCGAGCCGAGCAGCATGCCGGCCAGCCCGCCCCGGCCCCGGCTGCCGACCACGATCAGCTGCGCGTCCCGACTCGCCTCGATCAACATCGCCGCCGGGCTGGTCGGCACCAGGTCGACGGTGACCGCCAGTTCGGGGAAGGTCCGCCGCCACGGCTCCAGTGCCTGCTCCACGGCGGCCCGCTCGTCGGGCACCCCGGCCGCCCCGCCGGGGCCCGGGGTCCAGGCGTGCAGGACGCGCAGCGGCGTCCGCCGCTGTGCCGCCCGTTCGGCCGCGAAGCCGAGCGCCACCAGCGACGGTTCCGAGCCGTCCACCCCGACCGCCACCGGGCTGCTCGACGGGTCGGTCGCGGAGCTGCCGGCCCCGTCCCGGACCACCACGACCGGGCAGTGGGCGTGCGCGGCGACCGACACCGCCGTCGACCCGGCCAGCAGGCCGCCGAATCCGCCGTGGCCCCGGCTGCCGAGCACCAACATCCCGGCCTCGGTCGAGCGTTCCTGCAACACCAACGCGGGGGGCCCGTCGTACACCTCGCCGGTGATCCGCAGCCCGGGGTTGGCCGCGGTGGCGTCCGCAGCGGCCTTGCGTACCAGGTCGTCGACCTGCCGGCGGGCGGTGTCGTCGGGCCACACGCCGGGGGCCACGCCCGGGCCGACCCAGCTGGCCACGGTCAGCCATTCGAAGACGTACGCCAGCCGCACCGGCTGGCCGCTGTGCCGCGCCTCCTCCACGGCCCAGTTCAGGGCCACCGAGGCGTCGGTGGAGCCGTCGTAGCCGACCAGGATCTCCGCGTCGCGCACGTCGTCCTCCTTCAGGGGGCGGTCGGGTCGGTTTCGCGGACCCAGCGCCATTCGGCGACCTGGGGGTCGTCCTCGCCGTACTGGCGGGTGTAGTCGCGGGCCGCCTGCCGGGCGTCGACCATCCGTTGGCGCAGGTGCGCGGCGCTGGCGGCCAGCCCCGGCACCCGGTCGATGACGTCGATGACCAGGTGGAAGCGGTCCAGGTCGTTGAGCATCACCATGTCGAACGGGGTGGTGGTGGTGCCCTCCTCCTTGTAACCGCGCACGTGCAGGTTCTCGTGGTTGGCACGGCGGTAGGTGAGTCGGTGGATCAGCCACGGATAGCCGTGGTACGCGAAGATGATCGGCCGGTCCTCGGTGAAGATGGTGTCGAACTCGTTGTCGGTCAGGCCGTGTGGGTGCTCGGTGTCCGGCTGGAGTCGCATCAGGTCGACCACGTTGACCAGGCGCACCTTCAGCTTCGGCAGGTTCTGGCGCAGCAGCTCGACGGCGGCCAACGTCTCCAGGGTGGGCACGTCTCCGCAGCAGGCGAGCACCACGTCCGGTTCGGTGCCGCCGTCGTTGCTGGCCCACTCCCAGATGCCCAGGCCACGCCGGGTGTGTTGGATCGCCTCGGTCATCGTCAGCCAGTTCGGCGCGGCCTGCTTACCGGCCACCACCACGTTGATGTAGTGCCGGCTGCGCAGGCAGTGGTCCATCGTGGCGAGCAGCGTGTTGGCGTCCGGCGGCAGATAGACCCGCACCACCTCGGCCTTCTTGTTGACCACATGGTCGATGAAGCCCGGGTCCTGGTGGGAGAAGCCGTTGTGGTCCTGCCGCCAGACGTGGCTGGACAGCAGGTAGTTCAGCGAGGCGATCGGCTGCCGCCAGGGGATGGCCCGGGTCACCTTCAGCCACTTGGCGTGCTGGTTGAGCATTGAGTCGACGATGTGGATGAACGCCTCGTAGCTGGTGAACAAGCCGTGCCGGCCGGTCAGCAGGTAGCCCTCCAGCCAGCCCTGGCACAGGTGCTCGGAGAGCACCTCCATGACCCGCCCGTCGGGGGAGAGGTGGTCGTCGCCGGGCACGGTGGCGGCCACCCAGGCCCGGTCGGTCACCTCGAACGCGGCGCCCAGCCGGTTCGACGCGATCTCGTCCGGGCCGAACAGCCGGAACGTCTCCGGGTTGGCGCTGATCACGTCGCGGATCCACGGGCCGAGCACCCCGGTCGCGCCGGCGATCGGGGTGCCGGGCTCGGGAACCTCCACGCCGTAGTCGCGGAAGTCCGGCAGGGTGAGGTCGCGTAGCACCACCCCGCCGTTGGTGACCGGGTTGGCGCTCATCCGCCGGTCACCGCGCGGCGGCAGCGTCAGCAGCTCGTCGACCGGCGCGCCGGTGGCGTCGAACAGCTCCTCCGGCCGGTAACTGCGCAGCCAGTGCTCCAGCTCGGCCAGGTGCGCCGGCTTGTCGCGGACGCCCGACAGCGGCACCTGGTGGGCGCGATAGGTGCCCTCCACCTGGGTGCCGTCGACCTCACGGGGGCCGGTCCAGCCCTTCGGCGTCCGCAGAATGATCATCGGCCAGCGGGGGCGGTCGACGACGCCCCCGGAGCGGGCCCGCCGTTGGATCTCGGCGATCTCGTCCAGCACCCGGTCCAGCGTCGCGGCGAGGGTCCGGTGCACCTGGGCGGGATCGTCGCCGGCCACCACGTACGGCTGGTAGCCCGATCCGCGCATGAGGTCGAGCAGGTCGGTCTCGGGGATCCGGGACAGCACGGTCGGGTTGGCGATCTTGTAACCGTTGAGGTGCAGGATGGGCAGCACCGCGCCGTCGCGCGCCGGGTTGAGGAACACGTCGGAGAGCCAACTCCCGGCCAGCGGCCCGGTCTCCGCCTCCCCGTCGCCGATCACACAGGTCACCAGCAGGTCCGGGTGGTCGAACGCGGCGCCGTAGGCGTGGCTCAGGGCGTACCCAAGCTCGCCGCCCTCGTGGATCGAACCCGGAACGTCCGCCGCGACGTGGCTGGGGATGCCGCCCGGGAAGGAGAACTGGCGGAACAGCCGGGACATCCCGACCTCGTCGCGCGCCACGTCGTGGTAGCGCTCCGACCAGGTGCCCTCCAGCCAGGTGTTGGCCACGATGGCCGGGCCGCCGTGGCCGGGGCCGGTGACCAGCATGGCGTTGAGGTCGCGTGCCACGATCACCCGGTTGAGGTGGGCGTAGATCAGGTTGAGGCCGGGGCTGGTGCCCCAGTGCCCGAGCAGCCGGGGCTTGATGTCGTCGGGGGTCAGCGGCTCCCGCAGCAGCGGATTGTCCAGCAGGTAGATCTGCCCGACGGTGAGGTAGTTCGCGGCGCGCCAGTAGGCGTCCAGCCGGCGCAGTTCGTCGTCGGTGAGGGCGTGCTGCACGTCGAGAGCGGTGTCCATCATGCTGCCTCTCGCGGGTAGGAGTGGGGCGTCCGACGTTCAGCCTGGCCGCTGCGGGCGCCCCGGATTCAGGGCCGTTGGTCCCGCGCCGGGTGGGCGTCAGGCCCGGTCAGCGGTGCCTCGGCCAAGCCGCGGACGACGACCACCGGGGCCGGGGAGTGGTAGAGCAGGGACTGGGCGACCGCGCCCAGCATGGCCCGGCCCGGTTCGTCGCCGCGGGCGGCGACCAGTGCCACCTGCGCGTTACGGGACGTGTCGATCAGCACTTCGGCGGGGTCACCGCGTACCACCCGGCACTCGGTCGGCACCGCGCCGTGCCCGTCGGCGTGCCGGGCCAGTGCTTCGCTGAGCTGCTCGGCGACCGCGTCGGTGTCCTCGTCGTACTCCACCACCCGCAGCGCCAGCAGTCGGCTGTCCCGGCGAGCAGCGCACTCCACGGCCCACTGAAGGGCGAGGTGTGAGCTGGGGGAGCCGTCCACGCCCACCAGCACCGGGCCCTGTGGCGGCGGCTCACGCCGGACCACCAACAGGGGGCAGCCGGCGCGGGCGGCCAACTGCACGGCGGTCGTCTCGGCCGGAACGCACTGACCGCTGCCCGCCATGCCGCTGTCGCCCACGGCCAGCAGGAAGGTGCCCTCCGAGCGGCGGATGAGGGTGGGCAGCATGGCGCTCTCGACGATCTCGCCGCGTACGGTCAGCCCCGGCTCGGTCTGGTGGGCCAGTTGGGCGGCGCGGGTGATCAGTTCTTCGGCCTGGTCGCGGGGTGCGGCGACGGTGTCCGCGGCGAAGGCCGCACGCCAGTCGAAGGTGTGCAGCAGGTGCAGTGGGCGGCCGTGTCCGGCGGCCTCCTGCGCGGCTTGTTCGACGACCGGGAGGTCGAGTTCCGACCCGAGGCCGACCAGCACCGCTGCGTCGGCGGGTGCGGCCATCCGATATCACCTCCCGGGCGTCGCGCCCGGCACGACCAGACTGTCCCTGACCGAGGGTAGTCGGATGAGCACGGCGGCGCGGCGTCGTTGCGTTATCGCCCGGTGGTCCGCCTGGAGAGGACCCGGTTCCAGTCGACGGTGCGGGCCCAGTCGGCGTAGCGGTGCCAGACGACGTCGGGGTACGCGGCGTGCAGCGCGTCGGTTGAGGTCTGTCGCTGCGGACCGATCATGTCAACCAGGGTTGACGCGCGAGGTTCTGTCAACGTATGTTGACGGCATGAGTCAGGCGACAGAACTCGCGGCGGCAGCCGGCAGCACCGACCCCCGGGTCGGGCTGCGCGCCGTCCGCGCGCTACGCCGGCTGCTCGAGCGGCTCGAGGTGGTCCAGGTGGACAACGCCCGACGACAGGGCTGGTCCTGGCAGGAGATCGCCGACACGCTCGAGGTCAGCCGGCAGGCAGTGCACAAGAAGCACGCCGGGCGACCGGCGGTCAACTCATCCTGGGAGGCGTGATGTTCGAACGGTTCACCGACCGGGCACGCGACGTGGTGCGCCGGGCGCTGGACGAGGCGCGGGCCGAGGGCCAGCGGCCGGTCGGCACCGAGCACCTGCTGCTCGCCCTGCTCGCCGACGACGCCGGCCTGGCCAGCCGGGTGCTCGCCGACGCCGGCGTGCGCGCCGACGACCTGCGTGAACGCATCCACCGGCACACCGCCAGCGGCGGCGCCGGCCTCGGCGAAGCGGACGCGGCAGCCCTGCGGGAGATCGGCATCGACCTGGCCGCGATCGTGGCCCGCATCGAGGAGTCATTCGGCCCGGACGCGCTGCGCGAGGCCGTGCCGGCACCGCGCAGCCGCTGGGGTCGCCGGCGGCGGCGGTACCTCGGCGGCCCGTTCTCGCCCCGCTCCAAGAAGGCGCTGGAGCTGTCCCTGCGGGAGGCGGTGCGCCTGCACCACCGCCACATCGGCACCGAGCACATCCTGCTCGGGGTGCTCCGGGAGGGCCAAGGGCTGGGGGCGCTGGTGCTCACCGAGTCCGGGGTCGACCTCGACGATCTGCGCCGACGGGTGGAGCTTGCGCTGCGGGCGGCGGCCTGACGGGTGCGACCGTCCTGAAACCTGTCTGTGGCACTTCCGACGCGGGCGGCTCGCCGGGTCGCTGAAGCCCTCCGGGTGCTGCACACTGGCGCCGTGGATGCTGGACAGGACAGGCGGCCCTCGGGCGGCGACGGCGGGTTGCGCTCCGCCGTGGTGGTCAACCCGTCGAAGGTCGACGATCTCGACGAGCTGCGCCGCACCGTCGACGACGCCCTGACCGCGGCCGGTTGGCCCGCGCCGCAGTGGTACGAGACGACAGTCGAAGACCCGGGGCGCGGTCAGACCGAGCAGGCCGTCAAGGACGGGGTCGACCTGGTCTTCGCCTGCGGCGGCGACGGCACAGTGATGTCCTGCGTCAGCGGGTTGGTCGGCACCGACGTGGCCCTCGCCGTCCTGCCGCAGGGCACCGGCAACCTGCTCGCCGCCAACCTGGGCCTCTCCACCGACCTGGCCGCCGGGCTGGAGATCGCTGTCGAACGCGGCCGACGGCTGCTCGACGTCGGCGCGGTCGAGGACAAGTACTTCACAGTGATGGCCGGGATGGGCTTCGACGCCCAGATGCTCGAGGCCACCAACGAGACCACCAAGGCCCGCATCGGCTGGCCGGCGTACGTGATGGGCGCCGCCCGCCACCTACGGGACCGGCCGATGCGGGTGCAGATCCGCATCGACGACCGGCCGCCGTTGCGCCGCCGGGCCCGTTCGGTGCTGATCGCCAACGTCGGCCGGTTGCAGGGTGGCGTGACCCTGCTGACCGAGGCCGAACCGGACGACGGCTGGCTCGACGTCGCCGTGCTCACCCCGCGCAACCTGCGACACTGGCTCGCGCTCGGCTGGGCGGTGATCCGCCGCAGCGGCCGGGTGCCGCAGCTGGAGGTGTTCCGGGGCCGGCGGGTGGCGGTCACCAGCAACCGGGCGCAGCCTCGGGAGTTGGACGGCGACCTGATCTCCCCGGGCCGGCAGCTGCGGGCGGAGATCCGGCCCCAGGCGCTCTGGCTCTGCGTCCCCCAGCCCGCCGACGCCCCGGACCTGGCCGTCGATGCGCAAGGCGCCGGGGAGCGGGGCGAGCAGCTGATCGAGGAAGCACGCCGTGAGTAGCACCCGGATCGTGCCGGAGACCCGGCTGATGGCCGACGAGGAGCTGTCCGCCGACGACGCCTGGCACACCCTGCGCGGGCAGGGCGGCTGGCACCTGCTGCGGGACGCGTTCATCCGGTTCCGCTACGGCGACGGATTCAGCCACTCCCGAGCCTTCGCCCTGCAACTCTGCCTCGCCGTGGTGCCGTTCCTGATCGCCCTCACCGGCCTGATCAGCGAGCTGGGCGTCGAGGAGGGCGGCCAGGTGGTCGCCGACACCGTCCTGGCGCTCACCCCCGGGCAGAGCGCGCAGATGGTCTCCGAGCTACTCGGTGAGGGCGAACGCGCCGAGGACGCGGGAGAGCTGGCGCTCACCCTCGGTCTGCTCACCGGCCTGTTCGCGCTCACCACCACGATGGCCCAGATCGAGAGGGGCGCCAACCGCATCTACGGCGTCGAGCGGGACCGCCCGGCGCTGCGGAAGTACCTGCGGGCCGCCCTGCTGGCCGTCACGGCCGGCCTGCCCGCGCTCGCCGGCTTCCTGATCCTGGTCGGCGGCGGCGCGATGGGCGACTCGGTCCGCGAACACTACGAGTGGGGTGCGCTCGCCAACGGCATCTGGGACGTGATCCGCTTCCCGCTGAGCCTCGCGCTGACCGTCGTCGCCGTCGCTGTGCTGTTCCGACACGCGCCGCGCCGCAACCAGCCCGGGCTGTCCTGGCTGATGTTCGGCGCCGGCATCGCCACGGCGCTGTGGTGGCTGGCGAGCCTGCTGCTCGCCGCGTACGTACGGTTCAGTGACGGTTTCGGGCAGACCTACGGCGCCCTGACCGGCATGATGGCGCTGCTGCTCTGGGCCAACCTGACCGGGATGGCGCTCTTCGGCGGGCTGTCCTTCGCCGCCCAACTGGAGGCGCTGCGCATCGGGGTGCAGGAGCCCGCCCAACCGGACCTGTGGGAGCCCGACCCGGACCGCGCCGAGCTGTACGACACCGGGGACATGTCGGCGCTCTAGGGCGTGCGTCGAAGCCCCTCGCCCGAGGGCTTCGACACACGCCCCGGGGGCACACCGGCGTGTACGACGGACGCGGATCGGGTAAAGCGCCTCGCCAGACAGGAAAGGGAGGTGCGGGGTGACCGCGGTCAAAGAGGTGGCGCGCCGTCCGATCGGTCATTTCGCCGAGCGGAGCATTGCCGGCCTGGTGGCCGTCACCGGCGCCGGGGTGGCCTTCGGGCTGCTGTTGTTGCTGGTCCGGGTGCGGTGGAGCCCGCTGCAGGATGCCGACCACGCGGTCGCCGAGTGGTTCAACGGGCTCGTCGCCCCGCACCACGCGCTGGTCACCGTGCTCCAGGCGGTGACCGACCTGGGCGGCCGGCCGATCCTCATCTGGCTGGTCACCATCGCCGTGGTCGGGCTGCTGATCCGGCGGCAGCCCCGACTCGCCGTCTACCTGATCGTCACCGGGGTCGGTGGTCTGATCCTCGACCCGTCGCTGAAGACGCTTGTCGGCCGGCTCCGCCCGGTCGTGGACGTGCCGGTCGCCAGCGCGCCCGGTAACAGTTTCCCGAGCGGGCACGCGCTCGGCTCGTTCGTCGCGTACGGGGCGCTGCTGCTGGTGTTCCTGCCGGCGATGGCGCCCCGCTGGCGCAAGCCGGCCATCGTCGGGGTCGGTGCGCTGGTGGCACTGGTCGGGCTGACCCGGATCGCGCTGGGCGTGCACTTCGTCTCCGACGTGTTGGCCGCCTGGCTGCTCGGGGCCGCCTGGCTGGGCGTCACCGCGTACGCCTTCCGGCTGTGGCGGCGGGAGCGGGGTCGGCCGGTGCCGCCGCTGACCGAGGGCCTGGAGCCGGAGGCGGGGCACGACATCGCCCCCGCCCCGGCCGAGGAACACGTGTTGGCACACCCCCGCTCGGCGGTGGCCGAGCTGCTCGTCGGCTGGGTGATCGTGTTCGGGGCGCTGTACGGCTTCGGCAACTACGTCAGCTACCACGCCAAGGGCACCTTCTTCGACACCCTCGACACCGAGGTCCCTCAGTGGTTCGCCGAGCGGCACACCGAGGTGCTGACCGACGTCAGCTGGTGGTGGAGCAAGTTCGGTGACACCCATGCCATCCTGCTGATCTCGCTGGTGTTCTGCCCGCTGGTGCTGGCGGTGTGGCGGCGCTGGCGCCCGGTGCTCTTCGTGGCGCTGGCGATGGTGGGTGAGCTGACCCTCTTCCTCGCGTCGGCCCGCGCTGTCGACCGGCCGCGTCCGCCGGTGGAGAACCTGGACGGGCAGATGCCCACCTCGTCGTTCCCGTCCGGGCACATCGCGGCCACGATCTGCGTCTGGCTGGCGATCACCCTCATCGTGTTCCCGCGTACCGACAGGTGGTGGCGTTGGGTCTTCGTGGCGCTGGCCGTGCTCATGCCGGTCGGGGTGGCCACCTCCCGGATGTACCGGGGGATGCACCACCCGACCGACTTCGTGGGCGCGATCCTGCTCTCCGCGCTCTGGATCGGGTTGCTCTACCTGGTGATCCGCCCGAATGAGGACCTGAAGGAAGGCAACCGACCGGCCATCGAATCGGAGGACGTGGACACCCTCGACGACGAGCTGGCGCGGGCCGGCCGAGCCGACTAGGCGTCGCCGTCGTGCTGCGGGTGATGACCTGGAACGTCCGCACCGGCGGGCGGGACCGCGGCGGCCCGGACCGGCTGGATCAGGTGGTCCAGGTCGTCAACGAGCAGGCACCGGACGTGCTGGCCCTGCAGGAGTTGCGCGGCTTCGACCGGGACGGGCTGATGGCCACGGTGGCGGGCCGGGTGGGGATGACGCCCCACCTGGCCCGGTCCTGCTTCGGGCAGCCGGTGGCGGTGCTGGTCCGGCCCCCGTACCGGGTCGTCGACGCCGGGTCGGTGCGCCGCCCGTTCCACCACGCGGCCGTCCGCGTCGTGGTGGCCACGTCCGCCGGTCCGTTCACGGTGCTGGGCACTCACCTCTACCCGTACTCAGGGGGTCGGCGGCGGATGGAGGTCGACTGGTTGGTCGCCGCGATGCGCCGCGACCGGGGGCCGCTGACGCTTGTCGCCGGTGACCTCAACTCGCTCGACCCGACCGTCGACCACACCGCCCGGCTGGCCGGTATGCCCGCCCTCTACCGGCGGCGGCACCTGCGTCGCTCCGGCGGCGCGGTGGACACCCGCGCGATCGCCCGGCTGCTCGCCGCCGGCCTTGTCGACCTGTGGCCGTCGGGCAACGTCGACGCACCGGAGGCCGCCGGCCATACCGTGCCCACCCGACTCGGTGGGGCCGAGTTCGCCGGGATGCGGCTGGACTACCTGATCGGCAGCCCGGCGGTGGCGCAGCGGGCGCACGACTGTCGGGTGCTCCGCGACGGCGCGGCGGCCACCGCCTCCGACCACTATCCGCTGCTCGTCACGTTGGAGTTGTCCGCCAGCTGACGCGGCCTCTCGGTCTCGCGTCGCCGGCACCCCCATGGCGTGGCGCGGGCCGATTACCGTGCCACAGTGACCGACCGCCGTACCCTCCGCCCGCCGCTGCCCGGTCCGCCGAACGATCACCGGGCCGCGCCACCGAGGGCTCGTCCGGCCGCCGGCCCGCTGGCCTCGGGCACGGCGCAGCCGGCCGCCGTCGCGCTTCCGCTCGTCTCGGCCGTCGCGCGCGGTGTGGCGCTGGTCGTGGTGCTGCCGGTACGCCTGCTCTGGGAGCTGATCGCGGCTGCCGGCCGGCTGCTGCACCGGTACCTGCTCCGCCCGGCGGGCCGGTTCCTGCGCCGCTGGCTGCTGGCCCCGCTGGCCTGGGTGCTGCACCGGCTGGTCTGGCTTCCGCTGGTCTGGTGCGCCCGGCACCTGCTGTGGCTCCCGCTGGCGTGGGTCGTCCGCACGGTGATCTGGCCCGCGCTGGTCTGGCTGGCCCGTCGTGGGCTGCGTCCGCTTCTCGTCGTGCTGGGGCGGGTGCTGGTCTGGCTCGCCACGTACCTGGTCCGGTGGCCGCTGCGGTGGTTGGGCGCGGTGCTCACGCCCGTCGGTCGGCTGGTCGTCGCCGCGGTGGTCGGCGCATGGCAGACCGCCGGCCGGGTGCTGAGAGTGCTCTACCGACTGCTGCTGCGCCCGCTCGGGCGGGGGTTGCGCTGGCTGTGGCAGCACACCGTACGCCCGCTGCTCGCGGGAGTCCGGTGGGTCTGGTCGGTGACGGTCGTGCCGGTGATGCGGGGCCTCAAGGCGGTGTGGCGGGCCACCGTCGCGCCCGCGGCCCGCTGGGCCCGCCGTTCGGTGCTCGACCCGGCCCGGCTGGCCGTCCGGGAGGTGCTCAACGCCCTGGGCCTGCGCCGTTGAGGCTCGCGGGGCTCAGAGCACCAGATTCAGCAGGACGGTCAGCACCACCGAGGCCACGATCGAGAAGAGGATCATCAGGAGGCAGCCGAGGCCCCCGCCGAGCGGGCGGATCTCCGTGTTGCCGAAGCGCATGATGTTCACCTGTCCGTGAGTGCGGGTTGAGGGGCTAGCAGGTGCCGGATCGCGTCGGCGACGGCAGTCGGGGCGGTCGTGACCACGTTGTGCGCCGCACCGGGAACGACCACCAGGGCCGCCTCCGGCACCAGCCGCGTCGCCTCGTCCCGCCACCGTTGCGGCACGACCGGGTCGCGATCGCCGGTCACCACGACAGTCGGCGCGCTGACGCGGACGAGGTCCGCCTCGATCGCGTTCCGCACCGAGTGCGACAGCGTGGCGAGGACCCGCCAGGGCCGGGCGTTCCAGACGTCCCGTACCAGGATCGGGGCCTGCAGCGGCGCCTCGCGCAGGGTGTCCACCAGCCAGCGACCGAACTGGTCCCGTCGGGACCGGGCCGCCGGGTCACTTGTCGGTCCGGCCAACACCAGCGCGCGTACCGCATCGGGGTGGCTAGCGGCCACCGCGGCGACCACCTCCGCGCCGAACGAGTGCCCCAGCAGGCAGACCGGCGGCAGTTGGTACGCGGCCAGCCAGGCGGCCAGGTGGTCGGCGTGCCGGCGGACGTCGAACGCGCCCCGGGGGTGTTCGGTCAGTCCGAAGCCGGGCAGGTCCGGCACGTACACCTGGTGGGTGGTGGAGAGCGCGACGGCCAGCGGGGTGAGATATCGGTGCGAGACCGCCAAGCCGTGTACCAGCACCGCGGGTGGCGCCCCGGTCCCCGGGTCGGCGCTGCGGCGGGTGTGGGTGCGCAGCCCGTCAACGACCCGCCACTCGCTGGTCAGTCCGCCGGCCGCCCGGGGCGCGGCCATGGCGAGCCGCAGCTCGGCCGGCCCGAACCGGCCGACGGCGCTGCGGCGGCTCGACCCGGGCGGCGGAGGCGCCGCACCTCGGTTCACAGCTCGCGCAACCGGGGCAGCAGCTGCTCCCGCGCCCAGTCCAGGAACATCGGTTGGGTCTCCCCACCGACCTGAATGATCGCCACGTGGGTGAAGCCGGCGTCGACGAACTTGCGGAACGCCTCGACGTGCGCGTCCACGTCCGGACCGCAGGAGATGCCCTCGGCGACGTCCTCCTCGCGGACGAACTGGGTGGCGGCGGCGAAGGACTCCGGGCCGGGCAGGTCGGCGTTGACCTTCCAACCCATCCCGAACCAGCGGAACTGGTCGTGGACGATCTTGCGGCACTCCGCCTCGTCGGGGCCGTAGCAGATGGCCACCTGGCCGTAGCGGGGCTGGCCGGCGCCCCCGGCATCGTCGTACATCTCGATGATGTGCCGGTCGGGTTCGGTGGAGATGAGGCCGTTGCCGTACTCGGCGGCAAGCGTCGCGGACTGTCGACCGGACGCGGCGACGGCCATCGGCACCGGCTGTTCCGGGCGGTCCCAGACGTAGGCGTCGGGCACGTCGAAGTGGTTGCCGGAGAAGGTCAGCGTCTCCCCGTTGAGCAACGGCCGGATGATCTGCAACGCCTCCTCGAACATCTCGTGCCGCTGTTGGACGTGCGGCCAACCGCCGACCACGTGCTCGTTCAGGTTCTCCCCGGCGCCCAGGCCGAGGGTGAAACGGCCGTCCGAGAGCGCCCCGATCGTGCTGGCCTTCTGCGCGACCACGGCCGGGTGGTAGCGGCGGATCGGGCAGGTCACGAAGGACATCAGCTGCGCCCGGGAGGTGGCGTGGGCGACCGCGCCGAGCACCGACCAGGCGTACGGGGAGTGGCCCTGGGAGTCCAGCCAGGGGTAGTAGTGGTCGGACATCACCAGTTGGTCGAAACCAGCCGCCTCGGCCCGTACCGCATGGTCCACCAGCTGCTTGGGCCCGGCCTGCTCGCTCATCAGGGTGTAGCCGACGCTGACCATCCTGGTATCCCCTCTCACCAACGGATCGTTCCCGGGATACCCCGATGCACGGCGGTCAACCCTCTCGTCCGATTCGGCTGCCGCGGTGCTTGACGGATCGCAGTCACCTGCCTACCGTCGCTCTTAACCGGTTAAGAGCCGGGTGTGGCGCACATCCTGTGGTGGGGATGACCGCCCCGTGACGGCCCGCGTCCTGCGTGGGCCGTTGCGGCTGTCCGGGCTGCGGGCCCGCCAACTGAACCGGTTGCGAAGGCCGATCCATCGTCCTACGCTGATGCGTGCGCCGGGAGCCGGGCGCGGCTGCCGGGCTGCAGCCGCCTTCCCTGTCTCGTCCCCACCCCTGTCGGGCACCGGGGGTCCTCCCTGAGGAAGGCCATGAAGACTCGACTCTCCGCCGTCGGCGCGACACTGCTCGCGTTGCTCGTCACCGTGCTGGCGTTCGGCCAGCCGGCGCACGCCGCGGCTGGCTTCTCCGTCGCTGGCGGCAAGTTGTACGACGCCAACGGCGCCGAATTCATCATGCGCGGCGTCAACCACGCGCACACCTGGTACCCGCAGCAGACCAGCTCGTTCGCCGACGTCAAGGCGCTCGGGGCGAACACCGTGCGGGTGGTGCTCTCCAGCGGTGACAGGTGGACCCGCAACACAAACGCCGACGTCGCCAACGTCATCTCGCTCTGCAAGGCCAACCGGCTGATCTGTGTGCTGGAGGTGCACGACACCACCGGGTACGGCGAGCAGAGCGGCGCGATCACCCTCGACCGCGCCGTCGACTACTGGCTCAGCCTCGCCGACGTCCTCGCCGGCCAGGAAAGATACGTCATCGTCAACATCGGCAACGAGCCGTACGGCAACCAGAACTACGCCTCGTGGGCCACCGACAACGCCAATGCGATCAAGCGCCTGCGGGCCGGCGGGTTGACCCACACGATCATGGTGGACGCCCCGAACTGGGGGCAGGACTGGTCGTTCACCATGCGCGACAACGCCGCGTCGGTCTTCGCCGCCGACCCGGCCCGCAACACGGTGTTCTCCATCCACATGTACGGGGTGTTCGACACCGCCGCGGAGATCAGCGACTATCTGGGCCGGTTCCGCGCCGCCGGGCTGCCCATCGTGGTCGGTGAGTTCGGCTTCAACCACTCCGACGGCAACCCGGACGAGGACGCCATCCTCGCGTACAGCCAGGCCAACGGGATCGGCTGGCTGGGCTGGTCGTGGAGCGGCAACGGCGGCGGCGTCGAATATCTCGACCTGGCCACCAACTTCAACCCGGCGAGCCTGACCGACTGGGGTCAGCGCCTCTTCAACGGCGCCAACGGCATCCGGCAGACCGCCCGCGAGGCCAGCGTCTTCGGCGGCACCCCTCCGCCGACCACGCCGCCCCCGACCACCCCACCGCCGACGACGCCGCCACCCACCACGCCGCCGCCAGCCGGTGGTTGCACGGCCACGTACACGGTGACCAACCAGTGGCAGGGCGGCTTCCAGGGTGAGGTGCGGGTGACCGCCGGCGCGAGGGCGATCACCGGCTGGACCGCCGGCTGGACCTTCGCCAACGGCCAGCGCGTCACCCAATCCTGGAATGTGGCCCTCACCAGCAGCGGAACCACCGTGACCGCCCGAAACACCGACTACAACGGACGGCTGGCCGCCGGGGCCAGTGCCAGCTTCGGCTTCCTCGGCAGTTGGACCGGCGCCAACAGTCTGCCGGCGGTGAGCTGCACGGCGAGCTGACCGTCGGGCCGGTGGTCGGGTCCGCGTCGGACCCGACCACCGGAACCCGACCTGGTCAGTGCTCCCCGGCCAGGTTCACGATGACCACCCCGACGATGATCAGCGCGATGCCGGTGAGCTTGGCGAGCCCCACCGACTCACCCAGGAACACCGCCCCGATCGCCACGATGGTCGCGGTGCCCAGACCCGACCAGAGGGCGTACGCCACCCCCACAGGGATCTCCTTGACGGCCTGGGCCAGGAGGAGGAAGGCCACCGCGTAGCCGCCGAGGCACGCCACGGTCGGCCAGAGGCGGCTGAACCCGGCGGTGCTCTTGATCAGGCTGGTCGCCAGCACCTCGGCGAGGATGGCGATCCCCAGCAGCACGTACGCCATGCTTCCCCTTGGTCCTTCGTGGTCGATGAACCCGTCGTGGCCCAGGCTAGTGTCGACGATGTCCACGTCCGGCCGACCCGTCGACGTGACGTCCGCGCGACCCCGACACCTGTCCCGGAACCCCTGTGGAGCTGACGTCACAAACGAATCGGCTGCGCAGGGCCGGGCACCCGTCCCGATGGATGAATCGTTTACCGCATCAGCTCCAAAGGCGGCCCGGGACACCCATCCGCCGATCCGGGCCGCGTCGCCGCGCAACGGCTCGCTGAGCGAGGGCGTTGTCGCCAGTTGGCCGCTGTCGTCACGGGAAATCGCGCCGCGACACCTCCGCTATCGACGTGCCTCCGGCGGTCGGACCTCCTGGGACAGATCATCTGGGGCTCGATCACGACCGCTGAGGCGGGCCGTCCCCGGATTCGGCGGCCAGTCGGGCTGCCCGCATGGTCAGGTAGAGCTGTTCGGGGCGGCTGCTCGTGCGGGCGGCGGCGCCCCGGTAGTCGGCGATCGCCTGGGCCTGGTCACCGGCCATCTCGTGCAGGTGGGCGCGGGCGGCGGCCAGCCTGTGGTGTCCGGCCAGCTGCGGGTCGTGGGCCAACGCGTCGAGGGCGGCCAGGCCGGCGGCCGGGCCGTGCACCATGGCCGTCGCCACGGCCCGGTTGAGGGCCACCACCGGGCTGCCGGCCATGCGTTCCAGCACCTCGTAGAGCGCCAGAATCTGCGGCCAGTCGGTCTGCTCGGTGCTCGGCGCCTCGTCGTGCAGGGCGGCGATGGCGGCCTGTACCTGGTACGGGCCGACCGGCCCACGCGGTAGAGCCCGGGTGATAAGTGCGACGCCCTCGGCGATCGCCGCCGTGTCCCAGCGGCTGCGGTCCTGGTCGGCCAGTGAGATCAGCTCGCCGGACGGCCCGGTCCGCGCCGGGCCGCGTGCCTCGGTGAGCAGCATCAACGCCAGCAGCCCGGCCGATTCGCTGTCGTTCGGCAGCAGCGTGTGCAGCGCGCGGGTCAGCCGGATCGCCTCCGCCGCGAGGTCGATGCGACGCAGGTCCGGGCCGGTGGTGCTGGTGTGCCCCTCGGTGAAGACCAGGTAGAGCACCTGCCGGACGGCGACCAACCGGTCCGCCCGCTCCGCCGGATCGGGCATCCGGAACGGCAGCCCGGATCCCCGGATGCGCTGCTTGGCCCGGCTGATCCGCTGCGCCATCGTCGCCTCGGGCACCAGGAACGCGCGGGCGATCTCGGCGGTGCTCAACCCGCCGACGGCGCGCAGCGTCAACGCCACCGCCGACGTCGGGGCGAGCGCCGGGTGGCAGCAGAGGAAGAGCAGGACCAGCGTGTCGTCCCGCTCGGCGGTCAACTCCTCGTCCGGGGCCGGCGCGTACCGCTGGTGGTCCGGGTCCCGGCTGGCGACCAGGTCCTCCCGGCGGCGTCGGGCCTGCTCACCGCGGACCAGCTCGATCATCCGGCGGTAAGCGACCTGGATCAGCCAGCCACGGGGGTTCGCCGGCAGCCCCTCGGTGGGCCACTGGGTGGCAGCGGCCAGCAGCGCCTCCTGAACCGCGTCCTCCGCCGTGGCGAAGTCACCGAAACGGCGGCTGAGCACGCCGAGGACCTGCGGCGCCAACTCGCGCAGCAGGTCCTCGACGCGGGGATCGGTGTTCAGCCGCTCACACCTCCTGCGAAGGGGCGGACATCACCGGGTGCACCTCGATCGGCATGTTCAGCGGCCGGCCACCGGGGCCGGGCGCCGTGGAGATGTGCGCGGCCAGCTCCACGGCCCGCTGTGGGCTGTCGCAGTCGACGATCCAGTAGCCGGCCAGGAACTCCTTCGTCTCGGCGAACGGCCCCTCGGTGACCACCGGCGTCCCGCCCTCACCGGCCCGGACGATCCGGGCCTGCTGCGGGCCGCCGAGACCCTGCGCGTCGACCCACTCACCGGCGGCGGCAAGCTTGGCGTTCACCTCGCCCATGAAGGCGATGTGCGACCGGACCTCGTCCTGGGTCCAGGTGTCGATGCCCGGGAAGTCAGCCCCGGCGGCGCTGAACTGCATCAACAGCATGTACTTCATGGTTGGCTCCTCCACACCTGCGCACCATCGTCGGTGCTCTCACCCTGAGGTAGAAGCAGGCCCTGCCGTTCTCGACACCCCGGCCGAAGATTCTCCAGAATCTTGTCAGTCGACGGCGTCGACCTCCAGCACCAGACTCTGCTCCGGGTGCAGGGCGGGCAGCTGCACACCCACCCGGGCCAGTGCCGCCCCGCTGAGGGTGAGACCAGCCGCCAGCCAGGTGGGCGCGGACAGGTCGATGGTCGCCGGGGCCGGTACGCCCGACACCTGTCGCACCCGGTACCGCCGGCCCGGGTCGAGGCCGGGCAGCCGCACCGCGCCGGGAACCTGCGCCACCGAGGTGGCCAGCCGGGCCACCGCGTACACCGCTCGGCTGTTGTCGTGATCGACCACGCCGTGCGCCCAGACGGCCGGGTCCGGGTGGTCGACCCGGACCACCCGACCGGCGTGCAGCAGCGGGCGCAGCCGCTTGTGCAGTGCCACCCAGGCGGCCAGTTCGGTCTGCTCGGCAGCGCTGATCGACGCGATGTCCCACTCGATGCCGTGGTGGCCGAAGAGCGCTGTCGCCGCCCGGAAACCCAGGTCGTGTACGCGGTGGGTGGTGTGTGAGCGTTCCGGGCCGACGTGGGTGCCGATCAGCTCCGGTGGCAGCAGCAACCCCGTCCAGCGCTGGATGCTGAGCCGCTCCAGGGCGTCGTTGCAGTCGCTGGCCCAGACCCGGTCGGTACGCGCCAGGATGGCCAGGTCCACCCGGGCCCCGCCGGACGAGCAGCTCTCGATCTCCACGCCCGGGTGGCGATCACGCAACTCGTCGAACAGCCGGTAGACCGCGAGTGTCTGCCCGTGCACCCCGGGGCGGCCGTGGTGCCCGGCCTCGGTCAGGTCCCGGTTCTGGTCCCACTTGAGGTAACGGATGCCCGGGTGGTCGGTGAGCAGCGTGTCGAGGCGTGCCAGCACATAGTCGTACGCCTCGGGGCGGCCCAGGTCGAGCACCTGCTGGTGACGCCAGGCCGGCGGTAGCCGCCCCGGCACCGCGAGCACCCAGTCGGGGTGCGCCCGGAACAGGTCCGAGTCGGGGTTGACCATCTCCGGCTCGACCCAGAGGCCGAACTGGAGGCCCTGGCCGGTGACGTGGTCGATCAGCGGTTGCAGGCCGTCCGGCCAGACGCCCTCGTCGACGAACCAGTCGCCGAGCCCGGCGGTGTCGTCGCGTCGGCCCCGGAACCAGCCGTCGTCGAGCACGAACCGCTCGACGCCGATCTGCGCGGCCCGGTCGGCGAGCGCCCGTAGCCGGTCCAGGTCGTGGTCGAAGTAGACCGCCTCCCAGACGTTCAGGGTCACCGGGCGGGGGGAGCGCGGGTGCCCGGGGCGGGCCCGCAGGTGGGTGTGCAGCACGTCGCTGAGCCCGTCCAGCCCGGCGTCGGACCAGACCGCGTAGAGCAGGGGAGTCTCGTAGGACTCGCCGGGGTCGAGCCGGACCTCGCCGGGGGCCAGCAGCTCGCCGCCACCGATTGTCGACTCGCCGGTGGGGCGACGCTCGGCGAACGTGACGTGGTCGCCGCTCCACGCGGTGTGCACCGCCCAGACCTCACCGTGACCGAAGCCGAAGCCAGTGGTGCCGGCCACCAGCAGCAGCGTGGCGTCGTGCCCGGTACGGCCGTGCCGGCCCTCGCGGACCCAGGCGCCGTGTTGCCACGGGTGCCGCTGCGGGGACCGTTCCCGACACCACCGGCCGGTCAGGTCGAGCAGTTCGGTGGCGACCGCCGGCACCGGCAGCACCGGCGTCAGCTCCCGCAGCTCGTACGCGCTGTCGCCGTCGTTGCGCAGCCGGTGCCGAACGGTCAGCAGGCCGTACCGGTCGAGCGTGATCTCGATGGTCAGAGTCAGCCCGGCGGCCGGGTCCGAGGCCCGCACCGTCAGCAGCGCCGCGCCGGGCCCGCCGTGCCCACCGTCGGAGGGGAGTACGCCCACCGCCTCCCCGCCCGCAGCCAGCTGGTCCGGGTCGGGGCCGATGTCGCGCACGTCTACCCCAACGAGGCGGAAGGAGGTGGACCAGTCTCGTCCGTCGCGGTGCCCGGCCAACCCCGGTCGGCCGCTCCAACCGGCGCTCGCCTCGGGCAGCACTGACAGCACGGTCGGCTGGTCGAAGCTGCTCGGCACCACCGGCGGTACCGTCGCGTCGGTGAGCTGGCGCAGGCCGTCGTCGTCGAGGTCGCCGACGTCGCCGCCCCAGTGCACGACCCGGGGCAGCCCCGGGCCGCGCGCGTCGAGCACCAGGCTGGTCCGCGCGCGGCGCAGGTGCAGGATGGTCATCCTTTGGAGGCTCCCAAGGTCAGGCCCCGAACGAAGTGCCGCTGGAGCATAAAGAAGATCACCAGGGTGGGGATCGCGACGAGCACGCTGCCCGCCGAGACCAGGTTGTTGTCGGTGAAGAACTCACCGCGCAGGTTGTTGAGTGAGCTGGTCACCGGGAACTTGTCGCCGGTGCGCATGAGGACTGTGGCCCAGAAGAACTCGTTGTAGATCCAGGTCACCTCCAGCGTCGCCAGCGCGGCCAGGGCCGGCCGGCACAGCGGCATGGTGACCTGCCAGTACTGCCGCCAGATGCTCGCCCCGTCGACCATCGCCGCCTCGTACAGGTCACGGGGCAGCGCTTTCATGTAGTTGCTGAGCACGAAGACGCAGAAGCCGCACTGGAAGGCCACGTTGATCAGGATCAGGCCCCAGTAGCTGTCGTAGAGCAGCTCGGAGTCGCTCATGAACTCCGGCAGCGGCACCTCGGTGAACAGCCGGAACAGCGGGATGAGCAGCGCCTGCTGGGGCAGCAGGTTGGCCGCGGTGAAGACCCCGAGCAGGACGAGGTTGAGTTTCCAACTGAACCGGGCGATGACGAACGCCACGCAGGAGGCGAGGAAGAGGGTGAGCAGTACCGCCGGCACGGTGATGTACACCGAGTTGAGGAAGTGCTGCCCGAACTCCGCCGTCCGCCAGGCGGTGACGTAGTTGTCGAAGGTCCAGCCGCCGAATGACACGTAGCCGTTCGCTGCGGTGTAGTCGTAGGAACGCAGCGAGGTCAGCACCGCCCAGGCGATCGGGAAGAGCCAGGCCAGTGAGACGAGGATGAGGAAGCCGTGCAGCAGCATCCGCAACGGGGTCAGCTTGCGGCGGCGCGGCGGCGCGTCGAGCCCATCCTCGCTCCGCGGGGTGATGGTCGCGGTGCTCATTCCCGGTTCTCCCTCATCACGGTCGCCAGGTAGATGGTGATGAAGACCAGCGAGACGACCAGCATGATCGTTGCCAGTGCCGAACCGAAGCCGATCCGGCTCGCCTCGCCCACCACGTTCTGGGTGACCAGCGCGGAGATCAGCTCCAGCCCGTTGCGGCCCTTGTTGACCACCCAGACCAGGTCGAACGCGCGCAGCGACTCGATCACGGTCACCACCAGCACGATGATGTTGATGGGCCGCATGACCGGGAACACGACCTGGAAGAACGTCCGTCTCTCCGAGGCGCCGTCGACCGCGGCTGCCTCGCGCAACGATGGATCGACGCCCTTCAGACCGGCCAGGTAGAGCAGCATGATGTACCCGACGTGCCGCCACCCGGAGGCGATCATCACCGCCCAGATGTTGACGTTCGAGTCGCCGTACCAGTCGATGCTGCTGCCGAAGATGGCGTTGATCAGGCCCTGGTCGCGGGAGTAGAGCAGCTGCCAGACGAAGCCGATGAGCGCCAGCGAGAGCACCACCGGCAGGTAGAGCGCGGTCTGGTAGAAGCGGCTGCCGCGCAGCTCCTTGTCCAACAGCACGGCCAGGAACATGCCGAACGGGGTGGCGACCACGAAGAGCGAGGCCAACCAGAGCAGGTTGTGCTGGATCGCCGGCACGAACGGCGGGTAGATGCTCACCACGTCGCTGTAGTTGCGCGCGCCGACGAACTCGATCTCGTTCAGTGGGCCGATGCCGTCCCAGTTGGTGCCGGAGAGCAGCACGGTGGCCGCCGCCGGCAGCCAGACGAACCCGGTGACGAGCAGCAGCGGGACGAGCACCATCAGCGTGATGACCACGCGGTCGGTGCGGGACAGGAGCCGTAGCCGCCGGCGACGACCACCCGTGGAGGTGGTCGTCGCCGGCGGCGGCACGGCGCGATCCGCTTGGATCAGGGGCAGGTCGGACACGATGTCCTCCCCCTTCCGCCGTCAGTCAGTGAAGATCGACTTCTTCTGGTTCTCGATGGACGAGGTGAGGCCGTCGATGTCCTTGGGGTTCTTGATGAACTGCTGGATCGCCGGGATCATCACCGTGGAGGCGAAGTCCGGCCGGGTGTCCCGGTCGAGGAACTGGGCGATCTCGGTGGCTGACCCGACCAGTTCGGCGGCCTTCTTCTGCAGCGCGGTGTAGCCGCCGACGTCCGCGCCACTGTTGGCCACGAGGACGGCCGGGTCGTTCTTGAGGTTGATGTCCGCAGCGGCCTTGCCGCCGAGGTACTCCAGCAGCTTGCGCGCGTTGTCCTCGTTCTTGGGCTTGCGCGCCATCATGTAGCCGTCGATCGGCGCGTCCAGCGCCTTGGCGCCGATGGCCGGGTCGATCTCGGGGAAGGTGAAGAAGTCGAGGTCGTCCTGCTCGTCGTTGCTGAACTGCTGACCGACGAAGAGGCCGAGCAGGTACATACCGCTCTTCTTCTGCTGCAACGACTGCGCGGCCTCCTGCCAGGTGCGGCCGAGGCTGTCCGGCTGGTGCAGGGGGAGCAGGCCGGCCCAGGTGTCGAAGACCTTCTTGACCTTGTCGGAGGTCCAGGCTTCCTTGCCGGCCATCAGGTCGATGTGGAACTGGTAGCCGTTGATGCGCAGGTTGAGGATGTCGAAGGTGCCCATCGCCGGCCAGCCGTCCTTGTCGGCGAAGGCGATGGGGGTGAGGCCGTCCCTCTTCATCTGCGCCCCGAGCGCGGTGAACTGGTCCAGGGTGGTGGGCACCTGGTAGCCGTGCTGCTGCCAGACCGACTTGCGGTAGAAGACCGCCCACGGGTAATACGTCGCCGGCACGAAGTACTGTTTGCCGTCGTCGCCGGTGGATGCCTTCTTGAAGGCGTCGGAGTAGCCGGAGAGCTTGCCCCACACGTCGCTGATGTCGCTGGCCAGGCCCTTCTGCGCGAAGAAGCGCATCCGGTAGCCGGCGAACCAGGTGAACACGTCGTCGGGCTTGCCCTGTAGGTAATTGTTGATGTTCTCCTGGAACGTGTTGTGGTCGACCGTATTCACCGCGACCTGCACCCCGGACGAGGTCTTGAAGCCGTCGGTGACCTTGACCAGGACGTCCTTCGGCTTCGGGTCGGACTGGTTCGAGCCGAGCGACACGTCCTTGCTGGACCCCCCGGAGCCGGAGTCGTCGCCGCAGCCGGCGAGCAGTCCGGTGCCGAGCAGCGCGCCCGTGCCGGCCGCGCCGGCCAGCAACGACCGTCGGTTGATGCCGGCGACTGAGGGCGGTACGAGCCGAGCCAGGTACTCGGCTTGGGATTGGGGACGGGACATCTGTGCCTCCTGCGGATGAAGAGGTGCTACGCCCAAGGGCCGTCAGGGTGGTGAAGGCAGGTCCGGCGTCGTGATCGCACATTGAGATCCACCGAGAATCCACATTGGCGAACACGAACGGCCATTGGGGCCTCAAGCTACCCTGCAGTCAGGCGCTGTCAAGAGGGCAGTTCGCCTCTGATAACCCAGTCGTGACGCGGCCGTTACCTGGTAAACGTTGGAAAGAACCTCGATGTTGGAACCTGTTGACTTCCGTGGGCCAGCGGGTGCACCCTCAGCTGTCATGCGGCGATGGCAGGGTGACAGCATCTATTTCGGCGGCGACTACAACCCCGAGCAGTGGCCCGAGGAGACCTGGTCCGAGGACGTCGACCTGATGCGCCAGGCCGGGGTCAACCTGGTCTCCGTCGGCATCTTCTCCTGGGCGCTGCTGGAGCCCACCCCGGGGCGGTTCGAGTTCGGCTGGCTGGACCGGGTTCTGGACCTTCTGCACGACGGCGGCATCCAGGTCGACCTGGCCACCGCCACGGCCAGCCCGCCGCCGTGGTTGGCCCGCGCGCACCCGGAGACGCTGCCCCGTCGGGCCGACGGCGCGATCCTCTGGCCCGGGGGACGACAGGCGTACTGCCCCAGCTCACCGGTGTTCCGCGAGCGGTCGCTGGAGCTCGTACGCGCGGTCGCCGGCCGGTACGCCGAGCACCCCGCCGTGGTCATGTGGCACGTCTCCAACGAACTGGGCTGCCACAACGTGCACTGCTACTGCGATGTCAGCGCCGAGGCGTTCCGTGGTTGGCTGCGCGAGCGCTACGGCGACCTGGACCGGCTCAACGACGCCTGGGGCACCGCGTTCTGGAGCCAGCGCTACGGCGACTGGGCCGAGATCAACCCACCGCGCACCGCGCCGACGTTCGCCAACCCCACGCAGCAGCTGGACTTCCTGCGGTTCTCCTCCGACGAGCAGCGCGCCCAACTGCGCGCCGAGCGTGAGGTGCTGCAGACGCTGGTCCGGCAGCCGATCACCACCAACTTCATGATCGGCCTGGGCATCAAGCACATGGACTACCACTCCTGGGCGTCCGACGTGGACCTGGTCTCCAACGACCACTACCTGACCGCCGCCGACCCGCAGGCGCACCTCGGGCTGGCGCTCGCCGCCGATCACACCCGGGGCGTCGCCGGCGGCGACCCGTGGCTGCTGATGGAGCACTCCACCAGCGCGGTCAACTGGCAGCCGCGCAACGTGGCGAAGCTGCCCGGGCAGCTGCGCCGCAACAGCCTCGCGCACGTCGCCCGCGGCGCCGACGGGGTGCTCTTCTTCCAGTGGCGCGCCTCCCGGGCCGGCGCGGAGAAGTTCCACTCCGCGCTGGTCCCGCACGCCGGGCCGGACACCAAGGTGTTCCGCGAGGTCTGCCAGCTCGGCGCGGACCTCAAGGCCCTCGCCGAGGTACGCGGCAGTCGGGTGGACGCCGACGTGGCGATCCTGTTCGACTGGGAGGCGTGGTGGGGTGTCGAGTTGGACTCGCACCCCAGCGTCGACGTCACCTACGCCGACCGACTCAAAGCCCTGTACGACTCGCTCTGGCGGGCCGGCGTGACCGCCGACATCGTCCACCCGTCGACCGACCTCAGCGACTACCGGCTGGTCCTGGTGCCGACCCTCTACCTGGTCCGGGACGCCGACGTCGCCGCCCTGCACCGCTACGTCGAGGCCGGTGGCACCGCGGCGGTCACCTACTTCAGCGGCATCGTCGACGCCAACGACCACATCCGGCTGGGCGGCTACCCGGGCGCGTTCCGGGAGTTGCTCGGCGTCCGTACCGAGGAGTTCTTTCCGCTGCGCGAGGGCGAGCAGGTCCACCTCGACGACGGCAGCACCGCCGACGTGTGGACCGAGTGGGTGCACACCGACGGCGCCGAGGTGCTCGCGTCGTACACCGATGGGCCCTTGCCCGGCGTGCCGGCGCTGACCCGGCACCGGGTGGGCGACGGCGCCGCCTGGTATGTCGGCACCCGGCTGGACGGCCCGGCCACCGACCGGCTGGTGGCCCGGCTGCTCGCCGAGGCCGGCGTCCGCCCGGCGGCGTCGGCGCCGACCGGGGTGGAGGTGGTCCGCCGCCGCGACGGCGACCGGACGTGGCTGTTCGCGATCAACCACACCGACACCGAGGTACGCCTGCCGGCGCGCGGCGTCGAGCTGTTGACCGGAGGACACTGCGCGGGTGAGCTGACGCTGCCGGCCGGTGAGGTGGCGGTGGTCCGTGAGGATCAGACCTGATTCTGACGACAGTCACGGTGCGAAGGAGATTCCCCAGATGCTCGCCCAGCAGCGGCAGACCGCGATCCTCGATCTGATCCGCCAGCGTGGCGGGGTTCGGGTGAGTCACCTGGTCAGCCGGTTCGGCGTGTCCGACATGACGATCCGGCGTGACCTGGAGGTGTTGGCCGAGCGCGGCCTGGTCGACAAGGTGCACGGTGGCGCGACCCTCGCCGGGCCGGGCTCGGCCGAGGAACCCGGCTTCGCCGCGAAGTCGATCCGCCAGCAGGCGGAGAAGCGCGCCATCGCCGAGCGGGCGGCGACGATGGTGGAGCCGGGGATGGCCATCGCGCTCTCCGCCGGCACCACCACCGCCGCGCTGGCCACGCTCCTCTCCGACGTACGCGGGCTGACAGTGGTGACCAACTCGATCCCGGTGGCCGACGCGCTCTACCAGAACCCCCGCGCGGACCAGACAGTCGTGTTGACAGGCGGCATCCGCACCCCGTCGGACGCGTTGACCGGGCCGGTGGCCGAGGCGGCGATCAGCGCCCTCAACGTCGACCTGCTGTTCCTCGGCGTGCACGGCCTCAGCCCACGCACCGGGTTCACCACCCCCAACCTGCTGGAGGCCGGGGTCAACAGGTGCCTCATCGGCGCGGCCCGCCGGCTCGTGGTGCTCGCCGACCACACCAAGTGGGAGACGATCGGCATCGCCACCATCGCCCCACTGGAGGCCGCCGACGTGCTGATCACCGACGTCGGGTTGCCGGCCGAGGCACGTACCACGATCGGCGAGCAGGTCGGCGAACTGGTGGTCGTCGAAGCCTGACCGGGCGGCTGACCTCGTCGATCATGGAGTTGTGGGGGTGGATAGAAGCCGCGAAATCGCATCTTTCGACCACCAGAACTCCATGATCGACGGATTGGAGGGCCTGCTAGTGGTCGTTCAGCATGAGCCCCACCGCCGCAGCGAGCACCGCTGGACGTGCCCGTCTCCCGTCTCCATCGGCCAGACTGTAGATCAACCTATGGACCGCCATCGGGCAGGCAGGGGCCGACGTGGTCGGCCTTCCTCGCGCAGCGGCGGCGATCGGGCATGATCCCGTCGCAGAAAACCCAATGTCGTACGTGCTGCGCGTCCTCCGCCGACACGGTGATGCCAGCGACGTCGACCTGCGGCGTCGAGGTCAGCGACCGGGCGAGAGTACGGGCCATGTCCAGTGTCCCGGCCAGGTCGGGAACCGCCACCGGCAGGTGGATCACGTGTCGGGGCGGCGGTTCGGTCGACTCGGTGAACGCCAGCACGGCGGCCCGAGGCAGCGGTACGAAGATCCCGCCGGGCGGCTCGTCCGGCGGGATCACGGCCGACGCCTCTCGGACCAGGCACCCTGTCGGGCACGCAGCGCCCGCTTCATCCGGGCGTTCTCCTCACTGAGCTGCGCCAGGTCGTGGTGCAGCGCGGTCAGGTCGAGCGCGACGCGGTGCAGGAACCGCCGCACCTCCGCGGGGTTGAGGCCCCGCCGGCCGAAGCCGACGGTAGCGAACTGGTGGTCGCGGACGTGCCGCGGATGCAGCCGGCCGCCGTCGTGGAGCGTGCCTCTGGGCATCGGTCACCTCTCGTCGTTCCTCGATGGGTGAGTCAGGGTCGCGTGGGCGCCCTTTTTCGTGGTAGGTATTCGTTCAAGTCGGTTCGGAGCCGGGATTCGCACATCCCGACGCTCTAGTTGAGACCCGACGAGAGCCGGTAGGCGCCTGCCACTCGCGAGGCCGTCTCTCGTCACCTTCTCGGCTGTTGGCACAGCCGCGGTTGTCGTGTTTGCACCGGGCGTCCCGGGGGCCGGCGATCACCTCACCCGAGGGCCACGGTTCCAGTGGCTAGGAACTGGAGCAATGGTTCCTACGCGGGCGTCGCCAACAAATTGAGAGGTGGACCATGCCGCACAAGCCGTTCATCCGCACCCTGCGTGCGCAATGGCTGGGGCAGCGATTGCGGACCCTGCGGGAGGAGCGGGGGATGACGTTGAAGTTGGTCGCAGAGCATCTGCAGCGCGACATGTCAGCGCTTGGTCGGTACGAACGCGCGGACTGGCCGATCCGCAAGGGTGATGTGATCGCGCTGTTGGATCTCTACGGATTTCACCACGCAGCCGAGCGGGCTCGCCTGCTGGCGCTTGCCGAGGAGGTTTGGCGCACCGACCGGTGGGACGAGAACTATGGCGACGTCGTTGACGCCTCCTTCATCGAATATCCCTGGCTGGAGGGTCGCGCGGAGCAGGTCTGCTGCTTCCACCTCACCCTGGTTCCAGGGCTTCTGCAAACCCGGGAGTACGCCGAGGCTGTGATTCGTAACGCGGCAGAACCGGGAGTCACCGAGGCGACGATCAATCGCTGGGTGGAGCTTCGGATGACCCGCCAAGAGGTTCTGAGGCGACGCCGCCCGCTCATGATTTCTACCGTGGTCGACGAAGCTGCGCTGCGTCGAATAGTCGGCGGGCCGGAGGTGTGGCGTCGACAACTACACCACCTCACACAGGTGCAGCAGATGAGCAACGTGGCCATCAGAATCATGCCGTCCGGGATGGCCCTGCACCAAGGGCTCGACGGCACGTTCTGGATATTCCGGCTGCCAGAGCCGTATCCTGCGGTGGCCTACGTGGAGTCTCTGGGAGGGCGGCTCTACCTGGAGTCGCCGAAGGCTGAGCGCTTTGTTCGTACCTATGGTCGTCTGCTGGACTCCGCGCTCAGCGAGAGCGAGTCAACGAAGTTGATCACGAGCATCGCGGAGGAGTTGTCATGAGCGAGAGCATGCCCAAGGTCGCTTGGCACATCAGCAGCAAGAGTGACAGCAACGGTGGTAGCTGTGTCGAGGCGGGGCCCATCCTGGACGGTTCGGGTCGAGTGGCGGTGCGGGACAGCAAGGACCGGGCGGCGGCAACCCTCGTCTACCCCGCCGAAGGGTGGACCGTGTTCGTCCTCGGGATCAAGGACGGCGAGTTCAGCTAGGGCCGGATAAGTGCCTCGGTGGCCCGGTCGACCAGCCAGCGCTCGGCCTCGTCGTACGACCAGCCACCCTCGTCGACCAGCTGTGGCCAGGAGTGCAGCCCGAAGTAGAACCAGAGCACCTGGGTGGCCTGTTCGACGGTGAGGCCCGGACGTAGGGCGGACAGTTCGTCGAGGCGTACCGCGCCGACCCGTAGCGCCTGCCGGTACGCCGCCGCGCCGTCGCGCGCCGCTTCCGCCGCGCTCGCCGTCATGCCCGGCGCCGCCCTCATCAGTTGGATCGTGTGCGGGCGGCTCTGGTGGCCGTACCGTGTCCCGGCGCCGATCAGCCGCACGACCTCGCCGGGGTCGGCGGCGACCGCGATGGCCGCCACGTTCTGCGCGGTCTCCGGGTCGTTCACACCCGCCTCAATGAGCGCACGCAGCAGCGTCGGCTTTCCGCCGACGCTGGTGTAGACGGTCGCCACGGCAACCCGGGCGCGGGCGGCGATGTCGTTGACCGTCGTGGCGGCGTACCCCCGGGTGATGAACAGATCCTGCGCCGCATCCAAGATCAACTGCCGCGTTTGCTCGGCGCTCTCCTGGCGCCGACTGGCGCGGGGTTGAGCAGCCACCAGGGCACTCTACCGACCCATCTCGTCAGAAGAGTATTCTGATGAACATGCGAGTCCTCTTCTCGAACGTGCCGTCTTTCGGGCACTTCCTCCCGCTTCTGCCCCTGATCCGCGCGTTCCGGCGCCAAGGCCACGACGTTGCCGTGGTGACCGCTGCGGGCATGGCCCCGCTCCTCGCTCCCGAGGGCATCGAGCTGCTGCCGGCTGGCCCCATGCCGGATGTCCTCTTCGCCGAGGTGGGGCGAAAACTGGGCATCAACCCCGCGACCGAGCCGATCCCGGAGGCGGTCGCCGAGTTCTTCGCCGGGGTCCGGGTCGACCTCACCGCCGACGAGGCGTTCGCGCAGGCAAAGAGCTGGCAGCCGGATTTGATCGTCAACGAGATGCTCGACTTCGTGGGGCCGCTGGTCGCCGCCGGGCTCGACGTACCGCTGGCCACCCTCGCCTTCGGCCCGGCGGTGCCGGCCGAGTTCACCGACCCGCTGATCGCGGTGGTCCGCGCCCGCTACGAGGAGCGCGGGTTGCCCGCGCCGCAGCGCGTCCAGGCCGGGCGGTGGCTGCTGGACACCTGCCCACCGGGACTGCAGTTCGAGGGCTTCGCCGTACCGCAGGGGGTGGAGCGGATCGCGCTGCGGCCGGAACCGCACCAGGCGCCCGACGCTTCGACGGGCGGGCACACGCCGCCGGCCGGCGGGCGTCCCCGGGTGCTGGTCAGCTTCGGTACGGTCTTCGCCGACCCCGCCGTGGTCGGCCCGCTGCTGGGCGCCCTCACCGACGTCGACGTCGACGTGCTGGCCACGCTCGGCCTCGACGGCAAGCCGGAGGACTACCAGCTCGACTCGGAGCGGGTGGAGTTCACCCCCTTCGTGCCGCTGGCCCAGTTGCTGGATAACGTCAGCGCGGTCATCACCCACGGCGGCGCCGGCACCACCCTCGGCACGCTGGCCCGTGGCGTCCCGATGGTGGTCGTACCCCAGGGCGCCGACCAGTTCATCCAGGCGGACCGGGTCGCCGCGTCCGGAGCGGGTCTTGCACTGATGCCCGGGCAGGCCGACCCGGCCGCCATCGCGGCGGCACTGCGCCGGCTGCTCGACGAGCCGACGTTCACCGAGGCGGCTCGCCGGATCGGCGCCGAGGTCGCCACGATGCCGTCGCCCGACGGGGTCGCCGAGCGGCTGCGCGCCGAGTTGGTTGGCCAAGGCCAGGGTTGATCGACTCGGGTTCGCTGAAACCGGGGTGTCCTGTCGCCGGGACACCCCGACTTTCATGAACCGGAGTCGATCAACGGACGCCGGCCGTCCGGGCGCTTCACAGCCACCTCACAGGGGTGCTGGATAGGGTGCCGTTCGAGTCAACGTCCGACTCCAGCCTGGAGCGGTCGGCGTCGCACAGGAGTTCCGATGGTCTTCAAGAAGATGTTGAGCGCGTTCGGTGTGGGCGGTCCCAGCGTGGACACCGTGCTGACCAACCCCAACACCCGGCCCGGCCTGACCCTCGACGGGCAGGTGAACCTCGTCGGTGGCGACGCTGAGGCGGCCATCGAGCAGGTGGTGATCGGCCTGGTCACCCGGGTCGAGGTCGAGGGACACGACACCGAGTACGCGGGCACGATGGAGTTTCACCGGATGGCGGTCAGCGGGTCGCTCGTCCTCGCTCCGAAGCAGCAGCTCTCGATCCCGTTCCAGCTGCCGGTGCCGTGGGAGACCCCGATCACCGACGTGTACGGCCAACGCCTGCACGGCATGACGATGGGTCTGCGCACCGAGTTGGCGATCGCCCGCGCGGTCGACAAGAGCGACCTGGACCAGGTGGCGGTGCACCCGCTGCCGGTGCACGAGCGGATCCTGGAGGCGTTCCAGCGGCTCGGCTTCCGGTTCAAGCACGCCGACCTGGAGCGTGGGCACATCCGGGGCGTGCAGCAGACCCTGCCGTTCTACCAGGAGATCGAGTTCTTCGCCTCCCCGCAGTACGCGAGCACCATCCGCGAGGTCGAGCTGACCTTCGTGACCAGCCAGCGCGGTGTGGAGGTCATCCTGGAGTGCGACAAGCGCGGCGGGTTCCTCAGCGCCGGGCACGACGCGTTCGGCCGCTACCAGGTGTCGCACACCGACGTCGACCGGGTTGACTGGGCGCAGGTCGTCGACGGTTGGCTGCGGGAGACCACGTCCCGCTACGGCAGCCTGCGTTCCCAGTACGGTCCGACCCACGGTCACAGCCGCGGGCACGGCATGGGCGGCATGGTGGCCGGCGCGGCGCTCGGCGTCGCCGGCGGCATGATCGCCGGTGAGATGATCGAGGATGCGTTCGAGGGCGACTTCGGCGACTTCGGTGGCGACGAGTAGACGGTCCACAAACGACGACGGTGGCCCCCGGGAGATTCTCCCGGGGGCCATCGTGCGCTGTGAACCGGTCAGTGCCGGGCCTTGCGCTCCTCGCCGCTGCGCCAGTTGCTGCCGGCCTTGGCCAGACCGCGGCTACCGAGATAGCCCAGCGTCAGCAGGGTGATCAGGAACCAGGCGTTGTCGGCCCGGAAGATGTCCACCCCAGCGGAGTTTCGACCGACGACCTGCGACGCGCCCAGTACGGCGGCCACCGCGATCAGGTAGATCCAGAACTCGGTGGTCTTGAACGCCTGCTTGGTCTCCGTACCAGGTGCCTGCATGTCGTTCCGACGCCCGTCGTGCATGACCGGCATCTGCTGCGTCTCTCGCATCGCAGCGGGATTCTGCGGGTCGTTCATGGGCCGGTTCATCGGCCGGGTGGAAGCAGCCTGCGTGCTCATCTGGTCCTCCTCAGGATGCGATGAGTCGTACCTGCATTCCCTCGCCCCGCTACCGCGTGTCGGCCACGGCACGGTTCGCTTTCGTGGCGGGGACAACCCCCGACTACCCGGGGCCCCGGAGCAGGTAACACCGATCGCCGGCCGGAAAAATCCGGCCGGCGATCGGGTGGTCGACTGGTCAGCGCAGGCCGTTGCGGATCGCCACGCTCACCAGAAGGTCCGGGTCGTCGGTGATGATGCCGTCCACGCCCAGGTCGATGACCCGCTGCATCACCGTCGCGTCATCGACGGTGTACGGGATCACCTTCAGGTCGTCGCGCGTCTGAAGGGTCCGGACGTCCGGTCCGTGGAAGTATGCCGGGTTCTCCCGCAGGTACCAGTCGGTCGAGGCGACAGTGCCCTGCTTCGGGTCGTGCACCTGCCAGTTGGCGGACACCGTGCCGGCGCCCGCGGCCCGGGTCAGCTTGCCGAGGTCCTGATACTTCCACCAGTCCAGCCCACCGGTCCACGGGCTCTTCACCGACGGGTTGCCGTAGACCGCCTCCAGCGAGCACTCGTCGGCGAGGGTGGTGCACTCGGCCGGACCGTACTGCCAGACCAGGGCGACCGTTCCGATCCGCCGGTCGAGCTGCCGGGCGTACGTGATGGTGCGCCAGTCGAACGACTGGATGGTGGCCCGGCTGGTGAAGCCGGCCCGCTGGATCGCGTCGACGAGCTTGCGGGTGAAACTGCGGTACGGCTCGGTGTCGTTAACCACCGGGCTGATCTTCGTCTCGATGTTCATTCCGATGTCGGAACGGCCACTCGCCCTCACCAGGGCGAAGACCTCGTCCAGGGTGGGGATCCTGGCACCGGGCGCGGGCACCTGAGCGGGCAGCTCGGGCAGCGTCTTCGTGCCGCAGTCGACGGTCTTGAGCTGCGCCAGGGTCAGCTCGTGCACCGGTTTGCCCACGTACGGGAACTTCTGGTCTCCCGGGCGCACCGGGGCGGTGTCGACGCAGTGCGACCCGTTCACTGTGCGATCGTGCAGCACCACGAGCTTGCCGTCGGCGGTCACATTGGTGTCCAGCTCCAGGGTGGAGATGGCCCGGTTGGACAGCGCGTTCGCGAACGCCGGCAGCGTGTTCTCCGGCCGGGTCGCCCGACCGCCCCGGTGCGCCTGGATGTCGAACGGCGCGGCGTACGCCTTCGGCAGCCGGTAACCGCGCTGCGCCAGCAGGCCCCGCAGCCGGTCCGGGTAGTCGGTGATCATGCCGTCCACACCGTCGTCGATCAGCTTGGCCATGGTCGGCACGTCGTCGACCGTCCACGGGATCACCTTGATCCCGTAGCGGTGCGCCTGGGCGACCATCTCCTTGGTGACGTACGGCTGGTAGCCCGGGTCGGTGACCGTGCCGTTCTGCGGCATGCCGTGCACGGGCGAGAACGCGCTGGCGCCGAAGCTGCGGATCGCCTTGATCGGGTCGCCACCGAAATCGTCGATGTCCAGCCCGCCCAGCCACGGCGAAGCGCCCGGCTGCCCGGTCTGCAGGAAGTCGTAGTTGGTCAGCGCGACCAGCGGCAACGTTGGTTCGACCTGACGCATCCGCATCAGCGCGCCCCAGTCGAAGCTCTGGACGGTGACCTGCTTGAGCAGCCCGGCGGCGCGGATCTCGGCCGCGGTGACCCGGACGAACTGCTCGCGCGGGGCGGTCTCGGTCGGCGCGCCCGCCTCCACCTTGGTTTCGACGTTGAGCTTCACGTCCTTCGCCCGGTAGCGGTTGATCAGGGCGAAAACCTCACGCAGCAACGGCATCCGGGCACCCGGGACGGCGAACTGGCCGGGCTTGTCCGACAGCGTCTTCGAGCCGCAGTCCAGGGAGCGCACCTGGGCCACGGTGAGCGTGTTGATGTACTTCCCGACGTACGGAAACTCCGGGTCGCCAGCCGTCACCGGGCTGGTGTCGACGCACTTGGCGCCACTGATCTTCCGGTCGTGGGTGACGACGGCCTGGCCGTCCTCGGTGATCTGCACGTCCAGTTCGAGGGTGCTCACCCCGAGCTGGAGGGCGTTGCCGAAGGAGGCGAGGGTGTTCTCCACCCGCAGCCCGAGGCCGCCCCGGTGGGCCTGCACGTCGAATGTCCGGTCCGGTCGCGGCTTCGCCTGGACGGGCGCCGCGAGCCCGGTCGTCACCGTCGCGGCCACCAGTGCCGCGACGGCGGTACGGCGTACTGTGCGCACGCTGTCATCCCCTCCTGCCGGCGGGCATCTCCCACCGGTCGCCGGACAGCATGGACATCTCGGGCTGCGGGCAGGCGGCCAGCGGGCGGCGCGACGGTGAACCGCCGTGGACGACCTCCCGGTCACACCGGGTTTGGTCGGCCGGTGGCCGGGCACGCAGTCAGTTCCACAGCTTCTGCGAGGTGATGGACGTGCGTGAGGACGACATGCGGCAGGACGCCGCCCGCGAGGCCGAGGACCGGATCGCCGGCGGCGTGTACGGCAAGGGCGCCCTCGACGAGGTGACGGTGCCGCGCACCGATGTGGAGAGCCAGATCCAGCGAGATGACCCACTCGATCCGGCGAACGAACGGATCGACCCGCAGGTGTTGCGCGACGGCGGCCCCGTCGGTGGACAGGGCGCGGTGACCACCACAGGCGGCACCGCCGGGCCGGCGAGCGTACGCCGGGTGGCCCGGCAGCCGGAGCGGCACCCGGGCACTGTCGCACCGACCACCACCGGCGATGCCACCACCGGCGGCCTCAGCACCCCGATGGGCGGCAGCACCAGCGACCAGTCCACCTCCGCGCCGGAACCGGCCAGGTCCATCAGGGACCGGTCAACCAACGACTGACCGCCTGAACATGCCCGCCGCCCCCGCCGAGCGACAACTCGGTGCGGGCGGCGGGTTTCGTGCTCAGCTCGCCGGCCGCAGGACGCCCAAACGTTGGGTGGCGCGGGTCAGGGCCACGTACAGGTCGCTGCGTCCGCGGGGGGACTCGGCCACCATCCGGTCCGGGTCGACCACCAGCACCGAGTCGAACTCCAACCCCTTGGCCTGCGCGACGGTCAGCACCACCACCCGGCTCTCCAGCTCCGGATGCTCACCGACGGCGGCCTCGGGCAGGGCGGCGGTCACCGCCGCGCCCAACTCGCCCACCCGGCCGGCCGGCACGAGCACCCCGAGCCGGCCCTCGGTCAGCCCGGCCGCCTCCCGACTGGCCTCGGCGACCAGCTCCGCCGCCAACCGCCCGTCGGGCACCGTCCGGTCCCACGGCGGTACGCCGCTCTCCCGCACCGAGCGCGGCGGCCGCAGCGCCGGGTCGATCTCGGCCAGTACGTCGGCGGCCACCGCCATGATCTCGGCGGGGGTGCGGTAGCTGACCGTCAGCTCGGTGAGCCGCCACCGCCGCTCGACGTACGGGGCGAGGGCGTCCGCCCAGGACGGCGTGCCGCTGAGCGCGCCGGTCTGGGCCACGTCCCCGACGATCGTCATCGACCGGCTCGGGCAGCGGCGCATCAGCAGTCGCCAGGCCATCGGCGACAACTCCTGCGCCTCGTCCACGATGACGTGGCCGAACGCCCAGGTGCGGTCGGCGGCGGCCCGCTGCGCGGTGGTCAGCCGGTCGGCCTCCTCCTGCCGTTCCAGCAGCCGATCCGCGTCGATCAGGTCGGTCACGCCGAGGATCTCACCGCCCTCGGCCTCGTCCTCGACGTCGATCGAGCGGGAACCCCGGGCGATCTCCAGCACGCCCTCGGCGTACTCCCGTTCCATCATCCGGATCCGGTCCCGCCGGGCGGCGGCGGCGCGTTCGTCCTCGCCGAGCAGTTCGGCGGCCTCGTCCAGCAGCGGGACGTCGGCCGGCGACCAGCCACCGCGCTCGCGCCGCAGCAGCGCCCGTTCGTCCTCGCTGAGCATCGGCGCGGCGGCGGCGATCCGGTCCGGGTCGGCGTACAGGTCGGCGAGCAGCCGCTGCGGGGTGAGCACCGGCCACAACTGGTCGAGGGCGGCCCGGATCTCCGGCTCCTCGCGCAGCTCCCGGCGGATCTCGGCCCGGTCCGCCTCGTCGAGGAGGTTGTCTCCGCCGAGCGGGTCGGCGCCGATGCGTTCGGCCACCTGCTCGGCGAGCGCGTGCACGATCTCCACGTCGAACAGCGCGCGGGCCAGGTTGTGCGGTCGGTCCGCGCGGCGGACCCGGTCCCGGGCGGCCCGCACGATCTCCGGGTCGAGGGTCAGCGTCTCCCGCTCGACCTCGATCTCCAGCGGCTCGTCCGGCACCCACTGCCGGTCCCGTACGGCCAGCGCCAACACCTCGGCCAGCACCGCTTGGCCCTTGAGCGCCGCGGTCTCGGCCGGCTCGGTCCGTTGGGCGCTCACCCCGGGAAAGAGATCACCCTGGGTACGCAGCAGCACGCCGGTCTCGGCCAGCGTCGGCAGCACCTGGGAGATGTAGCGCAGGAAGGTCGCGTTCGGGCCGACCAGCAGCACGCCACGGCTGGAAAGTTCCCGGCGGTGCGTGTAGAGCAGGTACGCCGCCCGGTGCAGCGCGACAGCGGTCTTGCCCGTGCCGGGGCCGCCCTGGACCACCATCACGCCCGGGAGTTCCGCGCGGATGATCCCGTCCTGTTCGGCCTGGATGGTCTCGACGATGTCGCGCATCCGGCCGGTACGACCCGCGTTGAGCGCGGCGAGCAGCGACGCCTCACCGGTCAGCTCCTCGTGCGCCCCGGGGGAGGCGGTGTCGATGTCGAGCACCTCGTCGTTGAGCCCGGTCACCTTGCGCTGCCGGGTGCGCAGGTGCCGGCGACGGCGTACGCCCTGCGGGTTCGCGGCGGTGGCGAGGTAGAACGGGCGGGCGGCGGGGGCCCGCCAGTCCATCAGCAGCGGGTCGTAGTCACCACTGGTGTCGAAGATGCCGATCCGGCCGATGTAGCGGCGGGAGTCGTCGTCGCCGTCGAGACGGCCGAAGCAGAGCCCGTTCTCCACGGCGGAGAACTGTTCGACCTGATCGGCGTACATCGCTACCGAGCTGTCGCGCTGCGAGCGATCCTGGAGGGTGCCGCCGGTGTTGTGCAGCTCGGCGGTGAGTCGGTGGGCGGCCTGCTCACGCAGCTCGTCCAGCCGGTTGTAGAGCATCGAGACGTACTCCTGCTCGCGACCGATCTCGTCGCCGAGCGGCAATTCGCCGGAACCGCCGGAGTGCCTTGACAAGCCGTCTCCCTAAAGATTAGAATCCTTTGCAGGAACGGCTTTTAGCCGTTCTTTTTTGTGCCTTGGAACTGTTGAAGATAGCGCGTTCCGTCGGTTCTCACCAAGCCGGGCGGTCCGGCGCGCCGGTGATCGCGAGGTGGCGGCGGATGATCCTGCGGACCGGGCAACGGGTGGTCTTCATCGGGGACAGCATCACCGATTGTGGTCGACGTGACGTCGCCGCGCCCTACGGCAGCGGATATGTGAGCCTCGTGCGCGCCCTGGTCGGCGCGCGGCACCCGGAGTTGGAGCTGGAGTGGGTCAACCGGGGTGTGGGCGGCGACACGGTACGGGACCTGGCCGCCCGGTGGGACGACGACGCCATCGCGGAGCGCCCCGACTGGCTCGCGGTGCTGATCGGCATCAACGACATCTGGCGGCACTACGGTGACCGGCCGGATGAGGGCGTCGGCATCGAGGAGTACGAGCGCACGCTGCGCGATCTGCTGCGTCGGGCGGTCAGCGCCACCGGCTGCCGGCTGATCCTCGGCGACCCGTTCCTCATCGAGGCGGACCGCAGCGACCCGCAACGCGCCGACACCGACCGGTACGCGGCGGTCGTGGCGGGGCTGGCCACCGAGTTCGACGCGGTGCACGTGGCCAACCAGGCGGCGTTCGACCGGGTGTTGGCGGTGAGTTTGGCGACGCGCTGGGCCGACGACCGCGTCCACCCGTACCTGCCCGGCCACGCGGTTCTCGCCGACGCGTACCTCAGCGCCCTCGGCGTTTCCTGACCTTGGGTGACTGACAGCGAAGCGCCGGGCCGACCGTCAGGTCGACCCGGCGCGAACACCGCGGAGATCTCAGCCGCGGGCGGCCTGGTAGAGCCGCTCCGGAGTGACGGCTCCGGCGAGCACCCGGCCGTCGTCGGTGAGCAGCACGCTGAACAGCTTGCTGGTGAGGAGCCGACCGCTGCCCCAGTCGCCACTGACCGCCGGCAGTCCGCCGAGCAGCTTCGACACGTCGACGTCCGGCGCGGAGCCGCCCGCTGCCGCAGCCGGCTTCGCGGGGATCTTCCGGCCGACGTCGGCCCCGTCGAGGCGGCTGACCAGCACTGTCGTCCAGCCGGAGCCCACCGCGCGTACCTGCGGGTCACCCATCGGTGCGGCGTGGCCCGGCTTACCGGCCGCCGGCCGTTCGGCCTTCTCCTCGTCGACCGTCACGCCGGGCGGCGGGTTGAAGGTGAACTGGTCGGCGTCCGGGCGGCGGTAGTCGACCTGGGTGAAGGCCACCTCGAACGCCGGCCGGTCGCTGCCCTTCGCGAGCACCTCGAAGCGCAGCGGCACGTGCTGCTTGGCGTCGATGGCGATCCGCAGCTGGTGCACGAGTGAGGCACTGTCGCGCGGTTGGAGCACCAACTCGTATGCGTCCTGGCCGGCGACGGTTGCTGACCGGCCGACGCTGACCTCGGTGCTCGGGTCGATCGCGCCCAACGCCAGGTCGGCGGCCTGCTGCGGGGTGGCCGGCAGGCTCGCCGCCGGCTCGGGGGCGGGCTTCCAGGCCCCGGCGTCGCCGCCCAGCGTGCGGTGGGTGGCGGTGTTGCCGCGGCTCTGCCAGGTCCACAGGTCCCGACCGTTGCGGATGATGTCCTGCTCGCCCAGGGTGTCCATCAGCGCGACCCGCTGCTGGTCCGGCCCGGAATACCAGACCCGCAGGGTGTGGGTGCCGGTCAGCAGGGTGGTCAGCTCGTTGCCGGGAACGAGCCCGACGAGGGACGGCAGACCGAGATCGGCGCGTTGCACCACGGTCCCGGACAACCCCTCCAGCCGGGATGTCTGTAGGTCGACCAGGAGCTGAGCGGCGGTTCGGGGCGGCAGGCTCGGCTCGGCCTCGGCGGCGAACGTGCCGATCGCCGCGCCTCCGCCGATGACGGCGACGGCCGCGGTGGCCGGGACCAGCCAACGAAGGACGGGACGGCTTCTCAGGACGGACATGGTGGCACCTCCTGGGGCCATCCTGCCCCCTGCGTGCTGTGAACGCGCTGAGGACGCCGAACCGCGTCCTTTGACCCGGGTGGCACCCTTGACCTGTGCGCGTGCTGGTGGTGGAGGACGAAGCCCGGTTGGCGGCTGCCCTGCAACGCGGTCTCCAGGCGGAGGGGTTCGCGGTCGACGTGGCGGCGACCGGCCCGGCCGGCCTGGATGCGGCCCGGCACGGCGGGTACGACGCCATGATCCTCGACGTGATGCTGCCCGGCCTCTCCGGCTACGAGCTGGTCCGGCGGCTGAGGGCGGAGCAGCACTGGTTGCCGGTGCTGATGCTCTCCGCGAAGGACGGCGAGTACGACCAGGCCGACGGCCTCGACTGCGGTGCCGACGACTACCTGACCAAACCCTTCTCGTACGTGGTGCTGCTGGCCCGGCTGCGGGCACTGCTGCGTCGGGGCGCACCGGAGCGCCCGACCGTGCTGACGGTCGGTGACCTGCGGCTGGACCCGGCCCGCCGTCGGGTGACCCGGGCGGACGCCGAGGTGGCCTTGACCGCGCGGGAGTTCGCGCTGCTGGACTACCTGATGCGCCGGCCGGGCCAGGTCATCTCGAAGATCGAGTTGTTGGACCACGTCTGGGACGCGAGCCTGGAGACCGCGCCGAACGCCGTCGAGGTGTACGTCGGTTACCTGCGCCGCAAGCTCGGCCGGGACCGGTTGGAGACGGTCCGGGGCGCCGGCTACCGGCTGGCGACGTGACCGGCGACGGCCCGGCACCCACCCGTCGGGCGAGGCTCGGCCGGATGCCGGTCCTCGGGCTGCGGGGGCGGCTCCTGGCGATCGGTGTGTTCGGCCTCACGGTCGGGCTTGCCCTGGGCGGTGTGGTGCTGCTCGGCGCGCTCGGCTTCGTGCTCCAGCGCACGGTCGACACCGAGGCGTTCCGCACCGCTGACGCGGTCGCCCTGCTCGCCGCCGAGGACGCGCTGCCCGACCCCCTGCCGGTGGCCGGCGGGCAGGTCCGCGTGCAGGTCGTCGACGGGCAGGGGCGGATCCGGGCGGCCTCGATCGACGCCGACCGCCTGGTGCCGATGGTCCGCCCGGAGCGACTAAATCGCGACGGTCGGCAGCGGCTGGAGGTGCCGGCCGAGCGGGTCGGGCTCAACGGCCCGGTCCGGGTTGTCGCCGTACCCGCCGGCACCGCGGCCGACCCGCTCACCGTGCTGGTCGCCCGCTCGATGGCCGACGTGCGGCACAGCACCCACGTGGTCCGGACCATCCTGCTGGTGGCGTTCCCGCTGCTGGTGGCGGTGCTGGCCGGGGTGGCGTGGCGGGTGGTGGGAGCGACCCTGCGGCCCGTCGAGGCGTTGCGTCAGGGTGCCGAGGAGATCACCGGGAGGGCCGGCGCCGGCCGGCTGCCGGTGCCGGCGTCGGCCGACGAGATCCACCGCCTGGCGGTCACCCTCAACGGCATGTTGGGTCGGCTGGAGTCCGCCCGCGTCCGGCAGCGGGCCTTCGTCTCCGACGCCGCACACGAGCTGCGCAGCCCGTTGGCCAACATCCGGACGGAGCTGGAGGTGGCCCAGCGCCTCGCCGACCGGACCGACTGGACCGCGGTGACCGCCAACCTGCTCGCCGACACCGAGCGGCTGAGCCGCCTGGTCGACGACCTCCTGCTGCTGGCCCGGCTGGACGAGACTCCACCAACCCGGGGGACCGGCCCGGTGGAGTTGGGCGCGTTACTGACCGAGGTTGCCGCCCGCTACCCGTCGCCGCCGGTGCGGGTGACGCCGCCGACGGGCCCGCTCTGGACGATCGGCACCGTCGAGGAGCTGCGTCGCGTGCTGGCCAACCTGGTCGACAACGCGGTACGGCACGCGAGGGGCGATGTCGTGCTCACGGCCGAGGCGACGACGGCGACGGCGACGGCGACGGCAGGGGCGGCGGGGAGAGCGGGCACGGCGGGGAGAGCGGGCACGGCGGGAAGAGGGGGGACGGCGGGGACTGCGGTTGGGCCTGGCGTTGGGGCATACCACCTGGTGACGGTGACCGACGACGGCCCGGGGATCCCGGTGGCCGACCGGGAGCGGGTCTTCGACCGGTTCACCCGGCTGGATGACGGGCGGGCCCGCGACGACGGGGGCGCCGGTCTGGGCCTGGCCATCGTCCGGGAGCTGGTCCGACGCGCTGGCGGCAGCATCATCCTGAGCGACGCGCCGGAGCAGCAGGGGCTACGGGTGTGCCTGCTGCTGCCGGCGTTGCCGGCCGAGGGCGGCGAACAGTTGACGGTCCGTGACGGCGATCCGCCCCCAACCGCCCACCGATGACCCTTTGCTCTGCACCCGCGGGTGCGACAGTTACGTCAAGTGATGCTCGCCTGCGCGTGGTGAAGCGCGATGACGACGTTTCAGCTGGTCATCCGCAGTGGTGCGTATAGGTAAGCAGAGCAAAGGCTGGATGGGATTGTGGTTGGGTGTGACGGTGTGTCACGGCAGGTCTGCCGACGGGTAAGCCCACGCTGAGTGATGTCGGCGGGGCGTGGCTGTGGGCGTGACGGGCGGGGCAGTGGCTGGCGGGGCAGTGGCTGGCGGGGCAGTGGCTGGCGGGTTAGCGGCGGCGGGTGCAGACCTGCTTGGAACGGGCCACGGTGTCGGTGGACCAGGCGACAGCGACGGTGAAGCAGAAGTCGTTGGTGCGGTTGAGCGCGTAGATGACGAAGCTGGTGGTGCCGGCCGGCAGCGTCGCGAAGATGTTGTGGGCCTGGCCGGTGCGACCGCCCGCGATGACCACCGGCCCCTCGCCACCGGCCGGGTAGGTCCAGTTCAGCGCGATGCTGTCCCGGGTGTCGCGCAGGGTCACCTCGCTCGGTGGGGTGCCGGGCGGGGCCGCGGCGGCAGCCGACGTGGGTGCCGTGCCGCCCGGGGCGGGCGCGGTGCCGGCCGACGCGCCGGCGGTGGGGGAGGCGCTTGCCGGCGGCGGGGTCGGCTCGTCGTCGCCGTCGACCCGGGCTACGCCGGCGATCACCGCTGCCGCGCCGAGGAGCACCACGACAACGCCGGCCACCAGCACCGGCACCAGCCGGTTGCGCTGCTCCGGCGGCGCGCGGTGCACGGGCACCGGCAACAGCCGCGACGGCGTGTACGGCTCGACCGGCGCGTAAGGCTCCGCTCGCGAGTACGGGTCGGACGGCCGATACGAGTCGGGCGGCGCGTGCGGGTCGGGCGGCGGGTACGAGTCGGCGGGTGCGTGCGGGTCGGACGGCGGATACGAGTCGGACGACGTGTACGGGTCCGGCGGTGCGTACGGGTCGGTGGGGGCGGCGGGTCGGTGCAGCCGGTACACCCCGGGCTGCTCCTCCGCGCCGCCGGCCAGCCCGACCACCGACGGGGGCACCGGAGGGTTGGTGGGGTGGGGCGGAAGCTCGTCCGCCGGTTCGGTCGGCCATCTGCCGCCCGTCGACCCGACCGCTTCGTCGGAGGGCAGCCGGGGGTTCGGAACCGACCCGGCGTGGTGGGTCGCGGCAGCCGGCGGGTGGTAGTCGGATTCGGCCGGCCCGTGTCCGTGTGGTGGGACGCGGGCGGCCGGCACGACCGGCGTGTCCCGGGCCGTGGGCGGGTTGTCGGCGCAGGCGTGGTCGGGATTCGCCGCCGCCCGGGCCAGGGCCGCCACCTGGGTGGCCAGCGGGTCGTCGGCGGACAGGTGCTGCCGGCACAGCTCACGGGCGAGCGCCAGGTTGTCGTGTGCCTCGGCGAACTGCCCACAGTCGCGCTGCATCGCCCCGAGCCGCGCCAGCATCTTGATGCCGCTGGGGTGCCCGTCGCCGTACACCTCGCGGTGCAGCTCCCAGGCGTCCTGGAGACGGTCGCGGGCCACCGTGCACTGGCCGCGCGCGTACTCCACGGTGGCCAGGTCGGCGTGTGCGGCGAGCACCCGCAGCGACTCCGGGCCGTCCTGCGCGGTCAGCTCGATGATGACTTCCTGGTAGAGCCGCGCCGCCCGGGAGTGGCTGCCGACCCGGTGCAGCACCGCGGCCAGGGTCGCCGCGGCGGCCACCGTGCGTGGGTCGGATCGCCCGTGCAGGCGGGTGGTGGCCGCGTACGCGAAGGCGGCCCATCCCCGGGCCGAGTGCGGCTCACCGAGGGCGATCAGCACCCGCGCCTGGAGGCTGGCCGCCTCCGCCAGCTCGGGGGTGGCGTTGGCCGGGCGGGGGTCGGCGTCGGTGAGCGCGTCGGACAGCAGTTGCTGTGCGCCGGCCAGATCGCCGGAGGACACGAGGTGGTGCGCCTGATCAGTCAGTTCACCGAAGCCGGAAGACACGCCCCATCGTGCTCATCCGACGACGGTAAGTACAAGACCCGCGCCGGTGTCGATTGGTCAGGATCCGGTCAGGTGCTCGGCCAGGGTCTCGCTGATCCGGCGCAGCTGATCGACCTGGGCGGGGCTCAGCGCGTCGAACAGGTGTCGGCGTACCCCCTCGACGTGGCCGGGTGCGGCGGCCGCGAGGGTCGCGAAACCCTCGTCGGTGAGCAGCGCGATCTGCCCCCGCCGGTCGGTGGGGCAGTCCTCGCGGCGCACCCAGCCGGCGGCCTCCAGCCGGGCCACCGCGTGCGAGAGCCGACTGCGGGACGACCCCGCCGCCTGGGCCAGCTGGCTCATGCGGAGCTGGCGACCGGGGGCCTCGGAGAGCTGAACCAGGATCTCGTAGTACGCGTGCGGCATGCCCGCGTCGCGTTGCAACTCGCGGTCGAGAGTGTCCATCAGCACCCGGGAGGCGGTGAGGTACGCGCGCCAGGTGCGTTGCTCGTCGGGGTCCAGCCAGCGGGTCATGACCGCCATCATACCCTCGATGGTTGAATGTTCAACTAAACCGCGCTAGCCTCGGGCCATGGGTATTCATCGGCTCAACCACGCGGTCCTCTACGTCAGTGACCTCGCCCGCAGCGTCGCGTTCTACCGCGACGTGCTGGGCTTCCGCCCGGTGGCGATGACCCCGGACGGCTTCCGGGGCGCCACCTTCCTCCAGGCCCCCGACTCCACCAACGACCACGACCTCGGCCTCTTCGAGATCGGCGCGGGTGCCGGCCGGTCCACCGCCGGCCGGTCCACCGTCGGCCTCTACCACCTCGCCTGGGAGGTGGACACGCTTGACGAGCTGGCCGCCACCGCCGAACGGCTCGTCGCGGCCGGCGCACTGGTCGGCACCTCCGACCACGGCACGACCAAGAGCCTCTACGGCAAGGACCCGGACGGCCTGGAGTTCGAGGTGGTCTGGCTGATCCCGGCCGACCTGCTCGACGACACCGCGCTGGCCGCCCGCAAGCAGATCGGTCGGCTCGACCTGGACGCCGAGCGGCAGCGCTACGGCGGGCAGACCCGGGGCGGGGTGGGGATCTCCGTCCCGGCCTGACCGCCCGTACGGTAGAACGGACCGATGCCGACCGACCGGACCACCGAATTCCTCCGCGAGCTGCTGGTCCGCCAGTTGACGACCTGGCTGCCCGCAGCCCTGCACCGCTCCCGGCGGGCCACCATAGCCCTCGCCGGCGCCGACGCGGGCGGCGCGGAGGCCACGCTGCGCCTGGTCGCCTCGCACGGCGACCAGGCGCGCGGCCGGCAGGTGACGGTGCTGGTGCTGGCCGACGCCGCCGCCGACCTGCCCGCCCGACTCGGCCCGATCGAGGCTGAGCTGCCCGCCGAGGTCACCGTGCACCTGCTGCCCGGCGACGCGTACCGGCTGCCGGTCGCGGTGAAGGCCGCCGGGGCGGCCGGCGCGCCACTGTTCTCCTTCGTGGACCTGCCCGGCGCGGTGACGCCGAAGGTGCTCGCCGCCGCAACCAACGGCCGGACCGGAGAGCTACTGCTGCACACCACCGACAGCGCCCGAGACGTGCTCGTCTCCGCGGGCTTTCCCCTGGTCGCCGAGGTGGCGCCGGTGCTGCCCGGCGGCGAAACCGCCGGGGTCATCGCATTCGGCAGCCGCTCCGACCGGAGCCTGGAGGCGGTCCGCGACGCGCTCTGGGCGGTCGGCGCGGACCTCGACGTGCGCTTCCGCGACCCGCTGGACCCGACCGGCACGACTGTCGACGTGGTAGACGAACCCGACCTCGACCCGCTGGCCCGCGAGCTGCTGGCCGAGTTGCGGGCGGGCGGGCCGCGGCCGGTCACCGAGCTGCGCCGGCACACCCTCACCGCTACCGTCTACCGGGCGGCCGACGCCAACCGGGCGCTCGCCGACCTGCTCGACGCCGGCGCCCTGCGACGCGACCGCGAGTCCGGCCGGCTCGCCGGCGACGAGCTCATCACCCCGACGCGCTGAGCGCCCCACCCCACAGACGCCGAGCGGGGTGCCGGTGAATCACCGGCACCCCGCTCGACTCCCGGGAGGCTTACGACCGGGACTTGTCCTGCTTCCAGGACAGCGGACCCGGCAGGTCGACCCGGTGCGCACGCGCCTTGGAGTTCCAGGACCAGCGACCGATCTTGATGCTCCACGAGGAGAAGCCGTTCTCGGTGAAGTTCAGGATGATCGGACCGTACTTCTTGCGCTTGCGAAACATGAGGCCCATCGGAGCACTCCCCTCGTCACCGTTCCCTGCCGTGTCGAGATCGAACATTCCCGAACCGGCAACTTCTGAAACCCTCTCGCTGTCCGTCCTGGACGGTGACCACCGGGCACCACAATCCCTATCCACCAGATAGGTGTTGCGCCAAGGTAAACGCTGTTCATGGCAGTTTGTAACATCGGCAGCGATAGAAGTCTCATCTTCTGGAAGGTCGTTGACCGCTCGTTCCGGTTCCCGGCAGCATGGGATCATGTCGCAGCGGGATGAGCTTCTCCTCACCGCTCGTGTGCACGTCGACCTGGTCCGGCACGCGAGCGCGCTCTGTTGAGCTGACCGGTCCATCCGGCTCGGCTCCCAACGCCGCACTCCCACCGCCCGCCCGCTCAACGCGGAGCAGCGTGCCCGCACGCCCTCATCCGGGCGTCCCTGCCCCCATCGTGGACAGATCAGGAGACTCCTCATGTCCCCACCCCGTCGTGCCATTTCGCGTACCGTCGCCGCCGTTGCCGCGCTGGTCGTGCTCACCGCCACCGCCGGTTGCGGCGGTGACGCCGCAGCCGGCGGCGCCCAGGCCGCCGAGCTGCGCTACCAGGGCTCGGTCGGTCAGGTCACCCTCCCCGAACTCGCCGCCGACCTCGGCTACCTCGGTGACGTCAAGCTCAAATGGATCGGCAACGTCACAGGTGGTCCGCAGGACATCCAGGCCACGGCCACCGGGCAGAGCGACGTCGGCGGCGCGTTCAACGGCGCCATCGTCAAGCTCGCCGCCGCCAACGCCCCGATCACCGCCGTGGTCAGCTACTACGGTTCGGACGCGCAGACCTTCCAGGGCTACTACGTGCTCGACGACAGCCCGATCCGCGGCCCCCGCGACCTGATCGGCAAGAAGGTCGGCATGAACACCCTCGGCGCGCACGCCGAGGCCGTGCTCAAGACGTGGCTCGCCCGCGGTGGCCTCACCCCCGCCGAGGTCAAGCAGGTCGAACTGCTCGCCCTGCCACCTGTCAACACCGAGCAGTCGCTGCGACAGCGGCAGATCGATGTCGCGGTGCTCGGCGGGGTGATCCGGGACAAGGCGGTCGCCAGCGGCGGCATCCACACCATCTTCACCGACTACGAGCTGCTCGGCGCCTTCAGTGGCGGCACCTACGTCTTCCGGGACGACTTCATCAAGCGCAACCCGGAGACCGTGAAGGCGTTCGTCACCGGGGTCGGCAAGGCCATCGAGTGGGTCCGGACCCAGCCCCGGGAGACCGTTGTCGCCCGGATGCGCGACATCATCGGCAAACGGGGCCGCAACGAGGACCCGTCGCTTGTCGCGTACTGGAAGAGCAGCGGCGTCGCCGGTCGCGGCGGTGTGATCGCCGAGCAGGAGTTCGGCACCTGGATCGACTGGCTCGCCGCCGAGGGCGAGCTCAAGGGCGACCGTCCGAAGCCCGGCGACATCTACACCAACCGGTTCAACCCCTTTGTTGACGGGGGCAGCGCGTGAGCACCGACAAGATTCTCTTCGATCGGGTGAGCAAGACCTTCCCGGTCCGCGCCAGCCGGCGTGGCGGCGCCGGCGCGGTCACCGCACTGGACGAGGTCACCCTCGGGGTACGCCCCGGCGAGTTCCTGGTCGTCGTCGGCCCCAGCGGCTGCGGCAAGTCCACCCTGCTCGACCTGCTCGGCGGGCTCACCCGGCCGACCGGCGGGCAGGTGCTCGTCGACGGCCGGCCGGTCACCGGTCCCGGCCTGGACCGGGGCATCGTCTTTCAGCAGTACGCGCTGCTGCCCTGGCGCACCGCCGCCGGCAACGTCGCGTTCGGTCTGGAGGCCAAGGGGGTGCCCCGGGCCGAACGCGCCGCCCTGATCGAGCGTCACCTGGACCTGGTGGGCCTGCGCGGGTTCGCCGACCGCTACCCGCACGAGCTGTCCGGTGGGATGAAGCAGCGGGTCGCCATCGCCCGCAGCCTCGCGTACGACCCGGACGTGCTGCTGATGGACGAGCCGTTCGCCGCCCTGGACGCGCAGACCCGCGACTCGTTGCAGGACGAGTTGGTGCGGATCTGGGCCCGCACCGGCAAGACCATCGTGTTCATCACCCACGGCATCGACGAGGCCGTCCACCTGGGTCAGCGGGTGGCGGTGCTGACGTCCCGGCCCGGGCGGCTCAAACAGGTCATCGACATCGACCTCGGCGACCGGGACGCGGTCGAGGACGTCCGCTCCACCGACGCGTTCCGCCACCACCGCCACCAGATCTGGACCCTGCTGCGTGACGAGGTGCGCGCGGCCCAGGCCGCCGAAGGCGCCACGGGCAGCCGCACCGCCCACACCGGAGCAGTTGGTGCTCGTACTCCCGTCGTCGCCGGAGCCGACGCGCGGCGCGCGGCGCCGACGGCGGCCCGTACCGAGGAGGCCCGCGTTGGTTGACATCGCCGAACGTCCCGCCCGGCTGGTGGCCCCGACGGCCGCGCCCGACGCGGCGGCCGCCGCCGGACCCGGTGCCGGCGGCCTTGCCGGCCGGCTGCTCGGCCTCGGCGGCAAGGTGCTGCACCGCGGTGTCGCGATCGTCGCGCTCGCCGCGATCTGGGAGGGCGCACCCCGGCTGGGGCTGGTGGACCGGGTCTTCCTGCCTCCGCTGTCGGAGGTGCTGGTGGCCTGGTGGGAGCTGCTGCGCAGCGGGCAGCTCGCCGAGCACGTGGGCGCGAGCCTCACCCGGTCGCTGGCCGGGCTGGGGCTGGCGGTGCTCACCGCCATCCCGCTCGGGCTGTTGATCGGCTGGTACCGGCCGCTCGCCGAGCTGCTCAGCCCGCTGCTGGAGGTGTTCCGCAACACCGCCGCGCTGGCCCTGCTGCCGGTGTTCGTGCTCATCCTCGGCCTGGGGGAGACCTCCAAGATCGCCCTGGTGCTGTACGCGTGCTCCTGGCCGATCCTGCTGAACACCATCGCCGGGGTGAAGGGCGTGGACCCGCTGCTGATCCGGTCGGCCCGCTCGATGGGGCTCAACCATTTGCGGCTGTTCCAGAAGGTGATCCTGCCGGCGGCGGTGCCGACCATCTTCACCGGCGTCCGGCTGGCCGGGGCGTACTCGATCCTGGTGCTGGTCGCGGCCGAGATGGTCGGCGCGAAGGCCGGGCTCGGCTACCTCATCAACTACGCGCAGTACAACTTCGCGATCGCCGACATGTACTCCGGGATCATCACGATCTCCGCCATCGGCGTGGTCGTCAACCAGCTCCTGATCGCCCTCGAACGTCGCTTCTCCACCTGGCGCGTCGACGTCTCTGCCGGATAGGACGGACACCACATGACTCGTACCCTGCACCTCAACGCGTTCCTGATGGGCGTCGGCCACCACGAGGCCGCCTGGCGGCACCCCCGCACCGACCCGCGTCGGGTCACCGACGTACGGCACTTCCAGGAGCTGGCCCGGATCGCCGAACGTGGCACCCTCGACTCCCTGTTCCTCGCCGACGGTCTCTCGGTCGGGCCGAACCCCCGGCACAACATCCAGGCCGTCTTCGAGCCGCTGACCCTGCTCGCGTCGCTCGCCGCGGTGACCGAGCACATCGGTCTCATCGCGACGGTCTCCACCACCTACAACGAGCCGTTCCACATCGCCCGCAAGTTCGCCTCGTTGGACCACCTCAGCGGCGGCCGGGCCGGCTGGAACATCGTCACCTCCGCGCAGGAGCGGGAGGCGGTCAACTTCAACCGGGACAGCCATCCCGCGCACGCCGACCGGTACCGGCGGGCCGGCGAGTTCGTCGACGTGGCGATCAAGCTCTGGGACAGCTGGGAGGACGACGCGCTGGTCTTCGACACCGCGGCCGGGGTGTTCGCCGACACCGACCGGGTGCACGAGGTGGCGCACCGCGGGCCGGAGTTCCAGGTCCGTGGCCCGCTGAACATCCCTCGGGGGCCGCAGGGCCGACCGCTGCTGGTGCAGGCCGGCTCGTCGCCGGACGGGATCGCCTTCGCCGCCCGCTACGCCGAGGCGGTCTTCACCGCGCAGCAGACACTCGCCGACGGGCAGAGCTTCTACGCCGAGCTGCGCCGGCAGGTCACCGCCGCCGGTCGGGACCCGGACCTGGTGAAGATCCTGCCCGGCATCGCGCCGGTGCTCGGCGGCACCGAGGCCGAGGCGCTGGCGCTCGCCGCCGAGTTGGAGGAGCTGATCGTCCCCGACTACGCCCTGGCCCAGCTCTCCGGGATGCTCGGCATCGACCTGACCGGCCTGCCCCTGGACGGGCCGCTGCCGGAGCTGCCAGATCCCGGCAGCGTGCAGGCCCACCAGAGCCGCTACCAGCTCGTCACCGAGCTGGCCCGCCGGGAACAGCTCACCATCCGGCAGCTGATCGGCCGGCTCGGCGGCGGCCGGGGGCACCGGGTCGTCGCCGGTACGCCGGAGCAGATCGCCGACCAGATCGAGCTGTGGTTCACCCAGGGCGCCGCCGACGGGTTCAACATCATGCCGCCGCACCTGCCCGGCGGGCTCGCCGACTTCGTCGACCACGTGGTGCCGGTGCTGCGCTCCCGTGGGTTGTTCCGCACCGAGTACACCGGCCGGACACTGCGCGAGCACTACGGTCTGCCCCGACCGGCCAGCGCGTACGCCGCGTCGGCCCTGGTGCCGGCATGACCACCGTGGAGCGCCCGGCGGCGGACACCGCCGAGCTGCGACCGGTGCACCCGGACCTGTTCCGCGCGCTGCTGCGGCGACAGGCCAGCAGCGTCACAGTGGTCACCACTGTCGCCCGCGCCACCGACCCCGCCTGCCTGGGTGGGATCGGCGCGCCCATCCGGGCGGGCTTCACCGCGACCTCGTTCACGTCGGTGTCGCTGGAGCCTCCGCTCGTCTCGTTCTGCCTCGGGGTGGCGTCGTCGAGTTGGCCGGTGCTCGCCCGCGCCGAGCACGTCGCCGTGCACCTGCTCAGCGCCGGGCAGCGCGAGGCCGCCACTGTCTTCGCGACCAGCGGCATCGACCGGTTCGCCGCGTACCCGGACTGGACGTCCGGACCGTTCGGGGTGCCGCTGCTCGGCGGGGTGCTGGCCCGGCTGCTCTGCCGGGTGGTGCACCGGGTTCCGGCCGGCGACCACACGCTGGTGATCGCCGAACCGTTGGCGCTCGGCGACGGCGGCGACGGCGCACCACTTGTGCACCACCGGGGCGGCTACACCACAGCCGTTTCCCGGACGTGACCGCACCGGCCACGGCCGACCTGCTCGCGTTGGACCGGGCCGCCCAGGACCTGCTGTTCCGGGCGGCCCGCACGGCCAACACGTTCACCGACGAGCCGGTCACCGACGCCCAGGTCGCGGCGATCCACGACCTGATCCGGTACGGGCCGACCGCGTACAACGGTCAGCCGCTGCGGGTGCTGCTGCTCCGCTCGGCGTCGGCCCGGGCGCGGCTGCTGCCGTATGTCTCGTCGAGCAACCGGGCGAAGACGGCCAGCGCGCCACTGGTGGCGGTGCTCGCCGCCGACGTGGACTTCCACGAACGGCTGCCCGAGCTGTACCCGCACCGGCCGCAGGCCCGCGACTGGCTGGCCGACCGCCCGGCCCGCGCCGAGCAAGCCCGGTTCAGCGCGACCCTCCAGATCGGCTACCTGCTGGTGGGCGTACGGGCCGCCGGGCTGGCCGCCGGCCCGATGGCCGGGTTCGACGCGGCCGCGGTGACCCGCGAGTTCTTCCCCGATGGCCGGCACGAGGCGCTGCTGCTGCTCAACCTGGGCCACCCCGGTCCGGACGCCTGGGAGCGGCGGCTGCCCCGACTCAGCAGCGAGGAGGTGGTGTGGACGCTGTGAGCCGGCCCAGGGTCAGCGGGGCTCCCACGCGTCGGGCAGCGCGGTGAGCTTGCGGACGTGCGCGGGCAGTCGACCGCTGACGATCTCGGCGAGGCTCACCTCGTCGACGACCCGGCGCACGGCGGCGCGGACCGCCACCCATAGGCCGGGCAGGTTCTCCGCCGACCCCTCGTACCGGGTCTCCTCGGGGCGCAGCCCGCGTACCCCGGCCAGCGGGCCCTCGACGGCGCGTAGCACCGCGCCGACGGTCACCTCGCGGGGCGGTCGCGTGAGGGTGTAGCCGCCTTCGGCACCCCGTTGGGCGCGGACGATGCCGGCCCGGCGCAGATCCGCCAGGACCGCCTCCAGAAACTTGCGGGGCATGTCCTGCTCCGCGGCGATGGCCTGGGTGGACAGCAGCGAGGGGTACGCGGTGGCGAGGCTCAACGCCGCCCGTACCGCGTAGTCGCCGCGCGCGGAGATCTGCACCCTGCCATCATGCCCGGCCGGTGACGCCCGGCCCCGCAGCGGGCGGACCGGACCTCGTGGCGTGCCCGCCGTTCGCGGCTCCGCCGGGGGTGCCGGGGCGGAACCTGCCGCCGTTGGCGCCCGTCGACTCGGCCGGTGGTCGGGGTCGGACCACCCGGCCGGCCGCCGGTTGGTCCCGGGCGGCCCGGAACGCGCCGGGGCTGACCCCGACCTCGCGGGTGAAGAAGCGGCCGAAGTTCGTGGGTTCGGAGAAGCCGAGCCGCCGGCCGATCTCGGCGATCGGCTGATCCGTCGTGGCGAGTAACCGGCCGGCCTGCAGGGCGACCCGTTCGTCGATGACCTGTTTGGCGCTGCGACCGGTGACGGCCAGGCACGCCCGGGTCAGTGTCCGCACCGAGCAGCTGAGCTCGGCGGCGTAGTCCTCCACCCGCCGGGTGTGCGGATAGCCGTGCTCCACCTCCTGGCGGAACCTGTGGAACGTCTCGTCCTCGGGCCGGGCCGGCGACCGGTCGGCGTGCGCCACGGCCAGCCGCAGCAGCAGCACGGCCAGTTGATGCCGAAGCAGGGCGCGGGCGGTGGGGCCGTCGGGGTGCCGCCGACAGTCCACCGCCAACTGGCTCACCTCGCTGATCACCGCGTCCTCGTCCTCACCTGCCAACTGCCGCCAGGTCGCGGTCGTGGTCAGGTCGACGTCGAAGTCGCGCAGCGCCTCGGGATCCCAGGCGACCACTGTGGCGTCGAACTGGGGCCCGGCGCAGCGCAGCACCTGGCCGGGGCGGACCCGCAGCAGTGTGCCGGGCCGGCACGGCAGCAGATGAAAGTCGAGTTCCGCGTCGCCGTGCCCACGCGTGGTGAGAATCAACAGCTCCCGCTCGACCATCACCGGCCGACGCCAGCCGGGGTCACCGGCAAGATCGGCCAGCGCGAACGTGGATATCTCGTCGGTGACCGGAGACGCCGTTCCGATCGATGGCGCGGGGGAGGGATCAGTGGAGACCATCGCCTGCGACGGTAGTCCGAACCGCAGGTCACCGCATCCCCGGCGACGTTCGCAGCGGAATCCGCGAGGCGCCCCGGGGTTGTCCCGGTCCCGGCGGCCGGGCTACGTTACCCGGCGGTAGCGCCGTCGGTCCGCGGTCCACCCGGCATCCGCCGGCCCGCCGACCGACCGACGGCCCCCGCCGACTCGCGATGGGATGGGCATGACGCAGCTGTTCTCGGTCGAAGGTAAGACGGTCCTGGTCACCGGTGGGTCGCGGGGGATCGGGCTGATGATCGCCCAGGGCTTCGTCCGGGCCGGCGCACACGTGATCATCTCGTCCCGCAAGGCGGACGTCTGCGCGGCGGTCGCCGCCACCCTTTCCGCCGAGGGCCGCTGCGAGGCCATCCCCGCCGACCTCGGCGACGACGCCGGCGCCGAGACGCTCGCCGCCGCCGTCCTCGAACGCTTCGGCCGCCTCGACGTGCTGGTCAACAACGCCGGCGCGACCTGGGGTGCGCCGCTGGAGGACTACCCCGGGGCCGCGTTCGACAAGCTCTGGGCGGTCAACGTCAAGGCCGTCTTCCGGCTCACCACCGCGCTGCTGCCGGCGCTGCGCGCCGCCGCCAGCGCCGACGACCCGGCCCGCGTGATCAACATCGGGTCGATCGACGGCATCCGGGTGCCGATGATGGAGGTGTACGCGTACTCGGCCACCAAGGCGGCCGTGCACATGCTCACCCGCAGCCTCGCCCACCAACTCGCCGACGAGCAGATCACCGTCAACGCGATCGCGCCCGGCCCGTTCGAGAGCAAGATGATGGCGTTCGCGCTCGACGACCCGGCCAGCCGGGCCGCCATCGAGCAGCAGGTGCCGCTGGGCCGCATCGGACGCCCCGAGGACATGGCCGGCACGGCCATCTACCTCTCGTCGCGCGCCGGCGCCTACCTCACCGGCGCGGTCATTCCCGTCGACGGCGGCATCACCACACACGGGTGAGCACCGGCCGACCCGGGGCGGGCTGTCCGCGTACCCCTGGGTGTGTGTGCCGGGGCCGCGCGGACTCGGCAGATCCGCGCGGCCCCGGTGTGGCCGGTGTTGCTTGTTCGGGCGGTCAGCGGCCGGCGAGCAGCCGGTTCACCGCCGTGTCGACGTCCAGGTGCTCGGCCTCACGGCCGCGCGGGACGACGACGTAGGTCCGTCGAAGGAAACGCACCAGGACGCTGCGCGGCACCTCGAAGAGGGCGTTGCCGTCCGGTGACGAGAGGGCCAGCGCGACGAAGTCGCCGCGCGGTGTGGCCCAGGGCCAGACCCGCACATCGCCGATGCCGGCCGGCTCGTCCAGGCCGGTGACCAGAAGTTCGCGAGCGAACGACCAACTCACCGCCTCGCCCCCGGCCGATTCGGCATGGAACAGGACATGGACCGCATACGGGTCAGCAGGGTCGTAACGCAGACTGGCACGCACCGGCAAGGCGGTGGCGTCAGGTGCGACGAGCCTTAGCGACGTCTCGACCTCTACGGTCGTCGGTCGGATGACACTCATGGACGTTCTCCCCCCGGCACCGCTGCGGAACGCGCGTGTCCCGCTTTTCCCATACTCAGGTGCTACTCCTGGCTACGCTCCGCCATACGCTGACTTCACCCAGTGGTGGGAAGGGGGACGGAAAGGCCGCGTGAATGTGAGCATTCATGTAGGATTTCCGGTTCTGCCCAGTGCGTGATCCCGCCCGGTATCGGGTGGCTCAGTCGTCGACTTACTCCGGTAACGTCCAGTCGGGCGTTGCAGTGACGGGCCCGAGCGACACTGGGGGGTGAAATGGTGACGAAGCAATCCTCAGTGGATGCGGCGGCGGTGCCCGGCCCGCCGAAAGTCGCGGTCCGAGCAGCCGAAAAGCGGGGGTACGGAGTGCCGATGGAGCAGCCCGAACGGGCCGGTCGGCCGGCGTCCGACGCCGGTCGTCCCGGTGTCGATGGCGCCGGTCGCGGTGGCGGCGCCACCGTTGGTCGTGGTGACGGCACCGGGGCTGGTCGCGGCAGCGACGCCGATGCTGGTGGTGGCGGCGGAGTCGCCGTGCAGGACCGGCCGCGCAGCCCCCGCTGGCGCGAACGGATCTCGCTGACCCTCGACCTCATCCGCGCCAACCCCACCGGCCGGATCGCCCTCAAGATCTTCATCGCGATCGCAGGGGCGCTGGTGGTGACCATCGGCATCGCCCTCATCCCTCTCCCCGGGCCGGGCTGGCTGCTGGTGATCGCCGGCCTGGGCATCTGGGCCGTCGAATACCACTGGGCGCGCCGACTGCTCGGCTTCACCCGCCGCCACGTGCACGGCTGGACACGCTGGGTGACGAGACAGTCGCTGCTGGTGCGAATCGTGCTCGGCTCCGTCGGCCTGGTCTTCGTGGCCACGGTGGTCTGGCTGTCCCTCAAGTACAGCCTCGGCATCGACGTGGTGGCCGAAGCGATGCAGTACCTCGCGACGCACTGACCCCGGATTTCCGGTCCGGTTCCACGATCGGGTAGAGTCAGTGGCGCTGAGGGCGATTAGCTCAGTGGGAGAGCGCTTCGTTCACACCGAAGAGGTCGCTGGTTCGATACCAGCATCGCCCACTCTCAGTTCTCGCAAGTCAGAGGCCGCTTCCCGGGTTCGGGAGGTGGCCTTTCTGCTGTCGTACAGCAGTTCCGTCAGCGCCCGAGTGAGTCGCCAAGGCGTTTGAGTGCGTCTCTGGTCGCCTCCGTCGATACCTGCGTGCAGATCTCCATCGTCGCGGAGAAGCGGGCGTGCCTGAGCACCTGCATGGCGACTCTGGGGTGGACGTCGAGGTCAGCGAGCAGCGTGGCGCAAGTGCGGCGGGCGTCGTGGACGGTGATCGGCTTGACGTTGGTCTTCTCGCACCGCGCGTCCAGGCCCAGTTCACAGGACGTCTCGTCCAGCTTGGCCGACTACGCCTGGGCTCGCGATCGATAGGACGAGAAGTGTTGAGACGCTTACTCCTGCGGCTGGGGAGTGAGCCAGGCCAGGGGTTGTCCGCTGAGGGCGGCGTCGGCAAGGCGGTGGGCGCTGGCGGTCTTCAGAGCGGATCGCGAGCTGTCAATCCAGCGCTGCACGTTGTCGACGCCCTGGTGGCGGTACTCGACGGCTTGAACGAGGCATTCCAGCTTGTCAGCGTCACGGGCGACGACAGCTTCTAGTGTCTCGCCAGCTTCGTATTCAGCGACGGCGGCGGTGATGACGTCTCCGACGGCTGGGGGACAGGCGGCGACCTGGTCGGCGGTGACGGCGGTGTTGGGTACGGCGGTGAGGTAGCGCTTGGCGATGTGCGGGATGTCGGTGATCCGGGTTTCCTGGGTGTCGTGCAGAACGCAGAGCATCGACACTCGGGCTGGGTCGGCGCCCTCCATCGCGGCGAGCATCATTCCGATGAGCGCCGTTCGGAAGGAGTGCTCGGCGATGGACTCGGGTTGCTTGACGCCGGCGAACCACCAGCCGGTCCGGGCGGCGCGTTTGAGGACGCCAGCTTCGAAGATGAAGTTCATCGCTCCGGCGGCGTCGTGATCGTCGGTCATCTGCCCGTCCCTGTGCCGGTGAGTCCGTCCGCCCGCAGGCTGTAGACGATAGAGGTTAGTTCCTGCCGCGACTGCGCGGAGATCCGGTCACTGTCCAGAAGCGGGACACTGCGGTCGAGGAGCGCCCGAGTCGCGGCGGGATTGTCGAGAGCGAGACCGCGTCGTGCGGCCAGCAGAGCCCAGACGTTGTGGATGTTGAGGTCCACGAAGGGATGCCCTGGTTCGAGGCGATGGACCAGGTGCCGAAAAAGAATCGAGCCATGCCAGTCAGCGGGCGCTTCGGGCATGAAGGAGTCGTCGCGGTGGCGGTACGGGATCTCACCCACCCAGTAGGCCGAGTAGTTGAGGGCCGCTCGCTCGCAGGCGTCGTCGGGATGGGCGCGAGCGATGAAGTCTCGTAACGGTTCCGGGTCGCCCTGATTAGCGAGGGACGTGACGACGGAGCGGGCGTCGGACCACAGCGGTGACCAGGTGCGGAAGGTGGTCGTGCGGCGTGCTCGGGCGGTGGTCTGGCTGAGCCAACCTGCTGCTGCCTTGGTGGGGTCCATGCCGGCAAGGAAGCAGGCTTGCCGGTGCAGCAGCACGTTCCGATGCCGTCCGGCCGCGGCGCGATCGGCGAGCACGTGAAGGTGAGCGAAGAACGCACGCTGCTCGTGAACGGGCAGGGTCGGTCCGGACGCGACCGGACCCCGCCGGGGATGGGCGATGGGCAGCCCTCTGGCGAAGGTCGGTGTCTGCCCGAGGACGGCCCAGAGGATCAAGTCCGTCAGACGGTGGGTGAGTACCGACCAGCCCAGCGGCTGTTCGGCGATGTCGCAGCGGTCCACGTGCTCGTTGAGGACGGCGGCGAGGATGAGATCGGCCTCGGCGGCGTCGTCGAGTGCTGCGAGCAGGAGTGTGTTCGCGCCGAGTCGTCCGAGCCGGCGTCGGACGGCTATCGCCTGCCCGAGCGGTACCGAGGCGAGTGGCCGGCGCCCGGATTCCCAGCTCTGCACGGTCACGCGATCGACGTCCAGGTCGACGGCGAGCTGCTCCTGCGTGAGCGGGATGGACTCCCGGATCAGCTTGAACAGGTAGCCGCTCACCCCGCCGCGACGTGTTGCTGATCGTCCGCGACCTGTCATCCGTCATCCCTATGTTGACCGGTGGTCGACGTTTCCGCCGTGAAACCACTGCTGCGGCAGCCCATCTGACCTGCTCACTCGTACTACGGGTGAGTCCAACCGCCGCCGTCGTGATCGTAGCGTCGCAGTTACCGAACGTTCCAGATCCGATCCCGTGGTTCGAGGTCGGTCATGGAGCGCTGCCCGGCGGAGGGAGCCAGTGATGCGGGCCAGGACACCACCGTGGCGACGAGTGACCTACGACCAGTACCTGATCGCCGTCGCGATGACCCTGGCACGGCGACACCGCCCGGTTTGGTCGTGGCGGAAGTGGAGCTGGATCTGCCGCTGTGGGGCGGAGCTGCCCTGTCGCAGCCGACACCGCATCCCGATCAACCGGGGGCACTGGCCCGCCGAGGAGGAGCAGTGAGCAACGAGGCGGAATCGCAAACCCTGGTCGGACGTCTGCCCGGGACAGGCGGCCTTTGCACCGGCGGTCGGGCGTGGTGCTCGCGGCTCACGCCGTACCCGTGCTGGCAGGTGCACTGGGCGACCAACCGGCAGACGCGGTCCCTGACGGCGGCGCTGCGCGGAGGCCGCGCATGACCACGCACGGCCCGGTGCTGCCGATCTGGAGCTGCGGCGGCTGCGGTTCGCCATGGCCCTGCTGCACACGGCAGCGCCAGCTACGCGCCGAGTTCGACGACGCTCCGATCTCCCTGGCGCTCTACCTGGGTGCCCAGCTGGTGCGGGCCTCCGAGGACCTGAGCTGGGTGCCGGCGGGGACGCTGCACAGACGCTTCCTCGGCTGGCTTCGGTGAGCATCCTGCGGCCGGGTGACGCGAAGTTCCACTACAGCGATGGCTCGCACAAGTGGTGGAGGCGTTCGTGTGGTGAGTCACCGCAGTGCTGTTGCGAGTTCGGCGGCGTTGTCGAACGCGGGTGCCGCCCTTTCGGATTCGTCGTCGGTGAGCGTGACGGACTGGGCGCGGGCCAGCAGTTCGGCCGCAGTCTGTGGGTCGTGCAGCACCATCGCGAGTTCGGCGCGGTAGACCAGGACCTCTACCTGCTCGACCGGGTCGTCGTCGGCCTGCGGGCGGGCCAACGCGCTGTCGAGGATCCGAACAGCCTGTCTGACGCTTCCCCTGGAGTCGGCCTGTACGACAGCATTCGCTAGGGCTTTGGCCAGCCGCCCGGCAGGCGTGGCGGCCGGCATGGGCGCGGTGGTGGCGTCCCGAAAGACGCGGATCCAGTTGCCGCCCGGGTCGATGACGCTGAATCCGCCCAACCCGTCGGCGTTCTTGCGCGCCCTGGGCCGGGTCATCCGCGGCGTTCCGGAGACCAGTACCTTGCCGTACGCGGCCCGCATGCCGGCTGCGAATGCTCGGTGTAGTCCTTCGATGTCCGGGGTGATTACGAGACAGGAGCCATAGGACTGCTCCGGGTCGAATCCGGCGATCTCGAAGAACTGCAGGTCAAGGTCCTCGCGCTGCACCCCCACGCACGGGTTGGGCTTACGTTGTTTGTACGTGGTGTGGAAACCGAGAACTCCGTAGAAGGTTTCGATGTCGTCGATGGATGCGCACGGCAGTAGGGGAACGGTCCGCTCGTTGGTCATGCCTCCTTCCTAAGCGTCGCGGGGTGTCCGTCGCACATGGAAATAGCCGATCATCGCCTCCGGTCATCCGTTCGGCTGATGACCCGGAGCGCAACGACGGTGGCGAGCCGGACACGCCGTCAGACCGGGTCGGCGGCCCGGAGCTGTGGCCACCGCTGCTCGGTCCAGGCCCGCAACAGCCACTCCACCGGTCCGTACCGGAACCGAGCCATCCACGCCGCGCTGGCGGCGAGCTGCGCACCATAGATGGCGACCGCGATGACGAGGACGACCGCAGGTGCGACGGTGCCGGCGAGGCCCAGTCCGACGCCGGTGAAGACCAGCACACAGAGCAGCGATTGACCCAGGTAGTTCGACAGGGACATCCGTCCGG
>NZ_JBEXIM010000003.1:0-359116 GCF_040608575.1 Micromonospora sp. NPDC005171 | reverse complement strand
CGGGCCGCCGACGGGCCGCCGACGGGCCGCCGACGGGCCGCCGACGGGCCGCCGACGGGCCGCCGACGGGCCGCCGACGGCCGGCCGAGGAGGTTGGCTGGTCAGGGGCGGTCGTGCGTCCAGGCCACCAACTGCTCCGCCGACCAGGTGTTGATCACGCGGTCGGCGGGGACACCGCAGAGGGCGGCGCGTTCGCAGCCGAACCGTTGCCAGTCGAGTTGACCGGGCGCGTGCGCATCCGTGTTGATGGCGAACCGGCAGCCCGCCTCCAGCGCCCGGCGGATCAGGCGTTTCGGGGGGTCCTGCCGCTCCGGCCGAGAGTTGATCTCGACAGCGGTGTCGTGCTCGGCGCAGGCGGCGAAGACGGCGTCCGCGTCGAAGTCACTCTCCGCCCGGGTACGTGCGCGGTGCCCCCGATCGCCCGGACCGGTCACCCCGGCCGGGCGGGACGACACCATCCGGCCGGTGACGTGGCCGAGGATGTCCAGGTGCGGGTTGGCGACGGCGGCCAGCATGCGCCGGGTCATCTTCGACCGCTCGTCCTTCAGACCGCTGTGCACCGAGCCGACCACCACGTCGAGCCGCGCCAGCAGCTCGTCGTCCTGGTCCAGGGAGCCGTCGGCGAGGATGTCCACCTCGATCCCGGTGAGGATCCGGAACCCCTCGGGTAGCGCCGCGTTGACCTGCGCCACGTGGTCGAGTTGCCGGCGCAGCCGTTCCGCGGTCAGCCCCCGGGCCACCGTCAGCCGGGGCGAGTGGTCGGTCAGCACCAGATACTCGTGGCCCAACTCCACAGCGGCCAGCGCCATCTCCTCAATGGGCGAGCCGCCGTCGGACCAGTCCGAATGGGTGTGACAGTCACCGCGCAGGGCGGCGCGCAGCGCCGTGGCCTCGGCGTCCAGGTCGCTGCCCTCGGTCGCCACCAGCCGGCGGAGGTAGACCGGCTCCTCACCGGCGAGGGACTCCGCCACGCAGCGGGCCGTCACGTCACCGACCCCGGCCAGCTCGGTGAGCGTGCCATTGCCGGCCCGTTCGGTCAGCTCGGCCGCCGGCATGCCGGCCAGCGCCTTCGCCGCTGACCGGAACGCGCGTACCCGGTAGGTGGCCTCGTTCGCCCGCTCCAGGAGAAATGCGATCCGGCGCAGGTCGGCGATGGGATCTCTCGCGGCAGCCATGTCAGGGCGCCTTCGGGCAGCCGTGCCGGCGTTGCCACGCGGTGACCTCGGCGGCCGGTTCCCGGTTGCCGCCGCGCCGCCAGGAATCCAGGTAACGCGCCGGCCAGATCACCCCGCGCCGGATCCACCAACCGTCCTTGCCGGTGCACGCCGGCGAGATGCCGAAGTGCACATGACACACGTTGTTTGCGTTGCCGGTGCGGCCCACCTTGCCGAGCTGCTGCCCGGCGCGGACCCGCACCCCGGCGTCGACGCCGCTTGCCACGACGCTCAGGTGCGAGCCGTAGAGGCGCACCCCGTCGTCGCCGAGCAGGGCGACCGACAGGCCGCCATTGTCCGGCCCCTGCCGCCCACGTTTCGTGTACCTGTCGACGCGGCTCACCTCCAGCACCGTACCGTCGGTCACCGCCACGAACGGCTCGCCGCAGTCGGCGAAGAGGTCCGTCGCCGGGTACGCCCCGTGCGTCGGGTGGTAGTCGACGTTGTCGGCGCGTACCGGAAAGACGTGCTTCACCCCGGCGCGCGGTGCCGTCACGGACGGCCTGGCCGACGACGGCGCCGGGGGGCTCGGGTCGGTCGCCGTCGGCGTGGGCGACTGCGACGCCGGCTGGTCCGCGGTCGCCCAGACCGCCGGTGGCGTCGGAGCGGCGCCGTCGGGCACCCCCGGCCGCGTGGTCGCGCAACCGGCGGCCAGCACCGGGGCGAGCAGCAGCAGGATCGGGTACGCCGGACGAGCGCGGCGGCTGATCGTCGGCGAGGACATCCGGTCATCCTGGCAGAGCCGGTACCGTGGGCACGAGCGGCACGCGTGAGGGAGGGCAACGACGATGACCATTGCCCGACCCGAACCTGGCCCGGATTTCGGTGCCGCCCGCCCACTGCCGCGTACCCCGTCGGGTCTCTTCCCCTCCGGTCCCCCGACCCGGCCCACCTACCGCGAGCCGCACCCGATCACCGGCGGTGGTGTCGCCTCCGGTGCCGGCGCGGCGGCCGGTTGGCTGCTGTTGTTCGGCCTGCTCGGCACCGACGTGGCCAGCTACGCGTGGTGGACGGTGATCGCCGGCCTGCTGGCCTGGGTCAGCGCCCTGGTGCTGGTCCGCTACGGCGACCGAGGGGTGGCCACCGGGGTCGCCATCGTCACGGCCGGTGGTTGGAGCATCGCCGCCGCCGTGGTGGCGGTCCGCTGGGCGACCAGCGGTGACTGGCCGCTGTGGTGACCGGCACGGACCGGCCCCGGAACGACGCTCGGTGACTGCGCCCTGTGCCCGGTTGGCTGCGTAGCGAACGCCGTCTTGACGTGGCCGCCGAGACTCGGCACGCTCGGCACTATGGCCTGGACCACTCCCCGGCAGGATCCCGATCGCAGTCGCCGTCGCCTGCAGTTGCTGGCCGAGTTGGCGGGCGCCCGGGCGGTCCGCCAGCGCAGCCGACCACAGCGGCAGCGCACCGAGCGTCTGCGCCAGCTCATCGCCACCCGCCGTCGAGTCGTCGGCTGATCCGACTTTGTCAGGAATGACCCGCGCTTCGGGGCGTTGACGGGTCGCCCGCCGACCCGACCGGCTAACGTGCACGCGTAACGAGTCGACGCTGTGTCGAGGGCTATTGGGGGGACCGTGTCGTACTTCGCTGCGGCCGTGGTGCGCGACGACAGTGGCTGGACCGCCGCCGAGGTCAGCCTGCGTGGCGCCACCGACATCGACGAGGTAGCCGACCGGCTGCGTGACGTCGATCTGGAGGCCGACGTGTCGCTGCTCTTCGTCGAGGCCGACGACGCATACCTGGTGATCCTGCGCCTGGACGAGGGCGAGGACCTGCGGGTGTTCGGTTCGGACTCCGCGTTCGCCGAGGAGTCGCAGCTGGGGTCGCTGCTGGTGGGTGACCTGAAGACCTCGGTCACCGGGCTCGACGGTGACGAGGAGCCACGCCCGTCGACCACCGGTGACGAGGAGAGCGAACAGCCCGTCGTCGACCCGGAGGCCGACCCGGTCGGTGACGCCGACCTGCTGGCCAACCTGGGCATCTCTGCGCAGAAGCTGCTGACCCTGTGCGCCCACGAGGGGATGATGCCGGCGGACGTCACCTCCGAGATCTGCCAGGTGCTCGGCTGCGCCGACGAGGTCGAGGAGCTGCGTGAGGTCTGAGCCGGCCGACGCCACCGACCCGTCGCTGGAATCGATCCGGCCGGGTCAACCGACCCCCGGCGTGCTGGGCCGCGCCGGGCCCGGCGCGCACGAGGGCCTGGCCGACCTGGGAGAGGTCGGCCGACGGCAGCGGCACGAGCTGTGGATGCGCCGCGCCCTGGAGATCGCCGTCGCCGGTCCGCCCGTCGACGGCCCGGTCAGCACCGACGTCGACGACGTGCCGGTGGGGGCGGTGCTCTACGGGCCGGACGGCACCGAGTTGGCCACCGGACGCAACGAGCGGGAGCTGACCGGCGACCCCACCGCCCACGCCGAGGTGCTTGCCCTACGCCGAGGCGCCGAGCGCACCGGCCGGTGGCGGCTGGACGGCTGCACCCTGGTGGTCACCCTCGAACCGTGCACCATGTGCGCCGGAGCGCTGGTGCTGGCCCGGGTCTCCACAGTCGTGTTCGGCGCATGGGAACCCAAGACCGGCGCGGCCGGGTCGCTCTGGGACGTGCTGCGGGACCGTCGGCTCAACCACCGCCCCGAGGTCTACGGCGGGGTGCTGGAGGCCGAGACCGCCACCGTCCTGCGCGCTTTCTTCCGCTGAGAGACCGGGCCGCCGGTCAGGCCGGCGGCAGGGTGACCGTGACGATCAGGCCGCCGGCCGGGCGGGGCTGCGCCTCGGCGGTGCCGCCGTGGGCCCGGGCCACCGCGCGAACGATCGACAGCCCCAGCCCGAAGCCCCGTGCGCCGGCGACCCGCTCCCGCGACAGCCGACGGAACGGCTGGAACATCGTCTCGACGTCGTAGCCGGGGATGACCGGGCCGGTGTTTGTCACAGTGAGGGTCGGCCGGCCGTCGACCAGCCCGGTGCGCACCTCCACCCAGCCGTCGGCGGGCAGGTTGTGGCGCAGCGCGTTCTCCACCAGGTTGAACGTGAGCCGCTCCAACAGCACCGGGTCGCCGCTGGTTGGCGCCGAGGCCAGGGCCCGCCGTACCCGCACGTCGGGCGCCAGCTTCCCGGCCTGATCGGTGGTGTGCGCGCAGACCTCGGCCAGGTCCACCGGCGTACGCTCGGTCAGCTCGTTCTCCGAGTCGGCCAGGGTCAGCAGGCCGTCGATCAGCCGCTCGTGGCGTTCGTTCACCGCCAGCAGCGACTCGCCCAACCGCCGGGTCTCCGCCGAGGCGTCCGGGCGGGTGACCGCCAGCTCCACCAGGGCGCGGTTGAGCGCCAGCGGGGTACGCAGCTCGTGCGAGGCGTTCGCCACGAACCGGCGCTGCCCGTCGAAGGAGCGATCCAGCCGTTCCAGCATCTCGTCGAACGTGTCGGCGAGTTCGCGTACCTCGTCGGCAGGGCCGGTCAGCGCGATCCGCTCATGCAGGCCACGGCCGGCGGTGTCCGCACCGGCGATCCGGCGGGCCGTGCCGGTGATCTGGTGCAGTGGCTGCAACGCCCGGCCGGCGAGCAACCAGCCGAACGCGATCGCCACCGTCGACACCACGATCAACGCGATGCCGCCCTGGGTGAGCAGCGACTCCAACGCGTTGCGCTTCGCCTCGTCCTGCACCTCCTGCACCAGGGCGCGCAGGTTGTCGATGTTCTGCCCGCTGGGCGTCGTGGGGGCGGTCTTCGGCAGGTCCCGCAGGCTCACCCCGAACGGCTGCGGCATCCGCTGATCCACCAGCACGTACGTGACGGCGAGCAGGACCACGCCGGCCAACAGGAAGAGCCCCCCGTAGATGAGGGTGAGCCGGGCACGGATGGTCAGGCGTTTCATCGGATCTGGTACCCCGCCCCGGGAACCGTCTCGATCACCGGTGGGTCGCCGAGTTTGCGGCGCAGCTTCATGACGGTCACCCGGACCACGTTGGTGAACGGGTCGATGTGCTCGTCCCAGGCACGTTCCAGCAGGTCCTCGGCGGAGACCACCGCCCCGTCAGCGCGTAGCAGCTCGGCCAGCACCGCGAACTCCTTGCGGGACAGCGCCACGTGCCGGTCGTCCCGGCGTACCTCGTGTCGGGCCGGGTCGAGCTGGATGCCGGCGCGACGCAGCGTCGGCGGCGCCGCCGGACGGGACCGGCGGGTCAGCGCGTGCACCCGAGCCGACAGCTCGACCAGCGCGAACGGCTTGGTCAGGTAGTCGTCGGCGCCGAGCGCCAACCCCGCCACCCGCTCCCGGACCGCCGCCGACGCGGTAAGCATCAGCACCCGGGTCTCCCCGCCCGCGTCCACGATCGCCCGGCACACGTCGTCGCCGTGCACCACCGGCAGATCCCGGTCCAGGACCACCACCGCGTACTCGTTGACGCCGAGCCGTTCCAACGCGGCGTCCCCGTCGTACGCCACGTCGACAGCGAACGACTCCCGACGCAGCCACTCGGCGATGGCGTCCGCCAGCACGTTCTCGTCCTCGACCACCAGCACTCTCACCCCTCCATGGTGCTCGGGGTGCGGTAACGCCGGCATAACCGCTGACGGTAACGCCGGGGATACGCCCCCTGCCGTGCACTGGATGCCACGTTCGGCGAACCACGCCGGACCTGAGCGGAAGCGGACACCATGCGACGACAGATGCTCGCGATCCCCGTCCTGCTCGCCCTGGCGCTGTCCGGGTGCGGCTCGGGAGGCGACGACGGCGGCGGGGTCGCGACCGCCGGTGGGACGAAGGCCGGGGCCACGGCGAGCGGCGCGCCGGGCAGCGACTCGGACCGGCAACTCGCCTTTGCCAGGTGCATGCGGGAGAACGGGGTGGACATGCCCGACCCGGAGGCGGGCGGCCGTCCCGGCTTCCGGTTCGGCGCGGACGTGGACCAGCAGAAGGTCCAGGCGGCCATGGAGAAGTGCCAGGACAAGCTGCCCAACGGTGGGCAGGGACCGCAGCTCAACCCCGAGCAGGCCGAGCAGATGCGCACCCTGGCCAAGTGCATGCGGGAGAACGGGGTGCCGGACTTCCCGGACCCGGACGCCGACGGGCGGGTCCGGATCGGGGCGGGAGGCAACGCGATCAACATCGGCGACCCGGCCATGAAGGCCGCGTTGGAGAAGTGCCGGCAGCACGCGCCGCAGTTCGGTGGTGGCCGGTGACCATCCGACGCTCGCGGCTGCGCGCCGCCGTCACCGGCGGCGTCGTCCTGCTGCTCGCCGCCGTGGGCGTGGTCGCCGCAGTGGGCTTCGGCGGCGGTGCCGATGCGGGCCGCGCCCAGGCCGGCGGCGCGCCATCCGCCACCGCCACGGTCACCCGGCAGACCCTCGCCGACTCGGAGACCGCCGACGGTGAGCTGGGGTACGGCACCACGCGTACCGCCACGGCGAAGCTCAGCGGCACCGTCACCGCGCTGCCGGCGACCGGGTCGACGGTACGGCGGGGCAAGGCGCTCTACCTGGTCGACAACGAGGAGGTGGTGCTCCTCTACGGCGGGCTGCCCGCGTACCGGACCCTCGCCCCCGGGGTGGAGGGGGGCGACGTCGCGCAGTTCGAGAAGAACCTCGAAGCGCTGGGCTACACCGGCTTCACCGTCGACGACGAGTACACCGTTGCCACCGCCGACGCCGTCCGGGAGTGGCAGGAGGACCTGGGTCTGGCCGAGACCGGTCGGGTCGAGCCGGGGCGCATCGTGTACGCCGACCGGGAGGTCCGGGTGGAGAGCCACCAGGCCGACCTCGGCGACCTCACAAAGCCGGGCCAGGCGGTGCTGACCTACACCGGCACCAGCCGGGTCGTCACCGTCGAGTTGGACGTGGACGACCAGCGGTTGGCCAAGCGCGACGCGAAGGTCAGCGTGCGGCTGCCGGACGGCCGGGCGGTGCCGGGCACGATCAGCACGGTCGAGACGGTCATCCAGGCCGGCTCGGCCGGCGCCAACGGGCAGTCCGGCGACGCCGAGACGAAGGTCGAGGTGACAGTCGCGGTGACCGACCCGAAGGCCCTCACCGGCCTCGACCAGGCGAGCGTGGATGTCACGTTCACCGTCTCGGAGCGCCGCGACGTGCTCACCGTGCCGGTGGCGGCGCTGTTGGCGCTCGCCGAGGGCGGCTACGGCGTCCAGGTCGTCGAGGGCGACGTGAGCCGGGTCCTCGCGGTGACCACCGGGTTGTTCGCCGACGGACGGGTGGAGGTCACCGGTACGGACCTCGCCGAGGGCACGACGGTGGTGGTGCCGACGTGAGCGGCCAGGTGATCGTGCTCGACCGGGTCAGCAAGCGGTACGCCGGCGGCGTCGTCGCGTTGGACGACGTGTCGCTGCGGATCGGCCACGGCGAGCTGGTCGCGATCGTCGGCCCGTCCGGATCGGGCAAGTCGACGATGCTGCACCTGATCGGCACCCTGGACCGGCCGTCGTCGGGCAGCGTCCTCATCGACGGGTACGACGCGGCGAAGCTGACCGACCGGGAGCTGTCCGCGTTGCGGGCCACCCGGATCGGCTTCGTCTTCCAGCAGTTCCACCTCGCTCCCGGCGTCCCGGTCGTGGACAACGTGGCCGACGGGTTGCTCTACTCCGGCGTACCCCTGAAGCGGCGGCGCGAACGGGCGGAGGCCGCGTTGGTCCGGGTTGGTCTGGGCCACCGGTTGGGGCACCAGCCGCACGAGCTGTCCGGTGGGGAACGGCAGCGGGTGGCGGTGGCCCGCGCCGTGGTCGGCGAGCCGGCGGTGCTGCTCGCCGACGAACCGACCGGCAACCTCGACTCCCACTCCGGTGCCGGGGTGTTGGAGCTGCTGCACGATCTGCACCGGGCCGGCACCACCGTCGTGGTGATCACCCACGATCGGGAGATCGCGGGGACCCTGCCCCGGCAGGTGCGGATGCGCGACGGCGCGGTGCGGCACGACTCGGCCCTCGCATCGGGCGGGGTCGGCTGATGGCGACGCTCACCCCGGCGCGACTGCGGCCGGCGGACGTCCTGCGCGTCGGCGGGGTGGGGCTGCGGACCCGTCCGCTGCGGGCGTTCCTCTCCGCGTTGGGCATCGCGATCGGCATCGCCGCGATGATCGCGGTGGTCGGCATCTCCTCGTCGTCCCGAGCCGACCTGGACCGGGCGCTCGACGCGCTCGGCACCAACCTGCTCACCGTCGAGCCGGGCAGCACCCTGTTCGGCGCGGACGCGCAACTGCCCGAGGAGTCGATCGCGATGATCGGGCGGATCGGCCCGGTGACCGAGGTGTCCGCGACCGGGCAGCTCTCCGACGCCAAGGTGTACCGCTCGGATCGGATCCCGGCCGCGGAGACAGGTGGGCTTGCCACCCGGGCCGCCCGGCTGGACCTGCTCGGCACCGTCGGGGCCGAGGTGGCCACCGGCACCTGGCTCAACGAGGCGACCGCCCGCTACCCGGCGGTCGTGCTCGGCGCCACCGCAGCACAGCGGCTCGGGATCACCGCAGCGGACCCGCAGGTGCAGGTGTGGCTGGGTGGGCGGCCGTTCACAGTGGTCGGCACCCTCGCCGCCGCGCCCCTCGCCCCGGAGCTGGACACCTCGGCGCTGATCGGCTGGCCGGCGGCCACCGAATACCTGGGCTTCGACGGCCACCCGACCACCGTCTACACGCGGGCGCAGGAGTCGCAGGTCGAGGCCGTCCGGTCGGTGCTCGGCGCGACCACCAACCCGGAGGCGCCGAACGAGGTCGAGGTGTCCCGGCCGTCGGACGCGCTGGCCGCCGCCGAGGCGACCGACGACGCGTTCACCGGCCTGTTGCTGGGCCTGGGCGCGGTCGCCCTGCTGGTCGGTGGGGTCGGCGTGGCGAACACCATGGTGATCTCGGTGCTGGAACGCCGAGCCGAGATCGGCCTGCGCCGGTCACTCGGCGCCACCCGCGGTCAGGTCCGGACCCAGTTCCTCACCGAGTCGCTGCTGCTCTCCGCGCTCGGCGGGATCGGTGGGGTGGTGCTGGGCATCCTGGTCACCTCGGGCTACGCGCTGTCGCAGCACTGGCCGACGGTGGTTCCGGCCTGGGCGATGCTCGGCGGCGTGGCCGCGACAGTGGTCATCGGCGGCTTCGCCGGCCTCTACCCGGCGGTGCGCGCCGCGCGCCTCGCGCCGACGGAGGCGCTGGCCGCCGCCTGACCGGTTGCCGGGGCCTGGCTTGACTGCCGCGGCCTGACGTGGCGGCTCGGGCCGGCGTGGCGGCCTGGCCTGGCGCGATGCGGGTAGTGGCCGGCGGGGCGGCGTGGGCCTGGCGTATTGCGGAAGAGCGGTATGACTCTGAGGCATATTTATACCTCTGAGTCATACCGCTCTCGGCAGTGACACCGCCCCGGCAGGACGGATCAGGCGATGATCGTGTCGAGGGCGATCTCGACCATCTGGCTGAAGGTCTGCTCGCGCTCCTCCGAAGTGGTCTTCTCGCCGGTCTTGATGTGGTCGCTGACCGTCAACACGGTAAGCGCGCGGGCCTTGAACCGGGCGGCGATCGTGTAGAGCGCGGCCGACTCCATCTCCACCGCCAGCACGCCGTAGTCGGCGAGCGTGTCGTAGAGGTCCGGCCGGTCGGTGTAGAAGGCGTCCGCCGCCAGGATCGGCCCGACGTGCATGCTGATGCCGCGCCGCTCCGCCACCTCGACCGACGTACGCAGCAGCCCGAAGTCGGCCACCGGCGCGTAGTCGATCAGCCCGTCGAAGCGCATCCGGTTCATGTTCGAGTCGGTGGACGACCCGATCGCCGCCACCACGTCCCGCAGCTGCAGGTCGGTGCTGAGGGCACCACAGGAGCCGACCCGGATCAGCGTCTTCACGCCGTACTCGTTGATCAACTCGTGGGCGTAGATGGAGGCCGACGGCATGCCCATGCCGGAGCCCTGGACGGAAACCTCGACGCCGTTCCAGCGGCCGGTGAAGCCCAGCATGCCCCGAACCGTCGAGTAGCAGGTGGCGCCCTCGAGGTAGGTCTCCGCGATCCACTTGGCCCGCAGGGGGTCGCCCGGCATCAGGACCCGCTCGGCGATCTCGCCCGGCTTCGCGCCGATGTGCGTACTCATGGCAAAGATCCTGCCAGGCCGGCCCGGGCGATACCGGTTCGGCGTCGGAACCGGCGGTCCTGTACCCTCGTCGGCGGTGGCGTGTCCGAGCGGCCTAAGGAGCACGCCTCGAAAGCGTGTGAGGGTTAACGCCCTCCGAGGGTTCAAATCCCTCCGCCACCGCTCTGTAGTGCGAGAACGCCCGGCAGATCCGTGAGGATCGGCCGGGCGTTCCGCTTCTGGTCCCAGTTCGTGCCGGCGGGTCGGTCTCGGCCTTTCTGTAGCCGTGTGACGGGCAGCGTCCGGCGAGGGCTGACCATCTCTGCCCGCTCCTTGCGGTTTGTGCAGTCATTCTTTGCCTGACATTCGCAGTGACATCAACGGACCAGACGCACTGGCGAGCGACAGCGGACGCGGCGTGACCATCGCCGTTCCAGCAGGCGGGCCGTGCCCGTGCCTGCAACAGGACCGGCAAGCGCGGAGCCCTTCCCGATGCCCTACTGCGATTGCCGGTGTCGGGAATGCGACTTGCCGAGGAACCAGGCGTCGTCTCTTGGCAGCATTCCGCTATGGCATGGTTGCGGTCCACGTCCATCAGGCCAAAGACAGTCCGGCGCCAATGGCTCAGAAATGCTCGCAGGTACGCCGATCTTACTACCGACCTGACTCGCGACTCTGAGTATCTGCGACGCGAGGGCCTGGTTCCCACCATGATTGACCTAATTGGGCCGACGGCCGACAAGATCGTGCTGGATGCGGGCTGCGGCACGGGTTGGCTTTTCGACATGATCGACTCGGCCGAGGCGTGGGAGTGCGACCTGCAGATCCCGCCGGCCAGGCCGGCGCACGTGACGAGCGGTCGGGAGGACGTGACAAATCTCAGCTACCCCGACAAATATTTTGACGTGGTCGTCTCCAGCCTGGTCCTGATGTGGGTATCCGAATTCTCGGCCGCCCTGACCGAGGCGTTCCGGGTGACCCGGCCGGGCGGCCGGCTCGTGGTGGGGTTGGTTCACCCCTACTTCAACCACGCCGGTCAAGTGTCCGGCAACGGATTCCTCATCGACCGAGATCTCAGTGTCGAGGCCGAGTGGGACGACTACTACATCTCCGGGGTCGTCGGACCGCTGACTTACTATTACCGACTTCCGGAGCAGTATTACAACGCAGCGGTCGAGGCGGGCTGGCGCTTGGTTAGCTTCCGGGACTGGTTCGTCGATATGGCGCATTACCGCAGGGAGGCGGCTGGGCGCAAAGCTCACATCCTCCGTACGGGCATGGTTCCGACCTTCACCTTCTTCGTCGCCGAGAAGGCGGCCTAGCGCGCACAGCGGAGGGCCAGTTGGCTAAGCACAGAGTTCTGGTCACCGGAGCGACGGGATTCATCGGCCGATACGTCACGCAAGAGCTGAATTCCCGAGGGTTGCGCGTGATCGGTCTGGACCGGCACCGCTCTGCGGAAGCATTCCATCAAGAGGCGGAAGTCATTTTGGGAGACGTGCGGGATCCCAGCGCAGTGACCGAGGCGATGGGGCAAGTAGATTCTTGGGTACACCTGGCCGGCGTATTGGGCACACAGGAGACGATCACCAACCCGGTGCCAGCCGCCGAGACGAATGTCATCGGCGGACTAAACGTTCTTCAGGCGGCGGCCCAGTACCACCTCCCGGGCGTGAACATTTCGGTCGGCAACTGGTTCGAGGACAATACCTACAGCTTGACCAAGCACTGCATCGAACGTTTCTGCTCGATGTATCGCCAATATCGTTCGCTGCCGGTGAGTGTGGTGCGCGGCTTCAATGCCTACGGCCCCGGCCAGTCGGTGGCGGCTCCGTACGGGCCGAGCAAGGTCCGGAAGATTGTGCCCTCGTTTGTGTCCAGGGCTCTGAACGGCGACGTGATCGAAATCTACGGTGATGGCAAGCAGGTCATGGACATGATCTACGTCTCGGACCTCGCGTTCGTTATTGCCGAGGCGCTGGAGTTCACGATCGGAGGCGGCCGGCCGAGCGGGGCCTTCGAGGCGGGCACGGGCCGCCGGACAACCGTACTCGATATCGCACACAAGGTGACCGAGCTAATGGGTGCCGGCAAGGTGATGCATTTGCCGCTGCGTCCCGGCGAGTCACCGGGCGCGACGGTTTTGGCTGACACATCCACATTGGAGCCCCTGGGAATTGACGCCCGGTCGTTCGTCCCACTCGAGGACGGCCTGCGAAAGACTATTGACTATTACGCCGCACGTGCCTAGCTGACCTCAGCAGAAAGGATGGGAATGTATCAGCGCACCCTGATTCTTCTGAAGCCTGACGCCTACCGTAGGAGCCTCGTCGGTACGATCCTTGCCCGATTCGAGCAGGCCGGCCTGCACATCGAGGCGATCCGCGTTTCTGAGGGTGAGGACGAGACCATAGAAGATCACTATCCGCGAGACCAGGAGTGGCTGCGCTCAGTCGGTGGCAAAACCCTCGACGACCACCGGGCGCAAGGACTGTCACCCCTCGAGAGTCTCGGTACCGAGGACGCTTTGCAGATAGGCGAAGTGATTCGTCTGCGGCTTGTCGACTTCCTGCGCAGCGGCCCCGTCGTGCCAGCCGTGCTGAGTGGTAATCGGGTCATCGAGGTGGTCCGCAAGCTGGTGGGCAACACACTCCCGGTGCTGGCTGCCCCAGGCACCATTCGTGGCGACTTCGCGAGCGATTCCACCGATATGGCCAATGCGGAGCAACGTCCGGTAGCCAATCTCATACATGCGTCCGGCGATCCTGGCGAGGCTGAGCGAGAAATCAATCTGTGGTTTCCCCGCCTCAAGTGATCGCGCGACACTCATGTGGAGCCTCGATGCTGAACTGATGCGACTCGCGCGGACCGACTCTGTCCGGGATGCCTTGCGGACGTTGGCCATGCTTCCCAACGCCGACGCGCGGTTTGACCTACATGAAGTGCAGGATTGGGACGCTGTCGGAAGCGAGACCCACCTCTACGTCTTCGAATTGGTCAGCGAGGGCGTCTCGCGACGATATGCGCTCAAGGCGCTGACGTCCTTCAGTGGCGTACCGCTCGCCGAGTTGACAGAGGAGTGGTTGCGGAGGCGGCGGATCTGCTCGGAGGCTGGCGTCGGGGTCCCCCCGCTCTACGCCACCGGATCCTCGACGATACTCGAGGAATACGTGCCGTATGGCATTGCCGAGGCGCTGGGCATGCCACCGTCGAATCGACGCGACAGGCTCATTACCGCAATCGCCGCGACGTGCGTCCGGCTCGAAGTTGCCGGGTTTGATCCCGTCAGCTTGCACGACTGGCGGAGCCACGGGTACGACGTGGTGTTGGTGGACTTCGGTGAGGACCTCGGGGCCTCGCTGCCGGACCGGCACCCGCCAGCGGCCAGAGGCCGGTTGCTCGACCTCGCCTTGCGTATGAAATGGCTCACCGAGCCCGCCGACGTTACGCGTCTGAGGTCAGCGTATGACTCGCTGTTTGCTCCTCCGGGGATTCCAGCTCCTCGGGAAGGCCGACGATCGACCGCAGGCAGAGACCCTGCAGGCACACCTCGAACGGATTGAGGTCCTCGTCGAGGATCAGCGCGTCCCGTGCAAGGATGGCCGCCCGAGCGGTCTCGATCGGTGCCCACAGCAGGCGCGAGTAGGAGCTTGTCTCAGCCGGCACCTCCTCGGCGCCTTCACCGACCGTCACCAGGTAGGTAAGCATGGCCGTCCACTGCTGCTCTTCGGTGCCAAGCGGATCCGAGACGTTGTCCAGCGACCTCGCCCACAGCCGTGCGGTTGCCCGGAAGCGGCCCATCACCAAGGCTGGAGCCAAGCCGAGCTTGCGGGCCATGAGGTGCTCCAACGCGTAACCGCCGGCGGTGGACAAGTAGCCACCGCCGCCGACCGCGAACCACGGCGATTGCGCCAGCTTTTCGACCTGCGCCTGCTGTTCTCTGTGGGCTATTCCTGGGTCCAGCGTCTGGAAGACTGTCCACGGCACACCCATCGTCGGAGTGCTGACTACACCTGGAAACCGCTTGACCAGCGGGGTCGGCCGACGCACTCCCAACAGGACTTCCGCCATGCCCCTGTCGCGAAAGACGACGGCGGAAATGACCCCGACGGCTTGCTGCCTCGAGATCCCCGATGGGGCGGCTGCGTCCATCATGCATTCCTATCCGATCGCGTTGCGGCAAACACCGTCTGTCGGAGCCAGTCCTCCTTGCGACGGAGCAGGCGGTTGAGCCGAGGCCCGTAGGTCTTGCTGTAGAGCTGATCCAGTGGGACAAGCACGAGGTCAGGGCTCCACGCACGTACATCGGCGAACTCGTCGACGGAGGACGACCGGATGAGGTCCAGGCGGTACACGAAGAATCCGAGGTGAGTGAAGCCCTCCTCGCGGTCGAGCACGCACGTACCCGTGAGCTTCAGCCGTTCGTCGTGGACGTCGAGGCCGCAACTCATGAACAGTTCCCGCTGTGCGGCCCGGCGGAATGAGACCTCCGGGACTTCGAGTGCGCTCGGCTGTCCGGCGCGTATCCACAAGTCGTCCAGGGCGCGTTCGAGGTTCGGCTCCAGGCTCACCCGCGACTGGTTGTCCAGGTCCTGAATAAGGATCCGTTCGCTGATGAGGGAGAGGGTCTGGAAATCGTCCCGGGAGTTCTTCTCGGTCCGCTGCTTGAGAAGCACGTTTGGCCCTCTGGCCGTGTTCACGCAGACGGCCACCACCGCGATGGGCTCGACGTCGTCCTGGGCCAGGCGTCCGTAGTGAGCTATCCGCTTGACTACCGGCTTGAACTCGCCGCCGGGCTGCCGGTTGTGGGTGAGCGTGCAGCGAATCTGCCGCGGCGTCAGCGGGATGGCCTCCGCCGCCAGGGAAGTCACGTAGGTCTTGAGCTCCTTGACCTGCTCCGGCGACATTCGTGAGGCGATGATCATGTCCATCGTCGCGCTGTCATGGCCGGGGACCGGCAGGGTCGGCAACTGGCTGAGCGTGATTCCCGACTCGGCGCCATCTTTCGTCACGTGAATGATGCAGTCCAGGAACATCTCGTCGAACTCGTAGACCTTCAGGCGGTCCAGGGTCCGCGGTTCGCTCGTCCGCGGCTCGAGCCAGTTACGGAGGCCGGTGATGCCGATGAGCCACCGTCGCACCAGCGTGCCAAGGACCCCCGTTTGGCGGTAGAGGGTCACACGCCCTCGTGCCGGCGTGAAGTAGCGGACCATCGTCGGTGAGGTGTATTCGCCCCGCGCCAGGAGCTCGGCCTGCATGTCAATGAGCCGATCGGCGCACTGATAGGGGAACACGCCGATGATGTCGACCGAGTCAGCGTCGAGGAGTTCCTTCAGGATGTCATCGACAGCGGGAGAGGGCGGGAGGCTGGCAGGGTGCGGGCTGGTCTGCCTCGGGATTGGCTGCGGACGCCCCAGCGCCCGCAGGGCGGCCTTGACCTCGGGCGGAGTTTGCGCTGCGCCTGACATCGCATCAAGCCCTGATCCGGTGCCGGCAGATCCGGCCGACCTCGTCCGTCATGACGAACCACGCCTCCTCGAGCTGATCGGAACCCTGGTCGCGGTCCCCGGCGATGGCTACGACATTCATGACAGCCTGTCGGGGCTTCTCGCTCGTGAGCCGAAGCGCCAGGAGATACAGTCGCCGCCGTACGCGGCTGTCGTCCTGGCCGAGGATTTCTGACAGGGCCGCCGGGGAGTCGAAGAGGTCCAGAATCTGTTCCGCGATGGCCCGCTGGGAATCGCGTTCACGGTCACGTCTGCCGATGTGCTCCGTCACGATCGGTGCGGCAAGCCCGAACAGGGCGCCAATGAAGGCGGCGGCAAGGGTGACGATTTGATCTGCCAGGAGCCCTCCCTCGTCCCAGATTGCCCAAACTACGTGAGGTAGCCCTCACGGACCGCCTGGGCGATCATTTCCTTGTTGATCTCGGCGAGCGCTCCCAAAGGCTGCTCCACGCGCTGCAGCCTCTTGAGGACCTTGCGTGAATCGACACCGTGGTGCTTCCAAGAGGATTCCTCAGGATTGAGGAAGTTCAACAGTATTGGCAGGAACGCGTCAATCCCCTTGACGAAACGAGCCTCGGGCGTGGCTTGCGCCTCGTATTCCTCCCAGAGGTCGGCCAGCAGCGCGGCCGTGGGCTGCGGGAAGGTCGCCCGGATGTGGGCGATGGCCCCCTCCTCGCGCGACTGCTGACCGTCCACATCGGCGCCAAAGGCGAACGTGTCTCCAACGAAAGCCTCGACGACATCGTGAACGCACGCCAGAAGGACCGCTCGAGCGATGTCGAAATCCTCCGGGGAGTGCTCCGATAGGAGGATGACGCCAAGCGCGATGTGCCACGAGTGCTCGGCGACACGTTCTCTGCGCGAACCGGCAGACAGCGGATTCTGGCGCTCGACGTTCTTCAGAGCCTCCAGTTGCAACAGAAGATCCACCTGCGGGGGAAGGTTGTTGATGATCTTCAGCCTGCTCGCGTCATCGTTGATCACTCGAAGCCCTTTCCAAACACTCGAGGTAACTTGCCGGGATCCGCCTTCACAGCGAACCGGGGCGGTTTCACCGACGCATCGCGCCAGCGTTGTCGTGGCTGTTGGGGAGCGTACTGTCCTCACCAGCCAACACAAGGTCGCTGTTTGGCGTCAAGCCTCAAGACGAGTCCGGACAGATGGAAAATCTTCCCGCACCCCAGCCCTTGCCTTATACCGTCTGGTGAAGCGGAAACGGCCAGCCGTACGCGGTCGGCTCGCCGACATTTCGGCAACTGCCCCGAAGTTCGCTCGGCATTGCTCGCCCGCCCGCCTGCGGCGAGACTCCGGCGAACATTGTTCGACCACCGCGGATCAAGACGCCAGGCTGGAAGGAGTCAGCAGGGAGGACCTGCGACAGGCGGCGGAGATCGCGCTCGCCGGTTTCACCGCCGCGTCCGGGGCGCGGCTGCCCGACCAAGCCACCGACCCGGCCTGAGCGCTCAGCGTTCGAGCAGCCGCTCCACCCCGTCGAGCAGCCGTTGCAGGCCGAATTCGAAGAGGCTCTCGACGTTGAGATCTACCGCTGTCCGACTGAGTCGGGCCAGATGCGGAAACTCGCCCGCCGCGAGCAATCCACCGAACACGTCGGCCTGGGCCGTCATCCACTCGTCGTCGGTCAGGCCGGTGTCCTGCTCCGCCTCGGCCTCCCGCTCCAGGTTCACGGCGGTGCCACGCACGTGGTTGGCCAGGACGACCACCAGGTGGAGCTTGGTGTGCTGGTCCAGCCCGTGCCGGGCGAGGGCGCGCAGCGCCCACTCGGTGTGCGCGACTGCGTGTGGTGCCATCAGTGGGCGGGTCAGCGAGATGACCTGGGCCAGCCAGGGATGCCGCCGGTAGATCGACCACTGAAGCCGGCTGAGCAACTCCAGTTGGGCTCGCCACCCGGGCGGGAACGTGCGCGGTAACCGGTGCGCGGCGAACGCCGCGTCCGCCATCAGCACGAGAAGCTGCTCCTTGCCCCGGACCTGCCGGTACAGCGACGTGGTGGGGACGTCCAACGCCATCGCGATGCGCCGCATGCCCAGCGCCGGCAACCCCTCGGCGTCGGCGATCTTCATGGCGGTCCGCACCAGCTGGTCGCGGGTCAGCCCCTGAGCCGGAAGGCGTCGACCGCCGGTCGGCGCGCCCCGACTCGGCGCGGTCGGCTCCGCGCCGGTCACCACCATGCCCACACCCGGCACCGCCCGCACCAGGCTCTCCTGCCGCAGCGCGGTGAGCGCGCGGCTGGCGGTCGCCATGGCGACGCCCCACTCCCGGACGATCTGCCGGGTGGACGGCACCCGATCGCCGGGGCCCAGCTCGCCCGCCATGATGCGCCGTCGCAACTCCCCGACGATGCGCAGGTAAGGGGGAGTGCCCTCGTCGATCTCCGCCACGGTCGCCTCCCGCCAGCTTCGCGGTGACCGTAGCGCACTAGAGCACCGACAGGTGCCCCGTCGATGGTCGCGCGCTTCCTGCCGCCGCGTACTAGAGCTCCCTGGCCGGGTGGTTGTCAGCTCGACATGCTCAGCGCAGCCCGGTGCGTACGCCGTACCGGCACCGACAGATGGGGAGAGTCATGACCAGCATCCCGTACCCCCGATGGGTCGTCACGTTGGGCGCTGTCGTCCTCGCCGGCCCGGCGATGGCCGTCGGTCCGGCCGCGGCCGGCGACGACCGCCGGGGCGCTACCGTCGTCCGGACCGACCAGGGCGCGGTGCGGGGGACCGTCGCGGCCGACCACCGTTCGTTCCAGGGCATTCCGTACGCAAGTCCGCCGCTGGGCGGGCTGCGTTGGGCGCCGCCGGAGCCCGGTCCGACGTGGACCGGAGTACGCGACGCGACCCGGCCGGGTGCCGTCTGCGCGCAACTGCAAGGGCTGCCGATGGACACACCCTCGGAGTCCGAGGACTGCCTCTACCTGAATGTCACCACCCCGCGCTCCTCGGCACGAACGCCTCGACCGGTCATGGTCTGGTTGCACGGCGGGGACTTCCGGTTCGGCAGCGCCGACGGGTACGGCGGGCAGCAGCTTGCGGCCGGTGGTGACGTCATCGTCGTCACGGTGAACTACCGGCTCGGCGCGCTCGGTTTCCTGGCGCATCCGGCGCTGGCCGGTCGGGACGGGATCACCGGCAACTTCGGGTTGCAGGATCAGCAGGCCGCACTGCGCTGGGTACGACGCAACGCGGCAGCCTTCGGCGGTGACCCGGGCAACGTCACACTATTCGGCCAGTCCGCCGGGGCGACAAGCGTCTGCGCTCAGCTCGCCGCGCCGCGCTCCGCTGGCCTGTTCCACCGCGCGATCATCCAGAGCAACTCGTGTGCCAACCCGGTCCAGACCCGGGCCGAGGCGATCGCGGCGGCCGAGGAGTTCGCTCGGAGGATCGGCTGCACCGACACGGCTGTGGTCGCCACCTGCCTGCGCGAACGTACCCCCGCCCGGCTGGTCGAGACGGTCGGCTATCCCGGAGCGGGTGTCGACCTCGGCCCGGTGGTCGACGGCCACACGTTGCCGGTGGACCCGGCCGATGCGCTGACCACCGGGAGGCTGCATCGGGTGCCGGTGTTGACCGGGATGAACCGGGACGAGTCCCGGCTCGTGGTGTGGGGGATGGAACGGGTCGGGCTCAACTGCCCGGCGCCCTCGTCGCAACCACTGCCGACGCCCTCGCGGCCGCAGCTGTCGTCCGAGCCCGAGCTGTCGTTCGAGCCCGAGCCGTCGTTCGACCCCGAGTCGTCGTCCGAGCCCGAGTCGTGTCCGCTCACCGATGACCAGTACCGCGACCAGGTGCGGGCCATGTTCGGTGACCACGCGGAGGAGGTGCTGGCCCGCTACCCGCGCGACCCGGGGCAACCCGCCAGCGTGACGTTGGGCGCGGTGCTGACCGATCACGACTACGCCGAGCCGATCTACTCCGCCTCGCTGGCATTCGCGCGGCGGGTGCCGACCTTCGGGTACGAGTTCGCCGACGAGGACGCGCCGTTCTTCACCGAAGGACCCGAACCGACGTTCGCCACCGGGGCGTACCACTGCGCTGAGCTGCCGTACCTCTTCACTGTCGACTATGCCGAGGCGCTCACTCCGACCCAGCGGCGGCTCTCCGACGAGATGGTCCGCACCTGGAGCGACTTCGCCCGCACCGGTCGGGCGGGCTGGCCTCGGCTGCGCCCTGACGCCCCGTACGTGCGGGTGTTCGCCGGTGGGGGCGGATCGGGCAGGACGGATTTCGCGGCGGCGCACTCGTACGACTTCTGGTCAGCACGGGCCCGCACCCTCGTCGAAGAGGCGGCGGGCCCAGTCCGCGTACCCGGCGATGGTTTTCCGGACCGTGCGCCCGTCGTGCAGGAACAGGTACGCACGGTCGCCGCTGCGGGCGAGTAGCCCGTCGAGGCGGTGTGTCCCCTGTGGAGCGCGAAGTCGGCTGACCTCTGGATAGCGGTTCCAGACCTGGGCGACCGGCGAGCCCGCCGTTATGCCCTCCGGTGTCCGCATCGGTTCGCCGACCCAGAGCAGCACGAGTTTGTCCTCCATGAAGACCGGGCTGACCGTGTCGTGGCCGGCGAGCACCGGCCCGCAGGCATCCAGGCTGGTGCGCAGGATGCCGCGCCGGGTCAGCTCGTCTTCGGTGGCGCCGAACTCGATGTTCCGCAGGCCGTTCAGGTCGATGATCTCCACGCTGCCGGCGGGTCGGCCCTCCGGGATCGGCCCGGTTGGCGGTACGCCGCTGCCAGCGATCGAGGCGGCCGTCATCAGCATGGCTATAAACGCAAATTGTCGCAATTTCATGGAATCCCCCAGTCCCCAACGGAACGGGAGCGCTCAGGTTGCTGCCGATGGCCGGATTACTGGTTTTCCCACTGTTCGACCAGCTCGTCCCAGTAGTCGGCACTGAGTCGACGCCGCCCGTGGGCCAGCCAGCCGTCGGTGTTCCGCTCCAGGTGCAACCCCAGTTCGGCGAACGGGTCGATCCACGTGCCGGGCTCGACACCCAGTCGGGTCAGTGCCCCGTTGATCGGCCACTGTTCGCGCGGCGCGTCCAACTCGTCGTCGAAGCTCGGCCCCCAGGACAGCGCCCCGCCCAACCACACCGCCGCCGACTGGTAGCCCACGCCACCACCGAACTCCGCCTCCAGGTAGGCCACCGGCCCCGACTGTGACCAGCGGGTCAGCACCTCGACCAACGCCGTCGACAACACCAGGCCGAACGGTCGTGCGACGCTCCGGTCGTCCGTCGCGAAATCCGGCAGAGACCCGGTCAACTCGATCACCAACTGCGGGGTGACCGGCAGCAACGCGAAGTCCTGGCGCAGCTCGCCGAGGACCGCGTGATCCAGCTCGGCGGTCTGCTCGCGGAGCAGCTCAGCGTCCGCGACCACCGCGCTGAGCTGGTAACCCATCGAGCCCTCCGCCGTCCACAGCCTGTGGATAGAACATGTGTACGACGGATCCCGGGCCCGTCGGCTCCCGGACCGTACCCGTCGTCCGCGCCCGCCCCTCCAGCCCACTACCCGTTCGTCTCATTTCGGCAACCTAACCGCCCGCCTATGGTGTCGAGGCGCGCCTATCGAAACGGGGTCTATATGCGGCGAAGCGCAGCTTTTCTCATTCTTCCCACAGTTCTGGCCAGCCTGGTACTCAGCGCCCCCGCGAAGGCGGCGGAAGGGGTCCGGACCATCACCCGCGACGGCGTCGTTCTTCAACACCACAAGGTGTCCTGGATGAAGACGCCGACCCATTTTCGGGGCGCGGGTGTCGGCCGCTCCGACTTCGACGGCGACGGTGTCGACGACATCGCGGCCACCGGCGACCCGTCCGATTACACAGTGCCGAAGGAGCCCGCCGGCGTGGTCAACGTGCGCTACTCCTCGGCCCCGAAGGTTGACTACCTCATGGGCGTCCTGGGGGAAGGCGGCGGCTGCGTCTGTTTCGGCTTGGCGCTCGTGACGGGGGACTTCAACGGCGACCGTTTCGACGACCTGGCAATCGGCAACCCTGACGAGCCGGATCCCAAGAACAAGACCCACGCCGGCGGAGTCTGGGTCATTCCGGGTAGTGGCACTGGCCTGGCTGTGGACTCGGCAATCCACTTCAACCAGGATTCGCCGGGTGTTCCGGACAGTCCAGAGGACCTCGACCGATTCGGTGCTGCACTCGCGGCCGGTGACATCAACGGGGACGGCCGCGACGACCTCGCCATCGGTGCCTTCGGAGAGGCGATTGGAAGCAAGGCGACCGCCGGCGCGGTCACCGTCCTCTTCGGCGGGTCGGCCGGCCTCACAGGCACTGGGGCGCAGCACCTGCAGCAGGACCTGGCTGCGGTGCCCGGCGCGGCTGAGAGCAACGACCAGTTCGGCTACACGCTCGCGATCGGAAAGGTCGACAACAACAAGTACCACGACCTGGTCATCGGCACTCCTCGGGAGAACGACGGCGTGAGCTGGGACGGCAGTGGCATGGTCACCCTGATGTGGGGTTCGCCGAGCGGCGTGTCCTTGACCGGCGCCACCTCGGTCACGGGTTCGGTGGTGCAGACGAACGATGGGACCGACACCGTCGCGTGGTACCTGGGCGACGCACTAGCGGTTGGCGACGTGAACGGCGACGGGTTGGGCGAGGTGATCGCCGGAGCCCCCGGCGCCCAGACCCCGCACATCAATGGCGGCCTCGTCGCGGCTTTCACCGGCCGGGCCAGCGGCCTGTCCGGCAGCGGGGTGCAGATCATCACGCAGCGCACCGCCGGCGTACCGGGAGATCCTGGGAATGACGAATACTTCGGCGGTGCGCTCGCGGTCGGCGACGTGACTGGCGACGGCAGGGCGGACGTGCTCGTCGGTGCGCCCGGCGACCAAATCGGTTCCCGGACCGCGGCCGGCAGCGTCACCCTGCTCAAGGGGTCCGCCACCGGGCTGACGGGGGCCGGTGCCCAGGCGTTCGACCAAAACCACTCGGCCGTCCCGGACGGGTCCGAGAACGGCGACAAGTTCGGCTCCACCGTCGCCCTGCTGAACCTTGACCGCACCGGCGGGCTCGACGCCGTCGTGGCGTCGCCCGGGGAAGAGGTCAGCGGTGACCAGGGCGGGTACCCGTCCGGAGTGATCAATCCGTTCTACGGTTCGGCCAGCGGGCTCGTACCGCAGAACAAGACGTGGAGTGGCCGGTCCGAGCGGGCGGAGATCATCGGGCTCCAGCGTTACGGTCTCCGGATCGCCGGGCCGCAGAGCGGCGGCGGGTTGTTCTGAGCTGTGCACAGCAACGCCCGGTCGGTCTGTCATGGGCCGGCCGGGCGTTCGCGCGAGTCCCGGCCGTGAGCGTGCCGCCCGCCGACGGTCGACCGGCCCGCCCGCGACGCTCGACCGGCCTGTCGGCGACGGTCGAACCCGGCGGACAGGCGGTTGCACCGGCCCCTACCGGTACGACGGTGCCCGCCCATCAAGCCTTCCGGCATCAAGCCCCCAGATCTTGGACAGTTTCCGTTCCGCCGCCCGAACGGAAACTGTCCAAGATCTCGACGAAGTTGAGGGGGTGGGCCGCATCCGGGCCGTCAGGGCCGGGTAGCGGTCGGAACTGCGACGGTCGTCGAGGCCGTTCAGGCCCGCCGGGCGAAGTCGGTGACGAACGCGCGCCAGGCCGCTGGCGCGAAGGCGAGCGCCGGGCCGGTCGGGTCCTTCGAATCCCGTACGCCGATGACGCCGGGCAGGTTGTCGGCGACCTCGACGCAGGCGCCGCCGTTGCCGCTGCTGCGGCTGCTCTTGCGCCACCGGGCGCCGTTCAGCTCCATGACTCCGCCACCTCCTGGATGAGTTCGACCGACTGCGTGTGGGACAACGCCTCCCCGCGCACGTTCTCCCATGCCGCCATCATGGCGGCGATGTCCTCGGGGTCGCTAGCGACTTGTCCCTGAAGTTGGTTGTCGAGGTAGCCGGCGACCCGGTGGTCGTGGCTGTGCGCGATCACGAACGGCCCGTTGAGGCCGGCATAGGCGCCGACCGTGCTGGGCACGACGTGCACCCGGATGTGCGGCTCGACGCACGCCGCCGCCACGGCCAACAGTTGCTCGCGCATCGTCGACCGGCCGCCCACCGGGCGGCGGATGACCGCCTCGTCGACGACCGCCGTGAACTGCGGCGGGTCGTCGCGCTTGAGCACGCCCTGCCGGCCGAGCCGGACCGTGAGATGCCGCTCGATCTCACCCCGGGGGATCAGGCCCGCGCCGCCCAGCACCGCGCGGGCGTACGCCTCGGTCTGGAGCAACCCCGGCAGCACGGTCGACTCGAACCAGCGAAGCGACACCGCTTCGCGCTCGATCTCCTGCCACGGACGGAACCAGATGGGGTCACGACGTCGTGAAGTGTCCGGCCAGATGTCCGACACGTCCTTGTGGAGTGCCTCGGCGGCCGCCAGTCGGTGCCGCGGATGCGGGATGCGGTCCTCCGTCAACCAACGCCCTACGGTCTTCGGGTCGACGCCGACGGTCTCGGCGAGGGATTCGGTGGTGTGCCCGGTGTCGCTGAGCGCCACCCGAAGCGCGTCGTTCACGACTCCTCCATCAGATGTCCTGAATATCTGACGACCATATCGCTACGCGGTGTATCTGTCTCGTGACTCACCCGAGGGTGGTCCACAGAAGACGGCGCGACCGGTGGAGGCGCAGGAGCCCGGCGGCCGGCGTCAGTCCGGGGGTCGCCCCAACGGGGGCGGCCCCCGTCCACCACGAAGGAGGTCGGCCCGTGCCCCGCCGCCGCTACCGGAACCACCTGCCGACCCGACCCACCTGGCGCTGTGCCGCGTGCGGCATCGCCTGGCCCTGCTCGGCGGCGAAGCTGCGGCTGCTCGGCGAATACCGGCACGACCGGCTCGCGTTGACGGTCTACCTGGCGACGCTGCAAACGGAGGCCGGTGAACACCTCACCGACGTCGAGCCGGCTCGACTGACCGACCGCTTCCTCTCCTGGGCCCGCGCCCGCGCCTGATCGAGCGTCAGGCGAGGGCGCTTGGTCGAGCGTGAGGGGCCCGCGCTTGGTCGAGCGTCAGGGGCGCCAGATCGCCACCTCGATGTCGCTTCGTCGTTCGGCGAAGCTGCCGTTCCGTGCCGCGGCGGTCACGAGTCGGCGCAGGTCCGCCTCGAAGGCCGGGAGCCGGTCGGCGAACAGGTGTGGTGCCGCACTGGAGAGCGAGAACACCGCCGAGACGATCTCGTCCACCGAGCGCTGCACCACCATCCCCTGTTCGACGGTGATCCGGGTGGGGCCGGTGAAGCCGGCCGCGCGCATGATCTCCCCCTCACCGGACGGGGTGCCCGTCGGCAGCGACCCCTGCCCGGCCCGGCGGACCGGCCCCAGGTAGCTCGCCACCAGCTCGTCGATCCGCTGCCAGGGCGGTCGGGGGTACGGCAACGGGTCGTCGCCGGTCACACCCTGATGCGTAATGGCGCCGACGTGGACCCAGGCCCCGTCGGGCGTGAGCATGTCGCGGACACGACCAACCACGAGCGGTCGATCCATCCAGTGGAACGACTGGGCGAAGGTGACCACCCGGAACGTACCCAGGTCGGCCGGCAGGGCCTCGGCGCGCAGGTGCCGCCACTCGACGTTGCTGGCCCCGACCTCGTCGGCTCTGCGCTGAGCCTCGACGAGCATGTCCCGGTCCGCGTCGACGCCTACCGCCGCCTCGAACAGGGGCGCGAGCAGCAGCGTCACCGATCCGGGGCCGCAGCCGACATCAAGGAGACGGCCGGTGCCGTCGAGGCCGAGTGCGGCCCCGATCGCCTCGGCGAGGCTGGGCGGATAGGGCATCCGGCCGACGGTGTAGTGGCTGGAGCTGCCCGCGTACAAGGTCTCGTCCCACTCCCACATCGCGTCGGTCACGCCGTCGATGACACCACAGGGCAGGGCGTGCGGGCAGTCACCGACTCGCAGGTGGACAATCGTGCGGGCCCTCACATGTTAATCTCGCTCAGCTAAGCATGATCACCTTGAGCGACCGAGGGGACACATGACGGCCGAGGTTCCACACGCTGATGGGCTGCTGAACCCGGGCGGCGCCATGGATCGGCTCGCCGAGTGGAAGGGTCGCCTGGACCAGTTGGCGACCGCCACCGACGTGATGAGCGAGCGCATCCAGGAACTGCGGGTAACGGCCGCCGACGGCAACGGGTTGGTCGAGGTCACCGTCGACTCCGTGGGTGCGCTGGTCGATCTGACATTGGGTCAGCGAGTGCAACGGGTCGCCCCCGATGTCGTGGCCCGGACGATCATGACCACGATCGCCGTAGCCAAACGACAACTGGCCGACCGCGCTCAGGAGATCATCGGCGACACCCTCGGCACCGATTCGCCCGCCGCGCGAGCGATCGCCGAACGCGTCGGGCAGCAGTTGCGCGATGCCGAGCCCTCGGTTGGCGGCCCGGACGAGCCGCACGGCCGGTGGTAAGTCGGTGAGCGGCGGGTTCGAGGTCGACGCCGAACAGAACCGCCAGCACGCCCGCAACATCGAGGCGCTGCGCGCCCGCTTCGACGCGGTCAAGAACGCCAGCTCGAACATCACCCAGGACGACGCCGCGTACGGGCTGTTGTGCGGGTGGATCTCCGGGATTCTGGAGGGCCGGCACACCCGGCAGGACGAGCTGATCGCCTACGCCGAGGAGAACCTGTCCCTGGTCGTGAAGGGGTTGGGCACCACCGCCGACAACTACGCGAACGCCGACGTGGACTCCGACAACACGATCGAGGATGTTCGGCTGCCAGTTCGAGGGCGCGAAGGGTGCCGTCGTCGGCCCGGTCCTCGTCGACGAGGAAGCGACCCGGTCCCTCGGCGGCGCCGAGCTGGAGGCGTGGTTCTCGGCGCAGGGCGCGGAACACGTCCAGGTGGTGGGCTGACGCCACAGCACAGACGATTCAGGGCCGGTCCCGTCGGGGCCGGCCCTGTCGTTGGTGCTGCTCAGGCGAGCGGAGGATACGAGATTCGAACTCGTGAGGGTGTAAACCCAACACGCTTTCCAAGCGTGCGCCCTAGGCCTCTAGGCGAATCCTCCGCGAGCCAGGATACAGGCCCGTGTCGGCCGGGCCACCCCACCACCCCCTGAAGATCGACGGGCGGTCGGGTAGGCTTGGCGTCACCTCCCGTGCGGCGGTATCTCGTGAACCTCCCCAGGGCCGGAAGGCAGCAAGGATAAGCGAGCTCTGCCGGGTGCACGGGAGGCCTTTTTGTCTGTGGGCCGGTTGATCCACTCGGCATCCGTGATGTCGCGGTGTCCCGGCCACCCGGACACAGCGGTTTCCAGGAAGTCGAGTCGATCAAGCCCGGCGGTCCGGGAAGTCGAGTCGATCAGGCCCGGCGGCCGGAAAGCCGAGTCGATCAAGCCCGAAGGCCCAGGCGCCCCGGGGTGGTGGGTGGTCACCCGCGCCCGACCGGCGCAGAATGGCTCGGTCGAGAGGAGGCGGGACGAGTGACGCTGGCGCTCTACCGCAAGTACCGGCCGCGCACCTTCGCCGAGATGATCGGCCAGGAGCAGGTCACCGAGCCGCTGTCGCAGGCGCTGCGCAGTGGGCGGCTCAACCACGCCTACCTCTTCTCCGGGCCGCGCGGCTGCGGCAAGACCTCCAGCGCCCGCATCCTGGCCCGCTCGCTCAACTGTGAGCAGGGCCCCACCCCTGAGCCGTGCGGCAAGTGTGAGTCCTGCCGCTCGCTGACCACCGACGGCGCCGGCTCGATCGACGTCATCGAGATCGACGCGGCCAGCCACGGTGGTGTCGACGACGCCCGCGAGCTGCGCGAGAAGGCGTTCTTCGCGCCGGCCCGCAGCCGCTTCAAGATCTACATCATCGACGAGGCGCACATGGTCTCGACCCAGGGCTTCAACGCCCTGCTCAAGCTGGTCGAGGAGCCTCCGGAGTACGTCAAGTTCATCTTCGCCACCACCGAGCCGGAGAAGGTCCTCGGCACGATCAGGTCGCGGACCCACCACTACCCGTTCCGGCTGTACCCGCCGAAGGTGGTCCGGCCGTACCTGGAGCAGCTCACCCAGGCCGAGGGCGTCGCCGTCGAGCCGGCGGTCTTCCCGCTGGTGGTGCGCGCCGGTGGGGGCAGCATGCGGGACAGCCTCTCGGTGCTCGACCAACTCATCGCCGGTGCCGGCCCGGAGGGCGTCACCTACGCCCGGGCCGCCGCCCTGCTCGGCGTCACCGACGCCGCGCTGATCGACGAGATGTGCGACGCGTTGGCCGCCGGGGACGGCGCCGCCGCGTACGCCACCGTCGACCGGGTCGCCGAGGCCGGGCACGACCCGCGCCGGTTCGCCTCCGACCTGCTGGAACGGCTGCGCGACCTGATCGTGATCCAGCAGGTGCCGGACGCCGCCGCGAAGGGCCTGATCGACGGCCCGGCCGACCAGATCGAGCGGATGGCCGCCCAGGCTTCGCAACTCGGCCCGGCCACGCTCTCCCGTTGCGCCGACATCGTGCACGACGGCCTGGTGGAGATGCGCGGCACCACAGCGCCCCGCCTGCTGCTGGAGCTGATCTGCGCCCGGATGCTGCTGCCCGGCGTGGACGACTCCACCGGCGGCCTCCTCCAGCGCCTGGAGCGGATGGAACGTCGGCTCACCCTGGGCGGCACCGACACGCCGTCAGCCGCCGCCGGCTCCGCGCCGACCAACCACCCAGGGGTACGCCCACAGCCAGCCACCCCGGTCCCGGCTGCCGCCACCCCGGCACCCGTGAACGCCCCGACCTCCGCACCGCCGTGGGCGGTCGACCCGGCGGTGTCCCCGGCCCAGGGCGCCGCTGCCTCGGGCGCTCCCGCCCCGGCTGCTTCGGCCACCGGGGCACCTGCCTCGCCCGCTCCGACCTCCGGTGCACCGGCCTCGTACGTCTCGGCGGCCGACTCGCCGATCCCGGCGTCCCCCGGTGCGTCGACCGCCCCCGTCGACCAGGCCGTACCCGTCTCGCCCGCCGGGCCGGCCCCGCGCCGCGTGGTGCCACCGTCGGCGGTGTTGCCCGACCCGGCCACGCCCGCGCCGCCCCGACCGGGCGCGCCGGCCGCCGCGCTGGACGCGGTCGCGGTCCGCCGCGTCTGGCCCGACGTGGTCGGCAAGGTCAACCGGACCAACAAGCGGATCGCCGCTCTGATGCGCGATGCTGTGGTCCGCGAACTCGACGGCGACATGCTGGTGCTGACGGTGAAGTCCACAGTGCTGGCCAAGATGATGGCCGACCACGCGGCGGTGCTCACCGACGCGCTCTACGAGGAGTTGGGCGGGCGCTGGCAGATCCGGTGCGAGGTGGCCGGCGAGCGCGGTGGCGTGTCGCTGTCCGGCTCAGCCCGCTCGCAACCCGCCGCACCGGCCCGACCCGCCACCCCGCCGGCCACGCCGTCCGCCGCGACCCCGACGGCCGCCGGCCCGACGAGTGCGCCGCCAGCCGCGCCTGGCTCGCACCCCGCGCCAGGCGCGAGCCCCGTGCCAGGCGCGAGCCCCGTGCCAGGCGCGAACGCCGCGTCGGGCTCAAACGCCGCGTCGGGCTCAAACGCCGCGTCGGGCTCAAACGCCGCGTCGGGCTCAAACGCCGCGTCGGGCTCAAACGCCGCGCCGGGCTTCAGCGCAGCGTCAGGCGCGAACCCCGCGTCAGGCTCGAACGTCGTTCCTGGCTCCAACGCAGCGCCAAGTGCGAACGCCGCGCCAAGTGCGAACGCCGCCGGACCGGGGACTGTGGCATCCAACGCCCCGACCGCCGCTGCCAGGCCGACCAACGCCCCGCCCACCGCGGTGAACCCGACCGGCGCTGCCGGCCCGGCTTCGCATGGCGGTGGCGGCGCGGGTTCCGGTGGTCACGGTGCCGGTCGGCAGGGTGCAACGTCGTCCGCTCCGGCGGCGGACGACGAGGGCGACTGGCCGGAGGCTGCCCGCCCCGGCGGCGGTGCCCCGGCCACCGAGGCGACGGATGACGAGGACTGGCCGGAGGCCGCCCGACCCGGCGGCGCGTCGGCCGGAAACGACTCGTCCGCAGCGGCGTCGACCGGCACGAATGGCGGCGGCCCGAATGGCGGCGGCCCCAACGGCGGCGGCACGAACGGCAGCGGCTCCAACGGCGGTAACCCCAACGGCGGTGGCGCGAGCGGCACCGGGCCGGGCGGTTCGGGCGGTCCCGGGGCGGCGGCCGGTGGCGGTAAGCCGGGCGGGCGGGGTAACCCGACACCGGCGGCCCGGCAGCCGGCGACAGCCGGTGGTGCACCGGTGAGCAGTGCCATCGCCGCGGCTCGCGCGGCGGCGGCGGGGCGCGGTGCGCGTACCGGAGCGGCAGCCCGGCCTGTCGCGGACGCCGAATGGGCCGGCGAGCCGCCCTACGACCCGGACTTCGACGGCCCGGCGCGGGCCGGCCGGCCCGGCGGTGCGGCGGCGGCCCCGGCCTTTGAGGGGTTCGACCCGGGCGACGAGCCGTTGGACGAGATCATCGACGAGAAGACCGCGCGGGAGTCCAGCGAGGAGCAGGCGGTACGGCTGCTCCGGGAGACCTTCGGCGCCGAGAAGATCAACGAGGTCGACGCCCGCTAACAGCCCCGCCCGGCACCGTCGATCATGGAGTTGTGGTGGGTGGCAAATCCCCCATCGCTGGTCTATTCAGGCACCACAACTCCATGATCGACGCGGGCGGGGGCGGGGGTGCGGGCGGGGGCGGGGGCTTCGGCCAGCAGGACACCCAGGGCGCAGGCCCAGAGTGGGAAGGGTAGGACGGCTACCCGTTCCATGCCGCCGACGCCGATCCCTGGGCCCTGCTGGGCGAAGAACAGCACCGTCCCGACCAGCGCGATGAGCCCGGCGGTGAGGGTGAGCCGTCGCCACCGACCGAGCGTCGTGCTGTGTGGTGCGAATCCGGCGAGGAGCAGGCCGATGTTGCCCAACCCCATGATCAGGAATGCGCCGAGGACGTGCAGGTTCTCGTCGACGTCGGCCGGGTAGACGGCCGCCAGGGCGTAGCCGCCGGCGGCCAGCAGCAGCAGTGTCTGGGCCGAGCGCACCACCGGGCCGCGGCCGAGGATCTGCCAGGTCAGCAGGAGCCCGACGACGAGCAGTACGGCGGTGGCCAGTGTCGCGGTGTTCATCAGTGGGTGCCACGGTGAGCAGACGTAGCGGGGGCGGGTGGTGTCCCAGATCCCGCAGTGGGCGTTGCCGAGGTCGCTGATGTTGTGGGTGGCCCAGCTGTAGGTCGGCTTGCGCCACCGCAGCCCGGTGATCAGGCTGGCGACGAGGAAGATGGGCGCGGCCGCGAGCCAGCACAGCGCGCCGACCCGGCCGGTGCGGTTGAGGTTCATGCCACGAGCAGACCAGTGCGACGGCTCCCTGCGCACTACCCCCAGATGGCCGGTTCGGGGTAGTGGTAGCCGTACCCGGAAGGTTCGGCGTGGGCGGACGCACCGGGCGGGGCGAGGTCGGTCCCAGCGGATAGGCTGGTCGGCGGTCGAGCAGACGAGTGCGAGAAGGAGCCATCCCGTGCGCCCAGGTGGACAGCCGAACATGCAGCAGATGCTGAAGCAGGCGCAGAAGATGCAGCAGCAGATCGCCGCCGCCCAGGCCGAGCTGGCCGAGGCCGAGCTGACCGGCACCGCCGGTGGTGGGCTGGTCACCGCGACCGTCTCCGGCTCCGGCGAGCTCAAGGCCATCAAGATCGACCCGAAGGCCGTCGACCCGGACGACGTGGAGACGCTTGAGGACCTGGTCGTCGCGGCTGTGCACAACGCCGCCGAGGCGGCCCGGGAGCTGACCGAGCGCAAGATGGGCCCGGTCGCCGGCGGCATGGGCGGCCTCGGCCTGCCCGGTTTCTGAGCCGGCAGATGTACGAAGGTGCCATCCAGGATCTGATCGACGAGCTGGGGCGGCTGCCGGGCGTGGGCCCGAAGAGCGCTCAGCGGATCGCGTTCCACGTCCTCTCGGCTGATCCGGCCGACGTCAACCGGCTGGCCGGCGCGCTGCGCAAGGTCAAGGAGCTGGTGCGGTTCTGCACGACCTGTTACAACGTGGCCGAGTCCGAGCAGTGCCGGATCTGCCGCGACCCGCGCCGCACCGACGAGGTGCTGTGCGTGGTGGAGGAGCCCAAGGACGTGGTGGCCATCGAGCGGACGGGTGAGTTCCGCGGTCGCTACCACGTGCTGGGTGGCGCGATCAATCCGCTGGAGGGGATCGGTCCGGACAATCTGCGCATCCGGGAGCTGATGATCCGGCTCGGTGGTGGCGGGGTGCGGGAGTTGATCCTGGCCACGGATCCGAACACCGAGGGCGAGGCGACCGCCACCTACCTGGCGTTGATGGTGAAGCCGATGGGCATCTCGGTGACCCGGCTGGCCAGTGGGCTGCCGGTCGGCGGCGACCTGGAGTATGCCGACGAGATCACCCTGGGCCGAGCCTTCGAGGGTCGCCGGGCCGTCTGAGGCCGTACTTGCGAGGGTGGTGCCGTCGGCGACGGTGCCACCCTCCGCGGCATCCGGCCGTACACGGATCGATGTGTCGCCCCATGCATCCGCCGTGCCGTGGACTGTCAGACCCCCGCGGAAGGTGTCGGCTTGGTAGCGATTGCCTCCCGGCCGTTTCCCTTCACGTGTGACATGTCATAGCCTCCCGCACACGGACCGAGCCACAACTCGGGTGGTCATGCGCATGACAGAGGTGAGAGATGCAGGCGAGAAGGCTTAAAACGGCTGTGGCCATCGCGGCCGTTGCCGCTCTGGCGGTCGGCGCGGCCGGCTGCGCGGAGAGCGAGCGCGACGGGGACAGTGGCGAGGCCAAGACTGGCGGCACCTTCATCTTCGCGGGTGCCGGTGACCCGAAGAACTTCGATCCCATCTTCAACGATGACGGTGAGTCGTTCCGGCCGGTCCGGCAGATGTTCGACACCCTGGTGAGCCACAAGCCGGGCACCGCTGAGCTTCAGGGCGGCCTGGCTGAGAGCTGGGAGCACGACCCGGCCGGCAAGGTCTGGACGTTCAAGCTCCGCCAGGGCGTGAAGTTCCACGACGGTACGCCGTTCAACGCCGCCGCGGTCTGCTTCAACTTCGACCGCTGGTACAACATGAAGGGCGCTGCCGCCCAGTCCCAGATGATCTACTACATGGACGTCTTCGGGGGCTTCGCCAAGAACGAGAACGAGGCCGCCGGCAAGCCGGTCTACAACAAGTGTGAGGCGCAGGGCGACGGCACCGCGGTCGTCACGCTGAACCAGTACAAGGGCGCCTTCCCGGGTGCGTTCGCGCTGACCTCGCTCTCGATCGCGAGCCCGGAGGCGCTGAAGAAGTACGACGCCAACACGGTGAAGCAGAACGGCGACTCGTTCGAGTACAGCGCCTTCGCCACCACCAACCCGGTCGGCACCGGCCCGTTCACCTTCGGTGGCTGGGACAAGGCCAAGAACGAGATCACCCTGAACCGGAACCCGGACTACTACGGCGAAAAGGCCAAGGTAGACAAGATGATCATCAAGATCATCAAGGACGAGAGCACCCGCAAGCAGGAGCTTCGTGCCGGCACCGTCCAGGGCATCGACTTCCCGGCCCCGGCCGACCGCAAGGCGCTGGAGGGTGAGGGCTTCCAGGTCATCAACCGCCCGGCGTTCAACATCCTCTACCTCGGCCTGAACCAGAAGAACCCGAAGCTGAAGGACCTGCGGGTGCGCCAGGCGATCGCCTACGCGCTCAACCGTCAGCAGCTGGTGCAGACCAAGGGCCCGGGTGGCGCGAAGGTCGCCGACGAGTTCCTGCCGGACACCGTGCTCGGCTACGCCCCGGACGTGCAGAAGTACGAGTACAACCCGGAGAAGGCCAAGCAGCTCCTCAAGGAGGCTGGCGCCGAGGGTCTGACGCTCAACTTCTACTACCCGCCGGACGTCTCCCGGCCGTACATGCCGAACCCGCAGGAGATCTTCACCGTCCTCGCCAACGACCTGCAGGCCGTGGGCATCAAGGTCAACGGTGTGCCGCGCCCGTGGAACGGTGGCTTCAAGGACGACGTGCAGCAGTTCGGCAAGCACGACCTGCACATCCTCGGCTGGACCGGTGACTACAACGACCCGGGCAACTTCGTCGGCACGTTCTTCGGCCGGGCCAAGGCCGAGTTCGGCGACCAGTCGATGACCGAGATGTTCGACGCCATCACCAAGGCCGACGGCACCGTCGATGACGCGGGCAAGAAGGCAGCCTGGGAGCAGGTCAACCGGGACATCGCCGCCAAGTGGCTGCCGGCCGTGCCGGTCTGGCACGCCCCGCCGGCCATCGTCGTCACCAAGGATGTCAAGGGCCTGGTGGCCAGCCCGCTGACCGACGAGCGATTCAACACGGTCAGCATCAGCAAGTGACGTCCCTCGGCTGAGGCCGTAGGCGTGATCGGCCCGGGTCCGGGGTTCCTCCCGGCCCGGGCCGATCCGCGATCTTTGAGAGTCTGGTGTGTGAGAGATGTTGCGAGTCATAGTCCGCCGCCTGTTGCAGCTGGTGGTGACCCTCATAGCGCTGTCGGCGTTGATCTTCGTCTGGCTGCGGAACCTGCCCGGCGGTCCGGTCGAGGCGCTGCTCGGCGAGCGGGCCACGCCCGAGCGTCGCGTGTTGCTGACCAAGGCGCTCGGCTACGACCAGCCGATCCTGGTGCAGTACGGCAAGTTCATGCAGCGGGTGGTGACCGGCGACTTCGGCAACTCGATCCGGACCGGTGACCCGGTCACCGAGGTGATCGCCCGCGCCTTCCCGGCCACCATCGAGCTGGCCATCGCCGCGATGATCATCGCCGTCGGCCTCGGTGTGCCGCTCGGCTACCTCGCCGCCCGCTGGCGCGGACGGTGGCCGGACAACCTCACCATCGCCGGCACCCTGCTCGGCATCTCCATCCCGATCTTCTTCCTGGGCTATCTGCTCAAGGACGTCTTCACCCAGAACATCCACTGGTTCCCGCCGTCCGGGCGGCTCACCACCGGACTGGAGAACACGAACGTCACCGGATTCTTCGTGCTCGACGGCCTGTTGACCCGGGAGTTCGACGCCAGCGCGGACGCACTGTGGCACCTGATCCTGCCGGCGATCACGCTCGCCACCATTCCGCTGGCGGTGATCGTGCGGATTACCCGGGCCAGCGTGCTCGACGTCCTGAACGAGGACTACGTACGGACCGCCGAGGCCAAGGGTCTGCGACACCGTACGATCCGCGGGCGGCACATCCTGCGCAACGCGCTCCTGCCCGTGGTCACGACCATCGGCCTGCAGACCGGTGCGCTGCTCTCCGGCGCGGTGCTCACCGAGAAGGTCTACAACTGGGGCGGCATCGGCACGCTGATCACCGACTCGATCAGTGGCGGCCGGGACTACCCGGTGCTCCAGGCGATCATCCTGCTGGCCGCGCTGGTCTTCGTGGTGGTCAACCTGCTGGTCGACCTCTCCTACGCCTTCATCGACCCGAGGGTGCGTGTGCGATGAGTGACCCGATCACCCAGGCCGGCACGCCGGCTCCCCGCCCCGGGGACGACAAGCCACGTCCCGGCATGAGCGAGCGCAGCATCGGCCTGCTCGGCGACCGCAAGAGGGCACGGCTCGACCAACTGGCCCAGGCGAGTGCCGCCGACCGGGGCGGGATCAGCCTCGTCCGCGACGCCCTGCGCCGGCTGCGGCGTAACCCGGTGGCCATCGTCGGGGGCGTCATCGTGGGGCTGTTCGTCCTGGTGGCGATCTTCGCTCCGCTGATCGCACCGCACGACCCGGTGCAGCGCTTCGACGAGCTGACCAAGGGCCTCACCGTGGACACCATCCCGGGGGCCAGCAGTGGGTTCCCGTTCGGCTCCGATCCCCTCGGCCGGGACTTCCTGTCCCGGATGATCTACGGGGCCCGGCAGACGCTCTTCGTGGGCGTGCTCGCCACCCTCATCGGTCTCGTGCTCGGCGTGCTGATCGGCGCGATCGCCGGCGCCTTCGGCGGCTGGGTCGACGTGGTGCTGATGCGCCTCACCGACGTGATGCTGGCCCTGCCGAGCCTGCTGCTCGCGATCACCCTGGTCGCGATGGCGAGCCGGTCGAGCCAGTGGACTGTCATCTTCGCGGTGGCCATCGTGAGTGTGCCGATCTTCGCCCGGCTGCTGCGCGGCTCGATGCTGGCCCAGCGGGAGAGCGATCACGTGCTCGCCGCCCGCGCGCTCGGCGTCAAGGAGCACAACATCGTGCTGCGGCACATGCTGCCCAACTCGCTGACCGCGGTGATCGTGCAGGCCACCCTGACGTTCGCGGTGGCCATCCTGGACGCCGCGGCGCTCTCCTTCCTGGGTCTCGGCGACCCGGACATCAACCGGGCCGAGTGGGGTCTGATGCTCGGCGTCGACGGTCAGCGCTACTTCGAGGTCCGCCCGGAGTTGGCGTACTACCCCGCGCTCGCGATCATCGTGGTCGCGCTCGGCTTCACCCTGCTGGGTGAGGCGATGCGCGAGGCGATCGACCCGAAGAACCGGCGGTGACCACCGTGCGCGCAACCAGCACGATTGGCGTCCGCCTTCGGCGAGCGCGGGGAGTGAGCTTGCGAGGCCCGCAGTCGCGAGCGAAGAACCACAGCAGTGAGGAAGTGACCCGATGAGCCTGCTCGACGTCCGTGACCTGAGCGTCGTGTTCCAGCGGCGAGGCGAACGACCGTTCACCGCCGTCGACAAGGTCAGTTTCACAGTGGAGCCCGGGCAGACCGTCGGCCTGGTCGGGGAGTCTGGCTGCGGCAAGAGCGTGACCAGCCTGGCCATCATGGGCCTGCTGCCCAAGCGGGGTAACAAGGTCACCGGGGAGGTGCTCTTCGACGGCACCGACCTGCTCAAGCTGCGGCCGGACGACATGCGCGACCGGCGTGGCCGGGAGATCAGCATGATCTTCCAGGACCCGCTCTCCTCGCTGAATCCGGTCATCCCGATCGGCATCCAGGTCGCCGAGGTGTTGGAGCGTCACCAGGGCCGCGACCGCAAGCAGGCGCTGCGAGAGTCGCGGGACCTGCTCGACGCGGTCGGTATCCCCGATCCACAGCGGCGACTCAGCGAGTACCCGCATCAGATCTCCGGTGGAATGCGCCAGCGCGCACTGATCGCCATCGCGCTGGCCTGCAAGCCTCGGCTGCTGATCGCCGACGAGCCGACCACGGCGCTCGACGTGACCATCCAGGCGCAGATCCTCACCCTGCTCAAGCAGTTGGTCGACGACACCGGCACCGCGCTGGTCATGATCACGCACGATCTGGGCGTGGTGGCCGGGCTGTGCGACACCGTGAACGTGCTCTACGGCGGCAAGGTCGTCGAACGGGCGCGACGGCACGAGCTGTTCGCGCACGCCCGGCACCCGTACACGCACGGGCTGCTCAACTCGGTGCCCCGGCTCGACTCACCGCGCGGTGAGCGGCTGCACGCGATCCGTGGGTCGGTTGGCGACAACATCCCGTGGGTCGAGGGGTGTGCCTTCGCGCCGCGGTGCGACAACGTCGTGGACGCGTGCCTGGAAGGGCCTCCGCCGCTCGAACCCACCGCCAGCGGTGGTGACCTCCGCTGCAACAACCCCGTCTCCGAGGAGGTGGCGGTCCGATGACCGAAGAGACCACTCCGCTGCTCGAGCTGCGCGACGTCAAGGTCCACTTTCCGATCAAGAGCGGCCTGCTCTTCGACCGGACCGTCGGATATGTCTACGCCGTGGACGGCGTGTCGCTGAGCATCCGCAAGGGTGAGACCTACGGCCTGGTCGGTGAGTCGGGCTGCGGCAAGTCGACGCTGGGCCGTGGCCTGCTGCGGCTCGTCGAGCCCACCGATGGCGAGATCGTCTTTGACGGCATCGACGTGCGCGGTCTCAAGGGCGAGGCGATGCGGAAGGCCCGCCGCCGAATGCAGATGATCTTCCAGGATCCGCTCTCCAGCCTCGACCCCCGACAGTCCGTCGAGTCCCTGCTGGTGGAGGGCCTCAAGGCGCACGGGTTGGCCGGCGACAAGGCGGAGACGAACCGGCGACTGCGCGAGACGCTGGAGGCGGTCGGCCTGCCGGCGTCAGCCCTCAGCAAGTACCCGCACGAGTTCTCCGGCGGCCAACGCCAGCGGATCGGCATTGCGCGGGCACTGGTGCTCAACCCGGACCTGATCGTCGCCGATGAGCCGGTCTCCGCGCTGGACGTGTCGATCCAGGCCCAGGTGCTCAACCTGCTCGAGGATCTGCAGAACGAGCGCGGCCTGACGTATTTGATCATCGCGCACGATCTGGCGGTGGTCCGGCACATCGCCGACACGGTGGGCGTGATGTACCTGGGCGGGTTGGTGGAGGAGGCGTCCAGCGACGACCTCTACCGCGAGCCGATGCACCCCTACACCCGGGCGCTCATGTCCGCGGTGCCGGTACCCGACCCGGTGGTGGAGGACCGTCGAGAGCGGATCCTTCTTGCGGGCGACCTGCCCTCGCCGACCAACCCGCCGTCGGGCTGCCGGTTCCACACCCGGTGCCCGTGGGCGCAGCCGACCCGGTGCGCCGACGAGCGGCCGGAACTGCGTGACGTGGTCGGCGGGCATCGGGTGGCCTGCCACTTCGCCGAGGACATAGCGGCCGGCCGGATCCGGCCACACGAGGTCGAGGTGGAGTTGGTGCGCCCGACCGACGGCACCGGCCCGGTCGACCCGCCGGGCGAGCTGATCCCGACTCCGTGACGCCGCCAGGGGCCGTTCGGTACCGGACGGCCCCTGGTCCGCGACGCGGGCAGCTCAATCCGGTGTGGGCACGCTCAGCCCTCGGGGCGGTTCAGCAGCCCCACCGCGACGCCGTGCACCGCGTCCAACCCGGCCGGGTCGGCCAGCGTCACCGATGTGCCGGTCACCGCGTACCACTCGTCCGCGTCCTTGTACTGCACCCGCAGGGTGACCTTGCCGTCCGCGTACTCGGTGCGCAGCGTCAGGTCCCCGGTGACGACGCCGACCTCGTCGGTCATCACACCACCGGGGCCGGGCACGATGTCGGTGGTGCGGCTCTGCGGGCCGGCCGGGCCGCCCGAATCCGCGACCATGCCGGCACCCGGCACGGCGGCGGGGGTCTCGGCGGTGCCGTCGGCGGTCATGCCGGCGGCGGACGGGCCACTCTCCTCGGCGGCGGTCACGAATCGCTCCCCACTCAACAGCCCTCCAACATGTCGGTCAGGGCGGCCTTCTCGGCGCTGGTCACCGTCAGCCGCCAGTAGTGCTTGACCGTCACCCAGTCCTGGGCGTATTTGCACCAGTAAGATCGGTTTGCCGGCTTCCACTGCGACGGGTCCTGGTCACCCTTTGCCCGGTTCGACGAGGCGGAAACCGCGAAAAGCTGCGGACGTGTGGTGTCGTTGGCGAAATCGCCACGCTTCGCGTTGTCCCACTCGTCGGCACCCGAACGCCACGCGTTGGCCAACGGCACCATGTGGTCGATGTCCACGTCGGAGGGATCAGAGAAGCTGCGACCGTCGTACACGCTCTCCCAACGCCCACCGACCACGTTGCAGCCGGAGAGCTTCACGTCCTTGCCGTCGCGTTGGAGGATGCTGTCCCGGACATCGCAGTTCTTGCCGGTGTCCCGCCAGTGCGGGAAACGCTCCCGGCTGTAGCCCTTCATCGAGCCGGCGGTAGCGACGGTGAGCTCACTCAGCTGCTCCGCGGCGTTGCCGCCGCCGTCGCTCGGCGGCGGCGTGGTCGGCTCATCCTGCGGGACGCAACCGGCCACGCCGAGCGCCAGCGCCGCGGCAAGCGCGGCCACCGCCGCTCGCGGTCCTGATCTGGTACGCACAGACGACACCTCTCCAGCTTGGGGGCTCCCGGCGATTGCGCACAGTACCCGGGCACGGTTTCGGCGTTTCGTGGCGTCTCCCACATGATGCAGGGCAGATTGGTGGGATGACCGCACCCGTACCGGCGACCGCCCTCCGGATGGGCACCACCGCCGGCCGGGGCACGCTGCTCGCCGCCGTACTCGCCTCTGGCATGGTCTTCCTCGACAGCACTGTCGTCAACGTGGCGCTGCCGAAACTCGGCCAGGACCTCGGCGCGAACGTGGCCGATCTCCAATGGACCATCAACGGCTATCTGCTGATGCTCGCGGCGTTCGTGCTGCTCGGTGGTGCGCTCGGGGACCGCTTCGGCCGGCGACGAGTCTTCCTCATCGGCGTGGTCTGGTTCACCGCCGCCTCCGTGCTGTGTGGGCTCGCCCAGGGCACCGGTTGGCTGATCGGGGCCCGGTTCCTCCAGGGCGCCGGGGGCGCGCTGCTCACGCCCGGGTCGCTGTCGGTGCTCCAGGCGAGCTTCCACCCCGACGACCGGGGCCGGGCCATCGGCGCCTGGGCCGGACTGTCCGGGGTGTCCACCGCGCTGGGCCCGTTCATCGGAGGCTGGCTGATCGACGCGCTCTCCTGGCGCTGGATCTTCTTCCTCAACCTGCCGATCGCCGTGCTGGTGCTGCTGGCCGCCCTGCGCTGGGTGCCGGAGAGCCGGGACGAGAGCGCCTCCCGGACCCAGGGAAAGGGCCGCACCCGACGCCGGTTCGACGTCGCCGGAGCCCTGCTCGGAGCGCTCGCGCTCGCCGGCGTCACCTACGCCCTGATCGACGCGCCGGCCCGCGGGTTCGACTCCGCCGAGGTGCTGATCGCGGCAGTGGTCGGGGTGCTCTCCGCGGTGGCCTTCGTGCTGCTGGAGCGGCGGCGCGGCGACGCGGCGATGCTGCCCACCGGGCTGTTCAGCAGCCGCCTCTTCTCGGTGCTGAACCTGTTCACAGTCGTCGTCTACGCGGCGCTCGGCGGCTTCACCTTCTTCTTCGCCGTCTACCTGCAGAACGTCGTCGAGTGGTCGGCCTTCCGCACCGGCATCGCGTTGCTGCCGATGACCCTGCTGCTCCTGGTCGGGTCCGCCCGGGCCGGTGCGCTGTCCGCGCGGATCGGCCCCCGGCTGCCGCTCGCCATCGGACCGGTGATCGCCGCCGTCGGCCTACTGCTGCTGCGCGGCGTCGGACCGGGCGCGTCGTACTGGCGGGACGTGCTGCCCGGGGTGCTGCTCTTCGGCATCGGCCTGACCCTGGTGGTGGCGCCGCTGACTGCGTCGGTGCTGGCCGCCGTGCAGGACCGGTTCTCCGGGGTGGCCAGCGGGTTCAACAACGCCGCGTCCCGGGCCGGCGGCCTGCTCGCGGTGGCGGCGCTGCCGCTGCTGGTCGGGCTCTCCGGCGGCGGGTACGAGCAGAAGGCCGAGCTGACCGACGCGTTCCGGGCCGCGATGGAGTGGTGCGCAGGGCTGCTCGTGGCCGGGGCGGTGCTGGCCCTCGTGCTGGTCCACCGACCGCCCCGGAAAGCCCCGCCGTCCCAGCCCTGCCATTCGCTGCCCGCCGCCACGCCCCCGAGGTAGCGAACCACCCCGGGGACGCAGCGTCTGCGATCAGCGGCGCGCGCGATTGACGGCGCTGGTGACCGCCTTGATCGACGCGGTGACGATGTTGGCGTCGGTGCCGACGCCCCAGACCGTCCTCCCGTCCACCTCACACTCCACGTACGCGGCGGCCTGCGCGTCACCACCGGAGGAGAGCGCGTGCTCGTGGTAGTCGAGCACCCGCACGACAACCCCGACCGACTGGAGCGCGTTGACGTACGCGTCGATCGGGCCGTTGCCGACCGCGGCGAGGGACCGCTGCTCGCCGCCCACACCGACCTGGGCCTCGATCTCGACCTTGCCGTCGGCCGTGCCGATCGTGTAGCCAGCCAGCCGGACCGCCGGGTCGGGCTGGTGGTCGAGCAGGTAGTGCGTCGCGAAGATCTCCCACATGGCCCTCGGGTCGACCTCGCCGCCGTCGTGGTCGGTGACCTGCTGCACCACCCCGGAGAACTCGATCTGGAGCCGGCGCGGCAGGTCCAGTTGGTGCTCGCTCTTCATGATGTACGCGACGCCGCCCTTGCCGGACTGCGAGTTGACCCGGATGACCGCCTCGTAGGTGCGGCCCAGGTCCTTCGGGTCGATCGGCAGGTACGGCACCGCCCAGGTGTGCTCGTCGACCGGCACGCCGGCCGCCTTCGCGTCGGCGGCGAGGGCGTCGAAGCCCTTCTTGATCGCGTCCTGGTGCGAGCCGGAGAAGGCGGTGTAGACCAGGTCGCCCGCGTACGGGTGGCGCTCGTGCACCGGCAGCTGGTTGCAGTATTCGACCGCTCGCCGGATCTCGTCGATGTTCGAGAAGTCGATCATCGGGTCGATGCCCTGGGAGAAGATGTTTAGCCCCAGGGTCACCAGGTCGACGTTGCCGGTGCGCTCACCGTTGCCGAACAGGCAGCCCTCGATGCGGTCCGCGCCGGCGAGCAGGCCCAGCTCGGCGGCGGCCACGCCGGTGCCCCGGTCGTTGTGCGGGTGCAGGCTCAGCACCACGCTGTCCCGGCGCGGCAGGTGCCGGTGCATCCACTCGATCGAGTCGGCGTACACGTTCGGGGTGGCCATCTCGACGGTGGCCGGCAGGTTGATGATCAGCGGCCGGTCGGGGGTCGGGTCGATCACGTCGATCACCCGGGAGCAGACCTCCAGCGCGTACTCCAGCTCGGTGCCCGTGTAGGACTCCGGCGAGTACTCGTAGAAGATCTCCGTGTCCGGAGTGTGGATCTCCGCGTACTTCTGGCAGAGCCGCGCGCCGGTGGTGGCGATGTCGGCGATGCCGTCCCGGTCCAGGCCGAAGACCACCCGCCGCTGCAGCGTGGAGGTCGAGTTGTAGAAGTGCACGATGGCCCGCTTCGCGCCGCGCAGCGACTCGAACGTCCTGTCGATCAGGTGCTCCCGGCACTGCGTGAGGACCTGGATGGTGACGTCGTCCGGGATCATGTCGTCTTCGATGAGCTGCCGGACGAAGTCGAAGTCGGTCTGGCTGGCCGACGGGAAGCCGACCTCGATCTCCTTGTAGCCCATCTGGACCAGCAGCTGGAACATCCGCCGCTTGCGCTCGGGCGACATCGGGTCGATCAGCGCCTGGTTGCCGTCGCGGAGATCCACCGCGCACCAGCGCGGGGCGGCGTCGACGGTGCGGGTGGGCCAGGTGCGGTCCGGCAGGTCGACCCGGAACTGCTCCTGGTACGGCTGGTAGCGGTGGTACGGCATCCGGCTGGGGCGCTGCCGGGCGATCGGATCGGTGTCAGCGTCGGTGACAGGTTGAGCCATCTCAGAGTGCTCCCTGGAACATGTGGCGTCAGCAGATCGGAAGGTGTCGGCGGGTTGCCGGGCGACGGTGCGCGGCGGTGCCGAGAGGAAACTCAGATGTGCTGGACGGCGCGATGCGACTCCGCGACGAGGTGCCGGCCGGTCAGGCCTCGTCGCGGCGGCTAAGGAGAAGAAGCGCCTGCCACATGACCAGGTCACCCTACGTGATGGGACGGGGGGTGGAAAGGCCGGTCCGGACTATGGGATCGATGTCATCATCGGCTCCGGGGCCTGGGAACCCAGCCTCGGCGTCCGTTCGGCCCAGGCCACGGCGGGCACGATCGCCGCTCCGACCAGCACGAAGATCGCTGCCGTCGGTAACCAACCCCAGCCGCCGGTGGTCACGCCGAGCGCGGTCAACCCCGCCGGGGCGATCAGATACTGCACCTGCTCGCCGAGCCGCAGCGCCCCCACGTACGCGCCGCGTTGGTCGTCCGGCGGGAGGGTGGCGGTGAGCCCCCAGGCGCCCGCCGACTGGATCAACTCGGCCAGGATCAGCAGCGTCGCGGCGGCCACCAGCACCACGACGGTGAGCAGGCCCCTGGTGACCCCGGAGATCGGCAGGACCAGACAGGACACGGCGATCAGCAGGCCCCCACGACGGGAGGCCCGCGCCGCGCCCGCGGCGGTGTCGGCACCCCGGCTGACGCGTACCTGGAGCAGCACGATCAGGACCGTGTTGAGCAGCACCAGAGCGGCGATCACCGTCTTCGGGGCGTCGGTGTGAGTGAGGATCCACAGCGGCATCACCGTCAGGTAGAGCACCCCGTGCGCGGTGAGCAGCCCGGACAGCAGGGACACCGCCATGAACGGCCGGTCCCGCAGCACGGCGAGCCGACCCATCGGCTCCACCGGCCGGGCAACCTGCGGCAGTCGGGGCAGTCGTCGTACGAACAGGGCCGTCACCAGGATCACCGCCGCGATGAACCAGACCATTCCCCGGTACGCCTCGATCGTGTCCACGGCCAGCACCAGGCCGCTGATCACCGCGCCCAGCCCGAAGCCGACGTTCAGCGACGAACGCTGGTACGCCATCGCCGTGACCCGTTCGGCAGGCGGGAGCGCGTTGATCGAGTAGACCTGCCGGGCCACGCCTGTCGACGCGTCCACCGCCGCCAGCGCCACCACCACGGCGAGGAAGCTCGCGAATCCGCCCACGAACGGGTACGACGCGAAGAGCGCCGCGTCCAGCACCAGCCCGACCGCCCAGACCCGCTGCGGCCCGTACCGGTCGGTGAGCCCGCCCAGCGGCACCGTGCCCAGCAGCGACACCCCCGCCGCAATGGACAGGCCCAGCCCGACCTGGGCGGCGCTGAGCCCGAGCGCCCGGGTGAAGAAGACGGCGCTGCCGGCGTGGAACAGGCCGCTGCCGACGGCGTAGACCATGGCCTGCACGGCCAGCGCGCGGGTCAGCCCGGCCGGCGGTACGACGTTCTGGACAGCGGTGCGGATGGTTTCTCTGGCCCCCATGGGTCGGGAGTGAACCGTGCCCCCATGGGGTCGGTCGAGCCTTTTAGGCTGGACCGAATCCTGCGGGGTGTGTGTGTCCGAGTTGCGCTTCAGCCTGGCCGACGTCGCGGGTGTGCGGCTCGCCGTGTCGCCGGTCAACGAGACGGTCATGAGCATGTGGGCGCTGGCCAGCCCGATCCGCTACGCGGTGCACCTGCCCTGGATCGACCGGGCCCGGGTGACGTTGCGTCGTCCCGAGGTGGCCGACCGGGTCCGACCTCTGGTGGGGTTGGTCGTGCCGGGTCGCTGGCTGCCCGACTTCCTCACCCCGGCGGCCCGACCGAACGTGGAGATGGCCGAGCAGCTCGACCAGATCGCCGCGACGCCACCGGCCGTGGTGGTCCAGGACCTGCTGTCGACCACCTGGCAAAAACCGCTGAGCCCGTTCGGGCGGGCGCTGCTCGCCGACCCCGGCGGGCTGCTGCCGCAGGTCGTCGACGCGGTGCGGGTCTGGTACGACGAGGCGATCGCCCCGGACTGGCCGCGGATGCGGGCGCTGCTCGACGCCGACGTGGCGTACCGGGCCGCGCAGCTCGCCGAGAGCGGCGCCGGTCGGTTCTTCGAGCAGCTCCACCCGAGCCTGCGCTGGCACGGCGACCGGGTGATCAGCGACGACACGTTCGAGCGGGACTTCGACCTCCGCGGTCGTGGGCTGGCGCTGAACCCGACGGTGTTCACCGAGCAGCACGTGCTGTGGAACCTGCTGGAGGATTCGCTGCCGGCCGGCGCGTACCCGGTTCGTGCCGTCGGGACGCTCTGGGAGGCGACCGCGCCACCCCCCGGCGACCCACTGGCACGGGTGATCGGGCCGGGCCGGGCCGCGCTGCTGCACCTGCTCGAGACGGCGCTGACCACCACCGACCTGGCCCGACTCACCGGGATGTCCGCCGGAAACGTCTCCCAGCACCTGGCCGCGCTGCACGGCGCCGGCCTGGTCAACCGGTCTCGACAGCGCCGGCACGTGCTCTACCGCAACACCGAGGCCGCGACGGTCCTGTTACGCGCCAGCCGGGGCGAGTAGGCCGGTGGCCGATCAGCCGAGCAGGAGGTCGGCCAACGGTCGGCGGCGGCGGAGGCCGGTCTCCTCGGCGACGAGATCCGCCGGCAGGCTGAGTGGGTCGCCGAGCTGCCCGACGACGAGCACCGCGTACGGCCGCACGTCGGTGGGAAGGTGCAGGTCGGAGGCGAGTCCGGCGCGGTCCACGGTCAGCACCTGCCGCACGTGCAGCCCCAGCGCGGTGGCCTGCACGGTGAGATGAGCGACCGCCTGGCCGAGGTCGTACGCGATCCCGTCGGCCGGCGCGGCGTCCGGGTCGACGTGCGCGGCGAGCAGCAGCGCGGCGGCCCGGTGCGCCCAGCGTTGGTCGGGCTCGGGCAGGTTGACCAGGATGCGCTTCCACGTCTCGTCGTTCCGGTAGCCGAGGGTGAACCGCCAGGGCTGGCGGTTGCCCAGGGAGGGTGCCCAGCGGGCCGCCTCCAACAGGGAGGAAGCGTCGGCCGCGCTCAGCTCCTCGGTGGGGTGGAACGCCAGTGGACTCCAGCGGTAGGCGAGCAGTGGGGTGAGGTCGACCATGGGGTAGATCGTCCCGTATGGGTGATTCGCCGCTCAGGACGGGGTGCCTAAATGTGGGCAAGAGCACCCGTAACGGGACGAAGATCAGGGCGTTCCCGCGCCCGGGCTCTCCGACGGATCCGGGGTGGGTGGCGCCGCGGTGTCGAGCGGCTCCCGGTCGACCACCACCGGCCCGGCCAGCTGCACGGTGGCCGGTGCCGGGCCGGGTGGAGCGGCAAGCCTCAGCGTCCCGGCTGCGGTTCGGACGCCGGTCGGCGTGCCGTCCCGGTCGTAGCAGTAGATGCCCACATCCAGCGGAGCGTTGAGCGAGGCCGAGGTGGAGTCCACCGAGTAGCAGGTGCCGGTGACGCCCTCGGGTGCGTCGGCCGGGGCGACCGCCAGGGGGGAGCGTCGGTCGGTGAGCACGTCCAGCCAGTCGGTGAGCAGGTGCTGGACCCGGGGGTCCGACCGGCGTGGCACCACGTCGTCGCGATCACCCAGGCGTACGCAGCTCGCCGACTCGCTGTGACCGGCCGACGGCAGGGCGCACTGGAACAGCCCGTCGGCAGTGCCGGCCATCGAGACGTCGGCGGTGCCACCCAACGCGCCTCCCGGCACGTCGACCCGCCAGCTGCCGTCGTTCGCGCTGGTGAACACGATTGTGCGATCCGGCTGACCCGCCTGGCTGTACACGTACTGGGCCACCAGGTGACGGTCCTGAGCCGCCGCGGTCAGCGCGGCCAGCTCATCCCGGGCGGCGTCCACCTCGACCGGCGCCGGATCGGCGGGCGGCGGAGCCGGTGGCTGCTCGGTGGTGCAGGCGACCAGGAGTGCCGGCAGGGCGAGGACGAGCGGCCCGAGCACGCGGCCGGCCGAGCGGTTGAGGACGGGCACCGGCCCATTCTGGTGGGTGCGGGCGGTCGGTGGGTGCCGACGCGTGCCGGGCTCGTCCCGGCGTGTCGGACGGGCCGTCCCGGCGTACCGCCCGACCTGGTGGGAGCGGCCTGGCCGGGCCCGCGCGGGCCGGATGGTGGGATCACCTGACCCGGCGTCGTTACCTGCCGGATACCCTCATGGGGTCTGACACGCGCCGCCGGCCCCGGTTCCGGCGGCGTCGGCACGCTCAGGGTCGCTGGGAGGGAGTGCACCGTCGTGGCACTCGTGGTGCAGAAGTACGGCGGGTCCTCCGTCGCCAACGCCGAGCGGATCAAGCGGGTGGCCGAGCGCATCGTCGCCGCCCGCAAGGCCGGCGACGACGTGGTGGTGGTGGTCTCCGCGATGGGCGACACCACCGACGAGCTGCTCGACCTGGCCAACCAGGTCAGCCCGCTGCCGCCGGGCCGCGAACTGGACATGCTGCTCACCGCCGGGGAGCGGATCTCCATGGCCCTGCTGGCCATGGCCATCCACAACCTGGGGTACGAAGCCCGCTCGTTCACCGGTTCGCAGGCCGGCGTGATCACCACCTCGGTGCACGGCCGCGCCCGGATCATCGACGTCACCCCCGGGCGGCTCAAGGGCGCGCTCGACGAGGGGTCGGTGGTCATCGTGGCCGGCTTCCAGGGCGTCTCGCAGGACACCAAGGACGTCACCACGCTGGGCCGCGGTGGTTCGGACACCACCGCCGTGGCGCTCGCCGCCGCCCTGCACGCCGACGTCTGCGAGATCTACACCGACGTGGACGGCATCTTCACCGCCGACCCGCGGATCGTGCCCAACGCCCGGCACATCCGGCACATCACCTACGAGGAGATGTTGGAGCTGGCCGCGTGCGGCGCGAAGGTGCTGCACCTGCGTAGCGTGGAGTACGCCCGGCGGGCGGGGTTGCCGATCCACGTCCGTTCGTCATACTCGACCAACACCGGCACGATGGTCACCGGATCGATGGAGGACCCTTCCGTGGAGCAGGCACTGATCACCGGGGTCGCGCACGACCGCAGCGAGGCCAAGATCACGATCGTCGGGGTGCCCGACGAGCCGGGTGCCGCCGCGCGGATCTTCGACACCGTCGCCGGTGCCGAGATCAACATCGACATGATCGTGCAGAACGTCTCCACCGAGGGCACCGGCCGGACGGACATCTCGTTCACCCTGCCCAAGGCCGACGGCCCCACCGCGATGGCGGCGCTCAGCAAGATCCAGGAGCCGGTCAAGTTCAAGGGTCTGCTCTACGACGACCACGTCGGCAAGGTCTCGCTGATCGGCGCGGGCATGCGCTCGCACCCCGGGGTGGCGGCCGGCTTCTTCGCCGCGCTCGGTGCGGCCGGGGTCAACATCGAGATGATCTCCACCTCCGAGATCCGGGTCTCCGTGGTCTGCCGGGACACCGACCTCGACGCCGCCGTCCGCGCCATCCACGACGCGTTCGAGCTGGGCGGCGACACCGAAGCCGTGGTCTACGCGGGGACGGGTAGGTAGCGCCGATGACGGCGCTGCCCACCCTCGCCGTGGTCGGAGCGACCGGTGCCGTCGGCACCGTGATGTGCGAGCTGCTCACCGGGCGGCGCAACGTCTGGGGTGAGATCCGGCTGCTCGCCTCCGAGCGCTCCGTCGGGCGCCGGGTGCGCTGCCGCGGCGAGGAACTCGTCGTCCAGGCGCTGACCCCCGAAGCGTTCGATGGGGTCGACGTCGCCATGTTCGACGTGCCCGACGAGGTCAGCGCCGAATGGGCGCCGATCGCCGTCGCCCGGGGCGCGATCGCTGTCGACAACTCCGGCGCGTTCCGGATGGACCGCGACGTCCCGCTGGTCGTTCCCGAGATCAACCCCGAGCAGGTCCGCAACCGGCCCCGGGGCATCATCGCCAACGCCAACTGCACCACCCTCGCGATGATCGTCGCCGTCGCGCCGCTGCACCGCGAGTACGGCCTACGAGAGCTGGTGCTCGCCTCCTACCAGGCGGTCTCCGGCGCCGGTCAGTCCGGCGTCGACATCCTGCACGACCAGCTCACCAAGGTCGCCGGCGATCGGGCGCTCGGCTCACGCACCGGCGACGTACGTCAGGCGGTCGGCGACGACCTGGGCCCGTTCCCGGCACCCATGGCGCTCAACGTGGTGCCCTGGGCCGGCTCGCCGGCCGACAGCGGCTGGTCATCGGAAGAGATGAAGATCCGCAACGAGTCGCGCAAGATCCTCGGCCTCCCCGACCTCAAGGTCTCCGCCACCTGCGTCCGGGTGCCGGTGGTCACCGCGCACTCGGTGGCGGTGCACGCGGTCTTCGCCACCGAGGTCGACGCCGAAGGTGCCCGCGAAGCGCTGCGCAACGCCCCCGGGGTGATCCTGGTCGACGACCCCGCGGCCGGGGAGTTCCCGATGCCGATCGACGCCGTCGGCACCGACCCGTCCTGGGTCGGCCGGATCCGCCGCGCCCTGGACGACCCCCGCGCCCTCGACTTCTTCGTCACTGGCGACAACCTCCGCAAGGGCGCGGCCCTCAACACCGCGCAAATCGCCGAACTCCTCGCCAAAGAACTCCGCACCCCCTAACCGCCCAGCGCGGCGATCTTGCAGTTTCTGTGCTGGCACAAGGGGTTAAAGCGACAAAACGCCAACCCAAGTGCAAGATCGGCGCGGAAGTGCGGGGTGCGGAGCGCGGGGGTTAGGCGGCGGAGAGTTGGACGCCGTCCCGGCCTTGACGTTTTACCGCGTAGAGCGCTTGGTCGGCTCTCTTCAGAGTGCGGTCGGGGGTCTCGCCGGGGCGGGGCAGGGCGACGCCCACGCTGATCGTGCGGCCGATGTGTCGGGCCGCCTCGGTGAGCCGTTCGGCGATCCGGACCGCCTCCTCCGGACGACTCACCTCGATCACCGCGACGAACTCGTCGCCGCCGATCCGGTACAACTCGTCGCCGTGCCGCAGCGCCCCCTCCAGCGCCCGGGCCAACCCGACCAGCACCCGGTCGCCGGCCTGGTGGCCGTACGTGTCGTTGACGGTCTTGAAACCGTCCACGTCGATCGCCAGCAGGGCCGTACGCCCGGGGGTGGCGGCCGCGATCCGCTGCCCGAACGGGCCGGTGTGCCGCAACCCGGTCAGCGGGTCCGAGCTGGCCTGCTCCCGCAGCCGGGTCAGCGTGCGCAGTCGGTCCAGGCTCGTCCAGGCCTGCCCGGCGAGCAACTCCATCAGGCTGACAGTGGTCGGGTCCGGACGCAGGGCTCGTTCGTCGGCGACCAGCAACACCCCGCCCGCGTCCGTCGGACCGACCGGCACGGCGACCAGTGTGCGTACTCCCGCCCGGGTCAGCGGACGGTAATCCTCGGTCGGGGGATGTCCGGCCTCGCCCAGCGTGTACCCGGCGCCGTACCGGTGTGCCCTGTCGACCATCCGGTCCAGGGCGGCCGGACCCGCCCCGGCCAGCTCGGCACGGATCCGGGTCTCCAGGTCACTCGGCGTCGCCGGGGACGGGCCGACCTGACCGCCGATCAGCAGCAGCGCGGTGGAGAGAGTGGAGACCTCCCGGGCGGCGCGAGCCGCCGCCCCCATCACCTCCCCCTCGGTCGGCGCGGAGGAGAGCGCGGCGGCATGCCGGAGCAGCTTCTCACTGCGGCTCTCCGCCGGTGGGCCACCGAGAACGGCGATCCGCGCACCGAGCCCGTCGGCCAGCCGCTGCGCGGTCTCCCGCCACGGCTCCAGGTCGGTCGGCTCACTCCACTGCAGGTCGAGTACGCCGATCGCCCGGCCCGTCGGATCCAGGACCGGTACGCACAGCTCGGCGGTCACGTCCGGGCGTATCGGTAGGTAGTCCGGGTCGACGGTGACGTCCGGGACGACGGCAGGAACGCCGGTGGCGTACACCCGGCCGACGATGCCGGTCCGTGCCGGCACTGTGGCGAAGACCTGCCATGCCCCGGTCGCCGCGACGCAACGCAGGCGGTCATGGACCGCCAGCAGCACGGAGATGGTCGCCGGGGTGTGGCGGGACAGCGCGGTGACCGTCCACCGACACGCCTCTGGCGTGCTGGACGCCATCGGCAGGCGGACGGTGACGTCACGGATGACTCGCTGATGATCCACTCGCACGTCGTTCCAGGTAGGGGAGGGGCCCGGCCAACGCCGAACCGCTCGATCAAGCGTACTCACGGCGGCGCGGACCAGCCCGGCTTCGTACACACGTGCTATCCACAGGCTGTGGACGCAGCCTGTGGACGCATGCCCCCCCGGGGATGCCGCCCCTGGCGATAGCGTGGAGCATCCCGGCGCCGAGGAGGCGAGCCCGTGCTCATCGCCCAGCTCAGTGACCCCCACCTGACCACCGGCCTGCTCGCCGCCGAACCGGCCGCCGGGTTGCACCGAGCGCTCGGCCGGGTGCTCGCCTTGCGACCCCGACCCGACTGCGTGGTGATCAGCGGCGACCTGGTCGACCACGGGCAACCCGACGAGTACGCGGCGCTGCGCGAGGTGATCGGCCGGTTCCCGCTGCCGGTGCACCTGGCCACCGGCAACCACGACGACAGGGAGTCCCTGCTCGACGCGTTCGGCGGCACCCCGTGGCTCGGCGGTGGCTTCTCGGCCTACTACCACGTCGACCACGAGGCGGCGACAGTCGTGATGCTCGACTCGCTCGTCCCCGGCAGCGACGGCGGCCAACTCGGCGAGGAACAACTCGGCTGGCTCGACGGGGTGCTGGCCGGGCGGCCCGAGGCGCCCGCCCTGGTCTTCCTGCACCACCCACCGGTCGCGGTCGGCATCCCCGTGGCGGACTCCATCCGACTCGCCGACGGGGACGCGCTCGCCGAGGTGATCGCTAAGCACCGGCACGTCGTACGGGTCGGCGCCGGCCACCTGCACCGCCCGGTCACCACGGCGTACGCGGGCACGGTCCTCACCGTGGCCCCCAGCACGTGGAAGCAGTGCACGCTCACCATGAGCGCCGACGAGCAGATCGGTTGGGTCAACGAGCCCACCGCCTTCCTGCTGCACGCGGTCGAGGCCGGCGGCTGCGTGACCCACACCGTGCAGGTGAGCCACTCCGCCGGGCAGACCTGCGGCTTCTGAGGGCGTCATGCTGGTCTGGTACGTCTCGTACGGCTCGAACATGCACGCCGCCCGGCTGGCCTGGTACATCGGCGGCGGCTGCCCGCCCGGCGGAAAGCGGGCGTACCCGGGCTGCCGCGACCGGCGTCCACCGACCCGGTCCGCGCCGGTGTCGTTGCCCGGCGGCATCTACTTCGCCGGCGAGTCCGGTGCCTGGACCGGCGGCATGGCCTTCTACGACCCGCACCTGCCGGGGGAGGCCGCGGCCCGCGCCTACCTGGTCACCCTGGAGCAGTTCACCGACATCGCGGCCCAGGAGATGTACCGTCCGCCGGGCGACACTGCCGACCTGATCCCGGCGACCGGCGCGGCCATCGACGTCGCCGTCGCCAACGGACGGGCCACCCTCGGCCCGGGGCGGTACGAGACGCTGATCTGCCCGGGCAGCCGGGACGGCGTTCCGATGCTCACCTTCACCGCCCCCGACGGGGCGTCAGCCGTGCGGTGCCGACCACCGGCGCCGGTCTACCTCGGCATGATCGCTCGAGGGCTACGCGAGTCGCACGACTGGCCGGCCGAGCGGATCGCCACCTACCTGGCGGCCCGGCCCGGCGTGGCGGACGCCTGGCCACCGGACGCCGTAGCGGCCCTGGTCAACGAGGCGCTGTTCGACGGCTGACCCGCCGGGTTCCTGCCGTCCGCGCCAGCGCTCGCCGGCTCGCGCTCCGTCGCTCGGGCGGTGCGTTGCCCGCGCGCTGCGCGGCTCGGGCGGTGGGCGGCTCGTGCGGTGGGCGGCTCGTGCGGTGCGCTGCCCGCACGGCGCGCGGCTCGGGCGGTGCGCTGGCCGGGCGGGGCGCTGTCCGGCGCTCGCCGGGTGGGGCGCTGGTGCGGTCAACCGAGCAGGAACTCGCGCAGCGCGGGGGCCAGCGTCGCAGGCGGCACGTCGTGGAAGCCGCCGTCGAGGCTGACGGACCGGCCGCCCGGGACGGCCTCGGCCGCCGCCCGACTCGCGTCCCGCAACCATTGTGGACTGCCGGTGCTGTCCACCGCGAGGGTCGGCACGGTGATGGCCGCCAGCCGTTCCGCGGGGAGTTGCCCTCCGGCGGTGACGATCGCGTCGTACACAAGAGTGTGCGCGACCGCCGTCAGCCCACCCCACATCGGTTGCGACCGCATCGCGGTGATCTGCTCGGCCGGCAGCCCCACCGAGGCGCTGAGGAAGGTCTCCACAGCGCCGTCCCGGTCGTCGGCGGCGATCAGCTCGATGAGCTGCGGGGTGATGTCCTTTCGGACGCCCGCGTGCGAACCAACCTGAAACGGTGGCTCGAACATGACCAACCTGGTCACCGGCAGGCCCTGTGCGGTGGCGAGGGCGGCCAGGACGGCGCCGGAGGAGATGCCGTAGACGGCGGCGGAACCGCCTGCCGCCGCGATCAGAGCGGCCAAATCGTCGATCTCGCGGCCGACCTCGTACGGTGCGGTGTCGCCGCTGAAGCCCCGACCTCGACGGTCGTAGCCGAAGGCGGTGAAATCCGGTGCCAACGCCGCAGCCAGGTCGCGGGTCGCGTTGCGATCGGAAAACGCGCCGCCGACCAGGATGACCGCTGGCCCGGCACCGGACCGCTCAAACGCGATGGGCGTGCCATCGACCGATCGCACCTGCTCCGCCACCGGCGTGGTTCCGCTCACGATGCCGCCCCCAGTCCTCGTTGGCTGTCCCGTCCTTTCTAGACCCTGGGTCCGACGTTGTCCGGCAGACCGCGTTAAACGTGATCGATAGCCGCCCGCGGGTACGCGCTGCTCGGATGTGCTGCCTGGGTCGACCCGTCGGCCTGCGGATGAGAGGCTGTCGGGGCGGGGGCCATGCTCAACCGCCGCCATCCGCGACCCTTCCGACGGCGTCCGTCGGCGGCCCGGTCGACCCAGAGGCCGGGCACCGTACGCGCCGATTCTCACGAGGAGATCCATGTTCATACCCGGGATGCGTCGGGCCGCTGTTGGCCTGACCGCGCTCGCGGTGGCCGCTTTCGGCGCGGTCGCCACCAGCCCTGAGCAGGCCGACGCCGGGCCGAAGCCGGTCGACGTCACCCTGCTCGCCCTCAACGACTTCCACGGCAACCTCGAACCGCCGAGCGGGTCCAGCGGCACCATCGCCGGCCAGACCGCGGGTGGCGTCGAGTTCCTGGCCACCCACCTTGCCGAGCTGCGTGCCGCGGCCAAGAAGCAGAACACCATCACTGTCGCCGCCGGTGACCTGATCGGCGCGTCCCCGCTGCTCTCGGCCGCGTTCCACGACGAGCCGACCATCGAGGCGCTGAGCATGGCCGGGCTGGACTACGCCAGCGTCGGCAACCACGAGTTCGACGAGGGCGCCGCCGAGCTGCTGCGGATCCAGAACGGCGGCTGCCACCCGGTGGACGGCTGCGCCGACGGCACCCCGTACCAGGGCGCCGGCTTCCAGTACCTGTCCGCGAACGCCTTCAAGACCGCGACCGGCGAGCCGCTGATGGCACCGTACGCGATCCACAAGGTGCAGGGCGTCAAGGTCGGCTTCATCGGGATGACCCTGGAGGGCACCCCGCAGATCGTCAGCCAGCAGGGCGTCGCCGGCCTCAGCTTCGCCGACGAGGCGGACACCGCCAACCGGTACGCCCGTGAGCTGCGCCGCAAGGGCGTGGAGACGATCGTCGTGCTGCTGCACGAGGGCGGCGCCCAGGCGGCGACCGGTGGGATCAACGACTGCGTCGGGATGACCGGCCCCATCGTGGACATCACCAACCGGATGGACCCGTCGATCGACGTGGTGGTCAGCGGGCACACCCACCAGGCGTACAACTGCGACATCAACGGCAAGCTGGTCACCAGCGCCAGCTCGTTCGGTCGCCTGGTCACCGACATCGACCTCAAGATCGATCGCCGGAGCGGCGACGTGATCTCCGCCGCCGCGAACAACGTCGTGGTCACCCGCGACGTCGCCAAGGACCCGAAGCAGACCGCGCTGATCGACCGGTACAAGACGGTGCTCGGCCCCGTCGCCGACCGCCAGGTCGGCGTGACCGCCACCCCCCTCCCCACGACGCAGGAGAATCTGCTCGGCACCTGCTCACCGCAGGTGCCCAACTCGTGCGGGGAGTCGCCGATCGGCAACGTGATCGCCGACGCGCAGCTCGCCGCCACCGATGACGAGCAGGGCGCGGTTGCCGCCCTGATGAACCCGGGTGGGGTGCGGGCCGCCCTGGACGCCGGCCCGGTCACCTACGGGGAGGCGTTCACGGTGCAGCCGTTCGCCAACAACCTGGTGACGCTGGACCTGACCGGCGCGCAGCTCTACTGCGTCCTGGAGCAGCAGTTCGTCACCGGCCGGACGTTGTACCCGTCCTCCACCCTGCACTACGTGGTCGACCTGAACGGCACCAGCGCCACCGCGGCCGACCCGTGCGCCGGCACCCGCGTGGTCCGGGGCAGCCTCACCATCGGCGGTACCGCCGTCGACACCGCCGCCACCTACCGGGTCACTGTGAACAACTTCCTGGCCGGCGGCGGTGACGGCTTCAGCGCCCTCACTGCCGGGACGGACCAGGTCACCGGCCAGATCGACCTGGACGCGTTCGTGGCGTACCTGACCGCCCAGTCGCCGGTCTCCGCGCCGGCGCTGGACCGGATCCGCACCACCGCCGAGGTCCCCGCCGCCTGACGGCCGACCTCGCGATCATCGGGTCCCGGAGCACCAGCTCCGGGGCCCGACCCGTCCCCGACACCGCCGCGTCCCGCGCGTGCCCGCGCGTCGCCCAGCCCGCGCCCGGCAAGATCACGCTCGAACATGGATGTAGTGGTGTCGAGGGTGCCGGGATGCCACTACATCCAGGATCGAGCGCGATCTTGGTGCGGGGTGCGGGGTGCGGGGTGCGGGGTGCGGGGTGCGGGCCGTGCCGGGGCGGTGTTCGGGGTCAGGCCGGGGTGGGCGTGGGGGCGGGGGACGCTGGTGCGGTCGTCACCAGGCCGTCCTGCTCGGTGGTGAGCAGCCGGCGCAGGGAGAGCGCGACCAGGGAGGCGACCAGGCAGCCGCCGACCACCGTCGCCACCCAGAGCATGCCGTTGGCGGCGCCGATGAGTGGGCCGGCGGTCACCGGACCGATCACACCGCTGATTCCGAAGATCATCGAACTCATGGCGTTGTACCGGCCGCGCAGCTCGTCGGTGGCCAGAGCGTTGGTCAGTGCGGGCATCACCGGGGACAGCATCGTCTCGCCGAAGCCGAAGATCGCCGAGCAGAGCACGACACAGAGGGCGGCCAGCACGGCGCTCTCACCGCTGACCAGGCCGGCCGCGCCGAGAACCAGCCAGGCGGCGGCGAACACCGCCCCCACCACGGCCAATGCCCGGGTGCGGCTGCGCCCCTCGATCCGGCGGATCACCAGCAGTTGCGCGAGCACGATCATCACGGTGTTGGCCGCCAGCGCCCAGGCCACGACCCGCGGGTTCACCTCGGCCACCCGCACGGCGTACGCGGCGAAGCCCACCTCCACCTGCGCGTACCCGCAAGTGGTGAGGATCAGGCCGAAGATCACCAGTCGGCGGAACGGGCGGTCCCGGAGCACCGTCAGGTAGCCGCCGGCTGACGGCTCGTCGACGCTCCGGCGCTTGCCGAGTCGGTGGCCCACGCCGGGCAGGGTGAGCAGGATCAGCGCCGGCATCAGGTAGGTCACCGCGTCCAGCAGGTAGATCGTCTGGAAGGTGCCGGGCCGGGCGGTGTCGACGATCGCGCCGGAGGTCATGCCACCGATGCCGATGCCGAGGTTGAGCAGGGCGAAGTTCAGCCCGAAGACGCGTTGCCGCTCATCGTCGTCGGTCAACGACGCGAGGATGGTGTTCTGCCCCGACCAGATCGCCGAGCTGCCGACGGCGATCACCGTCATCACCAGCAGGGCCGAGCCGGTCGAGTGGACCAGCGCGAGCGAGCCGGTGCCGATTGCCTCGATCAGCAGGCAGGGCACCACCACCCGACGGGCGCCGATCCGGTCGATCAGCGTCCCGCCCAGCGGCGACAGGGCCAGGGTGACCACGCCGTACCAGCCGATGACGAGCCCGGCACGGGTGTCGGTGAGCCCGCGTACGTCGGTCAGGTAGATGAACAGGAACGGCAGGGTAAGACCCCGCCCGATCGCCGACAGCAGGGTGCCGAGGAGGATCCGGCGAGCTTCCGAACGACGGGGCAGGGCACGACGCAGCATGCCGGCATTCTGTTCGGTGGGTCTGACGCCACGCGAACCGTTTAGGCCACGCCTCGCGGTCACCGGGACCGTCGGGTGACCAATCCCACGTTGATCCACTCGCCGTGATCGCGGTCGGTCGGTGTCCGCCGGGTCTGCGATGCTGGCTCGATGACCGGCACCTGGCGACATCTGCCCGCTACCGCCCGCGCCATCGCGGTGACCGCCACGGCGGCCGTCGCCGCCGCCCAGGCCCACGACGGTCAGGCGTACGACGAGGCGGTCGGCGGTCTCGCCGCCGACGAGCGTTCCGGTCTGGTGCTCGGCGCGGTGGTTCGGTTGCTGCTGGAGGAGAGCCACCCGGACGGGTTGACCGGCGACGACATCCGCCAGGTGTTGACCCGCTGCGTGCAGGAGTCGACGCGGTGGCGTTCGGATGTGGACCCGCACGTGGTGCTCGTCCTGCTGGCCGGCGCGCTCGGGGTGTACGACCCCGACGGCGACGAGTCACCTCCGGACGCGGCGGCGCTGGCCCGGCACGCCCCGCTACTGGTGGCCGACCTCTTGGCGACGACCAGCGTGCCACTGGGCGACTACCTGGCCGCCGCGTTCGCGGAGATCGAACGCACCGAACGGCAGGACTGACAGGCACGCGAACGCCGTTGAGAAGGCGCCGAACTCCCCGCGTACGAGGAAACGGCCCGGTCGTTCGGACCGGGCCGTTCCCTCTTGCTCACTCGCCGCGGCCCCCCGAGCGGGCCGCCAGGGCCCTCGAAGCGGGCCCGCCGCCGCGTCGCTCATTGCTGCTTTGTCACCGCCTCCGGCGGAGCAGTCATCACCGGAAACGAATCAAGGCCCCTCGCGTGGAGGGGCCTTGACCTTTACTTACCTCTGGTCGGGGTGGCCGGATTCGAACCGACGACCTCTTCGTCCCGAACGAAGCGCGCTACCAAGCTGCGCCACACCCCGAGGCGTGCCGACAAATAGTAGCCCACCCGCCCCGATGGTCAAACTCGGTACCCCCGCCGACCGGACCCGTCAGCGCGATCGCTGGCCGGGCTGGTTCGTTGATCGACTCGGGTTACAGGAAGCCGGGCTGTCGACGTGACCAGGACACCCCAACTTTCAGGAACCCGAGTCGATCAACGACCGCTGCCTGGTCCCGCCGCGACGGCTGGCGCGAGAGGGGTCAGCGGGGGATGAGGGTGAGGATGCTGGCCTCCGGTGGGCAGGCGAAGCGGACCGGGGCGGTCGGGTGGGTGCCGAGGCCGGCGGAGACGTGCAGCCAGGAGTCCGAGCCAGGCCACCTGTGCAGGCCCTTCGCCATCGAGCGGGGCAGGCCGCAGTTGGTCACCAGCGCCCCGAAGCCCGGTACGCACACCTGACCACCGTGGGTGTGCCCGGCCAGCAGCAGACCGAAGCCGTCCGCCGCCATCTGGTCGAGCACCCGTGGCTCGGGTGAGTGCGTCAGCGCGATGGAGAGGTCCGCCGAGGACGACACCGCGCCGGCCACGGAGGGGTAGTCGTCCCGGTCGATGTGCGGGTCGTCCACGCCGACCAGGTCGAGCTGTCGGCCGCCGGCCTTCAGCATCGTCCTGGCGTTGTTGAGGTCGACCCAGCCGGCGCCGGTGAAGACCTGACGCAGCTCCTCGTAGGGCAGCTCGACGCCTTCGGTGTACTCCCGGTCGGGCAGGAAGTAGGTGAAGGGGTTCTTCAACACCGGCCCGGTGTAGTCGTTGGAGCCGAACACGAACGCGCCCGGGTAGTCCAGCAACGGTTGTAGGGCCCGCAGCACCCCGGGGACCGCGGCCGGGTGCGCCATGTTGTCGCCGGTCACCACCACCAGGTCGGGGTCGAGGGCGGCCAGCGACGCCACCCAGCGCTGCTTGCGCGCCTGGTCGGGCATCATGTGCAGGTCCGACAGGTGCAGTACGCGCAGCGGCTCCGCGTCGGCCGGGAGCACCGGCACGTCGTACCGCCGCAGGGTGAACATGTTGCGCTCGATGAGCGACGCGTACGCGAGGGTTGCCGCGCCGATCGTGGCGGTTCCGGCGGCGAGCCGGAATAGTGTGCGCTTTCGCATGGCGTTCAGGGTAGTTTGACCGTCCATGAGCACGCTGAAGGACCGCCTCACTGCCGACATGCGTTCCGCGCTCAAGGCGCGCGACGAGCTGACCACCTCCACGCTGCGGATGGCCCTGGCCGCCGTTGGCACCGCCGAGGTCGCCGGCAAGGCCAAGCGCGAGCTCACCGATGACGAGGTGCTCGCGGTGCTGACCAAGGAAGCCAAGAAGCGTCGGGAGGCGGCCACCGCCTTCGCCGACGCCGGCCGTGCCGAGCAGGCCGCGAAGGAGAGCGCCGAGGGTGAGGTGCTGGACCGCTACCTGCCCAAGCAGCTCTCGGACGCCGAGCTGACCGAGCTGGTGTCGGGGGCGCTCGCCGCGGGCGGCTTCACCGGCAAGGCCCAGATGGGCCCGGCGATGAAGGCGGCCCAGGCCGCGGTGGCGGGCCAGGCCGAGGGTGGCCGGGTGGCCGCCGAGGTACGCCGACAGCTCGGTCTCTGACTCAGCGGGTCAGCGGCGCGGCAGCACGTGTCGCAGCCGCTCGCTGATCCGGACAGACGAAACGGGCGGGCACCCGAGGAGGGTGCCCGCCCGTTGTGTCCTACTGGTCGGCTCAGCCGTTCGGACGGCCGTTGCCGGGTCGTCCGGGTTGGTTGCCGGGTTGGCCGCCCGGGGTGCCGCCGGTGTTGCCCGGCGTACCGCCGCCGCTGCTGACCTGGATGGTGACCACGCCACCCTTGATCGTGCGTCCGTCCGGGCTGGTGCCGGCCGCGTCGCCCGCCTTGCAGGAGGACGGCACCTTGGCGCTGGAGACGACCGGCTCGAAGCCGGCGCCCTTGAGCCGGGACTTCGCCTGATCCACCGAAACGCACTTCACGTCGGGGATGCTGCGCTGGTCACCCTCGGAGATCTTCTGGCCCGGCGGCTCGAACTGGATCCGCGGTTTGCCCTTCATGGCGTCCCGCAGGGTTTCGTACACCGGCGGGTTGATGCCGTCCTTCTCCTTGTGCTTCATCTTGACGTTCGTCTGCGGCCAGTCCGGGTCGGCCATGATGCCGGCCACCGAGTACTGCCTGGTCATGGCGACCAGCGCGGCCGTCTTCTCCGAGTCGGTGGTGCCGGACTTACCGGCCACCGGCGCGTCGACGATGTTCTTCACGACCGCGGCCGTGCGGCTGCCACCGCACTTGGTGGTGCTGGAGTTGTCGCCGACCGGGCAGCGGGCGGCGTCCACGGCGGCGCGGGCCACCTCGGTGCTGAACCGCTTCTCGCAGCGCGGGTTGGCGATGTCCAGCTTGTTGCCTTCCGGGTCCCGAATTTCCTGCACCGGAATCGGCTCGCAGTATTTGCCGTCCGCCGCGAGAGTCGCGTACGCGTTGGCGAGGTCGAGCGGCGTGGTGGAGGAGACGCCCAGGGTGAAGGCACCCCACTGGTGGGCGGCTTCCTTGGTCGCGGCGAACTTGGCGTCGTTGCTCGCCCGGAACTGGATGCCGGCCCGCCGAGCGGCGTCGACCACGTTCTCCGCACCGACCTGCTGCTGGAGCGGCACGAAGTAGGTGTTGATCGACGCGCTGAAGGCACTCCACATGTTCTGCACGCCGCCGGCCTTCAGGCCGGAGTTGGTCGGGCAGTAGAAGTGGGTGCCCTTGCAGGCCGCCGGGCTGCTGCTGTCGATGATGTATTCCGACTTGAACTGCTGCGGCGCGTTCATCGAGTAGCTGAGCGGAATGCCCTTCTCCAGCGCGGCCACGATGCTGAAGATCTTGAAGGTCGAGCCGGCCTGGTAGCCGGTGATGCCGTTGCCGCCGGTGAGCAGCGGGTTGACCGTCGCCGGGTAATTGCCCCGGATGTTCTTCCTGCTCTTCGCGGGATCGCTGGAGATCTTGTTCTTCGGGTTCTTCGGGTCGTCGAGCTTGAACTGCCGGTTGACTGCGAGCGCCCGCACCCGGCCGGTGCCCGGCTCGACGACAGCGACCATTGCCGCTTCCTTGCTGTTCACGCTCTTGGCCTTACGGACCGCCTTGTCCGCGCCACGCTGGGCCTGGACGTCGATCGAGGTCACGACGGTGTAGCCGCCGCTCTTCAGCCGGCGCTCCCGGTCGTACGTGGTCGAGCCGAACGTCTCCTGATCCATCCACCAGCGGTAGAAGTAGTCGCAGAAGAAGCCCCACTCGTTGACGTTGGCGGCGACGCAGCCGTTCGGGGTGCGCTTGTCCTTCACCACCAGCTTGGTCGCCTTGGCGACGTCGGCCTCCTGCTGGGTGATGGCCTTGATGTCGACCATGTTCTGGATGACGTAGTTGCGCCGATCCAGCGCGAGCGGGTAACCGGCCTCGGTGGTCGGATCGTTCGTCGTCGGCGCCTTGACCATGCCGGCCAGCAACGCCGCTTCCTCGATCTTCAGCTTGCTCGGTGGCTTACCAAAGTAGACCTGGCTGGCGGCGTAGATGCCGTACGCGCCGTTGCCGAACGAGGCGAGGTTGAGGTAGCGGGTGAGGATTTCGTCCTTGGAGAATTCCTTGTCGACCTGGAGGGCCAGCCGCATCTCGCGGAGCTTGCGGGCGCTGGTGTCCTCGGTCGCCGCGACGACGTCCGCCGGGTGGGTGGCCGAGTAGGCGATGGCCAGCCGGACGTACTGCATGGTCAGCGTCGAGGCGCCCTGCCGGCCGGAGCCTTCGCTCTGGTTGTTGACGAACGCGCGGGCGACACCGTTGATGTCGACGCCATTGTGCTTGTAGAAGTCATGGTCCTCGGCCGCGATGATGGCCTTCTGCATGTACGGCGAGATGTCGGGGAGCTTCACGTCCCGTCGGTTCTCGTCGTACATCGTCGCGAGCGGTGTCTTGCCGTCCGAGGCCAGCAGGTAGCTGATCTGTGGCGCGCGGGCCACCGTCAGCTCCGTGGGCAGGGCACCGAACGTCTCGGCGCCGGCTTTCGCGGCCAGGCCGGACATCGCTACCGCGGGGAAGGCCGCCGCAGCGACCACCACGCCGGCCAGCAGGCCACACACGAGTAGCGATGCGGCATTGGTCAGCACATTGTGGTCACGTTTCCGCATCCAGGTCACCTCGACAGGGTACGCGAGTAGGGAACGAGGGGCGCTGGGGCGTTCTTTCCCCATTTCCTGCGCGCGCTGCCCTCGTTGTGCTAAACGCACGACCCCCGGTACTTGGTTGCGTGTGACCTGGCGTGAGTCTCCTCCGATTCGGTGAGGCGGCGCAGCGTTATCGCCGACCTCGGCGGGGTAACCGGCGGTCGAAGGCCCGGGAAGCCGGGAGTGTCCGGAATGATGGATTTCGTCGACAACGTTGCGTAATCGGTCGACTACAGAGCATGATGGGGGCGGCGACAGCGCCACATGTCGTCCGCGCCGCCTTGGGGAAGGCAGGCCGGGCGATCGGGGGGAATTGCCGGCTGACGTGCATCGACGAGGTCGGTAGGTACTGCAAGGGGGGACGTGTACACATGGGCATGATCACTGACTGGCCGTCGCTGGCGGCGTGTCAGAACGGGGACCCGGACGCGTTGTTCGTACAGGGCGCCGAACAGAACGTGGCGAAGCGGATCTGCCGGAGCTGCCCAGTTCGGTACGAGTGCCTGGCCGACGCGCTGGACAACCGGATCGAGTTCGGTGTGTGGGGCGGCATGACCGAACGCGAACGGCGGGCGCTACTGCGTCGTCACCCGCAGGTGACGAGCTGGCGCAAGATGTTCGAGGCCGCGATGAAGAAGAACAGCAAGGACAAGACTGGCAAGGACAAGATTCTCGTCAGCGCGGCCAACTGACGCGATCACGGCCGGCTGATCGCCGCGCCGATCGTCCGTAGCCCGTCGACGTCGTGCACGTCGGCGGGCTGCGCCGTAACCGAAACCGCCGGCACGGCTGGGAACGCCTCGCTGAAGCGCGCCGCGACCTGCTGTTCGCGTACCGCCTGGCGGGCCAACGTCGCGTGCGCCCGCAGCACGTCGGCGGTGGCCTCATGCCCACCCAGCTCGGTCAGCCGCTCGGCGGCGACCCGGCTCTGCTCGGCGTCCAACTCCGGAACCGCCGGGCGGTGCACCCGGTTGAGCACCAGGCCGGCCAGCGGCATCCGCTCGTCCCGCAGCCGGCCCGCGAAGTAGGCGGCCTCCCGGACCGCGTCCGGCTCCGGGGTCGCGACCAGCAGAAAGGCCGTCTCCCGCGCCTGCAGGATGCGGTACGTCTGCTCGGCGCGCTGCCGGAACCCACCGAACATCGAATCCAGTGCCGCCACGAAGCCGGACAGGTCGGTGAGCAGCTGCGCGCCGAGCACCTTCTGCACCACCTTCGAGAACATCCCGAACGACGCCGTGACCAGGCTGAACATGCTCCGGCCGCCGCTGCGCGCCGGGGCCAGCAGCAGGCGCAGCATCCGGCCGTCGAGGAAACGGGAGAGTCGAGCCGGCGCGTCCAGGAAGTCCAGTGCCGAGCGGGACGGTGGCGTGTCCACCACGATCAGGTCCCATTCGCCCCGGGCGTGCAGCTGACCCAGCTTCTCCATCGCCATGTATTCCTGCGTGCCGGCGAAGGTCGAACTCATCGCCTGGTAGAACGGGTTCGCGAAGATCTCGGCGGCCTTCGTCGGGTCGGTGTGCTGCAGCACCACGTCGTCGAAGGTGCGCTTCATGTCCAGCATCATGGCGTGCAACTCGCCGCCGCTGCTCTCGACGTCGATGCCCTTGACCTGGCGAGGGGTGTTGTCCAGCTCGGTCAGGCCCAGCGACTGGGCCAGCCGGCGGGCCGGGTCGATGGTGAGCACCACAGTTCGCCGGCCGTGGTGCTCGGCGGCCCGCAGCGCCAGCGCCGCGGCCGTGGTCGTCTTTCCCACTCCGCCGGCGCCGCAACACACGACGATCCGCACGCCGGGGTCGGCGAGGATCTGGTCGACGTCCAGCTGCGGCGCCGCGTCTTCGGAAGGCACCAATCGAGCGTATCGGGCCGGTGGGTCCGTCCGCCCGTGCTGCGCTCAGGTGTGAGTCATTCGGCGCGAACGAGGGCCTGGGCCAGCATCGCGAGCCCCGCCCGGTCCACCCCGTCGGGCAGCAACGGCAGCTCGATCATCGGCAGCCCCAACTCAACCAGGTCGGCGCGGAGCGAATCCTCCAGTTCGCGACGGATGAGCTGGTCACGTGCCTCGTCATGCAGCCCGGCCACGATGTCCCGATCGGCCGGCAGCCCGGCCGCGACCAGCCCGCGCTTCAACTCCGCGGCGGTGACCGCCGGGCCGGCAGGCAGCGGGGGTCGGACCCCGTTGACGAGCACCTTCCCGACGCTGAAGCCGAGGGCGGTCAGGTCGGCTATCGCGTCCACCGTCTCCTGGATCGGCATCTCCTCCAGCAGCGTGACCACGTGCACCGCGGTCATCGGGGACCGCAGCAACGCGGCGACCCCCTCGCTCTGGGTCTTGATCGGGCCCACCTTGGCCAGCCGTGCGGTCTCCGCCGTCACGTTGAGGAACCGGCCGATCCGCCCGGTCGGCGGGGCGTCCAGCACCACGGCGTCGTACGCCCGCCGCTGCCCGTTGGTGCGGGTGGTGGCCTCCTTCACCTTGCCGGTGAGCAGGACGTCCCGCAGGCCGGGCGCGATGGTGGTGGCGAAGTCGATGGCGCCGAGCTTGCGTAGTGCCCGGCCCGCCGCGCCCAGTTTGTAGAACATGTCCAGGTACTCGAGCAGCGCCTCCTCGGCGTCCACCGCGAGCGCGCGCACCTCACCGCCGTCCGGTGCGTCGGCGAGGTGCCGTTCCTCGTAGGGCAGCGGGTCGATGCCGAACAGCTGGGCGATGCCCTGCCGCCCCTCGACCTCGACCAGCAGGGTGCGCCGGCCACCGGCCGCGAGCGCGAGGGCCAGCGCCGCCGCCACGCTGGTCTTACCGGTGCCGCCCTTGCCGGTCACCACGTGGAGACGGGCGGGCCATCCGGTACCGGCCGGGTCGATCGGGCGCTCAGCTGCACACACCCGTCGAGCCTATCCAGGCGTGGCGGTCAGGCGACCTCGCAGACCCACCAACCCGTCTTCTGCACCACAGTGAAACGCAACTCCTGGTCGGCGACCTTCTCGTCGGCGGTGGTCATGGTGAGCCGGGTGGAGACGGTGGCCCGTTCGCCGGTCTGGTTGTCCACCTTCGGGGTGGTCCACCGGAAGCGTGGGTTCTGGTAGGTGGAGGCGTACTTCTCCACCTCGGCCACCTTCGCGGCGATCTTGTCGTCGTCGCGGGAGGCGGCGCAGACCCGACTGGCCGCCTTTGTCGCGTCGCGATCCTTGTAGACCGCGGTGAGGAACTCGTCGACGGCGACCGCCGGCTCCTTGGCGCCCTCGCCGGTCTCGGCATTGCGCAGGGTCAGGAAGGCCACCACACCGCCGCCCACGCAGAGCACCATGATCACGACCAGGGCGATCGCCGCGATCAGCAGGCCGCGCTTCTTCTTCGGCTCGGCCGTGCCCTGGTAGGGCGGGGGGACCGACGCGGGGTTCGGGGCGCCCGGCTGCGTCGGCGCGCCGGCCGCGGCGGGGCCGTCGGGCGCTTCCGGCTGCCCGGCACCGCTGGGCTGCCCGGGGAAGGCCTGCTGCCCGGCACCGGTTGGCTGCCCGGGGAAGGCCGGTGAGCTGGGGGCGGCGGGGAGCGCCGGCTGGGCGGGGGATACGGGGAGGGCGAGCTGCCCGGGCGGCGGGGCGGGGGCTGGCTGCCCGGGGATGGCCGGCGCGCCGGGCTGGCCGGCGGGATCCGGGTGGGCCGGCGGGTGAGCGGGTGTGCCGGCCTGGTCGCCGCTGGGCGGGTGGGTCATGTCGTTCCCCCAGGGGTGCGGCGCCCGCCGCCACCCCTGGCGCCGAGCGTGATCGAGCGGGCGGCCGGGCGCAGCGCGACCGTCCGACCGGAAGGGTAGCGGTCGATGACGGGGTCGGTGGCGCCCCTGCCGTCCGGGCGGCCCAGCGATCCGGTGAGTCGTACCCGGGTCGGTTCCGGTGTCGGGCCCCCGACCTGCACTGTGTCGCATATGTGACTGTTGGTGACCTCTTGTGCGCGTCCTGTTGGCGGGACTGCGGCCACAGACCTACCTTCGTCCCGGTGCGGGGGCCGGAACGGACGAACGGGTCCGGGCCGGAAGCATGGTCCGAGAGGTACGACCGGAGGCAGTGCATGCGCGACGCGGACAACATCCCTCGCACCCAGTTCCCTACGAACGACCGGCCCCGCCGGCCCGGGTCCGTGGTCGAGGCCGGCGGGCAGGTCACCAACCAGCCGATCAACGAACGGTCGTACCGTCGGACGCCGGAGCAGTCGGAGACGGCCCGGATGCCGAGCCAGCCCGCCGAGCGGACCCGCGAGGACGACGAACCGGGCTTCGTGATCCACCTGCCGATCCGGGTGCCGAATCTGGCGGCGGCGACCGTGCTGGCCGGTCGGGTCGCGGTTTCCCTGGGCTTCCTGCCCGAGCTGGACGCCGGCGAGACCACCGTCTCCAACGCCGACGATCAGAACAACAGGCACCGGGTCTTCTGTGACCTGCTGCTGCCCGACCGGTCCCGCTGCCCCCAGGGATACGAGCACGAAGGGCGCTGCGGGGAGCTGCCGGCCGCGCCGGAGCAGCGTCCCGTACCTCGTCCGGCCAGCGGACCGTAGGCTGTCCCTCGAACAATTCCGCACCGAGAGGGAGCCCTTCAGCGATGCAGAAGTGGGAATACTCCACGGTCCCCCTGCTGGTCCACGCGACCAAGCAGATCCTCGACAACTGGGGCGAGGACGGGTGGGAACTCGTCGCCGTGGTCCCCGGCCCGAATCCGGACCAGCTGGTCGCCTACCTGAAGCGGCCGAAGGCGTGAGCAACGGTCCGCACGCGAAGCTCGCCGAGCTCGGTCTCGACCTGCCCGAGGTCGTGCCGCCGGTGGCCAGCTACGTCCCGGCCGTGCAGTCCGGGCAGCACGTGTACGTTTCCGGCCAGCTGCCGATGGCCGAGGGCAAGCTGCTCGCGACCGGCAAGGTCGGCGCCGGGATCTCCGCCGAGCAGGCGAAGGATCTGGCCCAGCGCTGCGCGCTCAACGCGCTGGCCGCTGTCGACTCGCTTGTCGGCCTGGAGAACGTGGTCAAGGTGGTCAAGGTGACCGGGTTCGTGGCCTCCGCGCCCGGCTTCACCGGTCAGCCCGCCGTGATCAACGGTGCTTCCGACCTCTTCGGCACCGTCTTCGGGGAGGCCGGCCGCCACGCGCGCAGCGCGGTGGGCGTGGCCGAACTGCCCCTCGACGCCCCGGTCGAGATCGAGCTGATCGTCGAGGTCGCCTGACGCGTCCCCATCGCCCCGCGGTCTTGCACTTCCTGCTCGGACGAAAGCCCTGAACGGGGATGAATCAGGGGCGGCGAGTGCAAGATCGTGGGGTGTGGCGAGCGGGGTCGTACGATCGCAGCCATGAGCGGGCACGTGACGGGGGCGGTGGCGGCGCTTGCCGACGAGTTGCCCCGCTGGGTTTCACTGCTGCGTGCGCCGAACCCGGGGCCGATGACCCTCGACGGCACCAACACCTGGATACTGCGCGCCCCGGCGGCCGAGTACGCCATCGTGGTCGACCCGGGGCCGGCCGACGAGGGGCACCTGACCCGGATCGCCGAGCACGGCCCGATCGGGCTGATCCTGATCACCCACGGCCACCCCGACCACACCGAGGGCGCCGCCCGGCTGAGCGAGCTGCTCGGCGGGGTGCCCGTCCGCGCTGTCGACCCAGCGCACACCATCGCCGCCGAGCCGCTGAGCGAGCCGGGCGAGCGCCTCGGTGACGTCGGTCTGCGCATCAGTCTGTTGCAGACGCCCGGGCACACCGCCGACTCGGTCTGCTTCCTGGTCGAGCACGACGACGAGCGGGTGGTGCTCACCGGTGACACCATCCTCGGCCGGGGCACCACCGTCGTCGCCCACCCGGACGGGCACCTTGGTGACTACCTGAGCAGCCTGGAGCTGCTGTCCGCGTACCCGGGGATCGCGGCGCTGCCCGGACACGGCCCGGCGCTGGCCGACTGCGCCGCCGCCGCCAGTTTCTACCTCGCCCACCGTCGTGCCCGGCTCGACCAGGTCCGGGCGGCGGTCGCCGCCGGCGCGCACACCCCCGCCGACGTGGTGGCGACGGTCTACGCGGACGTGGACCGCTCACTCTGGTGGGCGGCGGAATGGTCGGTCTGTGCCCAACTGGAGTATCTGGGCGTGGACACCGGGGAATCCGCGCCCGGGGTCAGTGGGTTGGAGCACATGTGACCTGCCCCGTGTGTGGAACCGTTGCCGTTCCCGGCGCGCGGTTCTGCCACAACTGTGGCGCCGCGCTGCCGGCCGCCGCCACGTTGCCGGCGGCCGAGCGACGGGTGGTCACCGTGCTCTTCGGTGACCTCTCCGAATTCACCTCCTGGTCAGAGGACCTCGACCCGGAACGCGTCGGCGCTGTCACCGACCGAGTCCTCGCCGCCCTCGCCGGTGCGGTCAAGACGTTCGGCGGGCACGTCGACAAGCTGACCGGTGACGGCATCATGGCGGTCTTCGGCGCCCCGGTGGCGCACGAGGACGACGCCGAACGTGCCGTTCGGGCCGCCCTGTCCATGCAGCGGGCCGTCCGCCGGGTGCTCGACGACGAGCGGGGCGGCGGCGCGCCGCTCGGGCTGCGGGTCGGGCTGAACACCGGCGACGTCATCGCCGGCATCCAGGCCGCCATCGAATACACGGTCATCGGCGACACGGTGAACACCGCTGCCCGGCTCGCCGACGCCGCCGCGGTCGGGGCCGTCTACGCCGGTGGACGCACCGCCGCGGCCACCAGGCACGTCTCCTCCTGGCGGGCGCTGCGCCCGCTGCGGCTCAAGGGCAAGCGTGAACCAGTCGAGGCGTACGAGCTGCTGGGTCTGCTGGACGCGCCGGGCACCCGCTCGGGGCTCGGCGACGAGGCCCCGTACGTCGGCCGGGAGACAGAAATCGGTCGGGTCGCCGGCCGGCTCGCGGAGGTGATCGACCAGGGCGACCCACGGGTGCTGCTGATGACCGCCGAGGCGGGTATCGGCAAGTCCCGGTTCGCCGCCGAGGTGGAGCGCCTCGCCGCCGGCTACGACGTCGGAGCTGGCCGGTACGCCGCGCACACCGGGGCCCGGGTGCTGTCGGTGCGCTGTGCCGCGTTCGGGGAGCGGCGACGGCTCGCACCCCTGGCCGACCTGGTGCGGGCCGCCGTCGGTCTGCCGAGCGACGCGTCCACCGCGTTGACCCGCCCGGCGGTGGAGGAGCGGCTGCGCCGGCTCGGGCAGCGGCTCGCCCGCTCGGGTGCGGAGACCGCGCCGATCGCCACGGAGCAGCTGCTCGCCCTGCTCGGCTACGCCGAACTCCCGACGCACGGCGGCACCGACAGCGGGGAATGGGGCGGCTCGGGCACCCCGGCCGCGGATGCCGAGGTGGTGCCGAACGCGGTCGCCGACCTGCTCAGCGGGCTCGCCTCGGAGGCGCCGCTGGTGATCGTGGTGGACGACCTGCACGATGCCACCGCCGAAACGATCAGTGCCCTCGGCTTGACCCTGTCCCGGCTCACCGGCCCGGTGCTGGTGCTGCTGCTCGGCCGCCCCGAGTTGGTGCGTACCGCCGGCGCGCTGACCCGGGTCGCGGACGCCGAGGTGCACTCGCTGCCGCCGCTGCGCGGTGCCGACGCGGCCCGGCTGCTCACCAGTTACCTCGGCGGCGGCAAGCTGCCGCAGGCCGACACCGACCGGTTGCTCGCCACCGCGCAGGGCAATCCGTTCTACCTGGCCGAGCTGGTCACCCTGCTGATCGAGCGCGGGGCGCTCACCACCGAATCAGTGCGCGGTGCCGCTGCCGCGTCAGTGCGGGGTGCCGCACCGGAACGGTCCGGCGCGGGCGAGCGGGAGCAGAGCGGGCCGGCCGGTTGGCGGTTGGTGCCGGGTTCGCTGGGCAGCCGGCTGCTCTCCCGGGACCTCGCCGCCGTGCTGGCGGCCCGCATCGACGCCCTGCCGCCGGACGCCCGGTCGGTGCTGCGCGACGCGGCGGTCACCGGTGACACGGTGCCGACCGGCGCGCTGGAGGCGATGCGGGAGCAGCGCAGCGGTCGCGACGGCCGGCCGTCCGCAGTGGTCGCCGTCGAGCTCGACCGGGCGGTCGAGGAGTTGCTGCAACGCCGGATGCTGCACCGTTCGCGTACCGGCTACTCGTTCGCGACCCCGCTGATGCGGGAGGCCGCGTACGCCGGGGTGAGCAAGGCCGAGTTGGCCGAGCGGCACGCCGCGTTGGCCCGCTGGGCGGCGCCGGTGGACGAGACCACGGCCAGCGCCGTGGGCGGGTTCACCGACGAGGCCCGGGACGACTTCGTGGCGACCCACGTCGAGCGGGCCGCCACGCTCGCCGACGCGGTGAAGCTGCGCCCGGACGCGCCGGCCCGCGCGGTGGTTCCGCTCGGCGTCGCCGCACTCGGCCGGGCCGCCCGCCGGTCGCTCTCCGCCGGTGAGCCGGCAATGGCCGTCGAGTACGCCGAGCGCGCCACCGAACTGGCCCGCGACGGGGTGCCGGCAGCCGACCGGGTGGTGCACGCGCGGGCGTTGCTCCAGGTCGGCCGGGTCACCGACGCGTTGGCGTACGCCGAGAAGATCGCCGCGAACGCGGGGGACGAGGCCACCCGGGTCAGTGCCCTGCTGCTGGCGGGGCAGGCCCAGGAGACCCTCGGCGACCAGGGCCGGGCGGTGGCCGCCTGGCAGGAGGCGTTGCAGGTGGCCACCGAGGGTCGGCTGCCCACGCAGCGCGCCACGGCGATGCGCCGGCTCGGCATGGCCGACTTCGTGGCGGGGCGGCTGAGTCAGGCGAGCAGCCGGTTGGCGGCCGCGTACCAGGTCAGCCTCGGCGCGCAGGACCGACGCGGGCAGGCGTGGTCCCTGCAGAACCTGGCCTGGGTGACCACCACCCGGGGTGACTTCGCCGGCACCGACGCGGTGCTCGGCCGGGCTGCCCGGCTCTTCGCCGAGTTGAAGGACCCGTACGGGCGGGCCTGGCTGCGCGGCACCACTGCGTTCGCCCGGCTGCTCGCCGGCCGACTGCGCGAGGCGTGTCGGATGGCGCAGGTGTTCCTGCCGTTCGGCGAGCGGGTCGGCGAGGCGTGGGCGGTCGGCACGTTGCGGGCGGTGGCGGCGTTCGCCACCGCCGAGCTGGGTGACCTGGCCGAGGCGGACCGGGAGGCCCGGCGGGCGTACCGGGAGTTCGCCGCCGCCTCCGACGACTGGGGGCGCGGGTTCGCCCTGGTGGTCCGGGCGGTGGTGGCGCGCGGGTTGGGCGAGCCGGAGCACGCGGCTGACCTGCTCACCGACGCCCTGGCGTACGCGGAGCGCACCTCGCATCCGCTGCTCACCGGGATGGCCGGGACACTGCGCGGCTTCGTCGCGTTGGACATGGGCGACTGTGAGACGGCCGAGCGGGTGGCCCGTGGGGTGCTGACCGCCGTGGAGCCGCACAACCCGCAGGCCCCGGCGCAGGTGGCGCCCCGGGTGCTGCTGGCGACGGCCCGGCTCGCCGCGGGTGACTCGGCGACAGCGGTCGGGCTGCTCGCCCCGGTGGCCACTGCCGCAGCGAACGCGCCCTCGCTGCTCTTCTCCCGCCGCCAGACGATGGCCCAGTACGCTGCGGCGCTGCTCGCCCACGGTCAGCGGGAGCAGGCGTTGGACTGGGCTCGCCGAGCGGTCACCGCCCCGGCCGAGGACGTGCGCAGCCAGGTGATCGCGGCGAGTGTGCTGGCCGAGGCGTTGGCCGCCTGCGGGTACCCGGAGGAGGCGCTGTCCTGTGCGCAGGAGGCGGTCCGCCTGGCGTACGCGACCGAGCAGCGCAGTGAGCGTGCCGCAGCCGACGCCCTGCACTCCCGCCTGACCGCACTGGTGTGACCCGCTCCGGGAGTGTGCAGGTTTTGCCGGTTCTGGGGATGTGGTGGTCGGGGTGAGCGGCTAGCGTGTCACCACCGCGTACGGGTCCACAGTGGTGACCGTCGCCGTGCCTGGGGAGGCCCTTCATGAAGCTGCCGCGATCCATCGCGGGCTGGACCATCGCGGTCTTCGGCGTGTTGGCGCTGGTGATGGGCACGGTGGGGCTGCTCTGGCCGGAGGCGCAGCTGCGCATGCTCGGGTTCGAGGTGCCGGCGACCCGGGCCGTCGGTGACCACACCGGGACGTTCCTGCTGGCGTCCTCGATGGCGGCCTTCAACATGGGCGTCTACTACCTGCTCGCCACGGTGACCGAGTGGCGGGTGTTCTACCGGTTCACGGTGGTCTTCCGGCTGGTCACGTTCACCGTGTTCACCATCGCGGTGCTGGCCGACATCGCGCCCGACCGGTTCTTCGGGGTGGCGGCGTGGGAGGGGCTGGGAGCCGTGGCGACCGCCATCGGTCTGTGGCTGGATGCCCGCCGGGGCGTCCCGGCCGGTGGGGTCGGATCGTCCGAGGGTGTCGGACCGGCTGCGGTCGCCGAGGAGGGTACCGGTCCCGCCGGTGCGACTCCGGCGGACGCGGTGCGCTGAGCCATCGGTCGGGTTGGGTATTTTCGAGCGGTGACCGACACCCCGACCGGCGGCCCACCAGTGCCGATCGTGCCTGGCCTGACTGATTTGCGGGTCTTTGCCAGGGGCGGGTACGCGACCGTCTACCAGGCCACCCAGATCTCGGTGGGTCGCGAGGTCGCCGTCAAGGTGGAGAACCGGACGCTCGACAGCGAACGCGATCAGGCCCGCTTCCTGCGCGAGGCGCGGGCGGCCGGCCGGATGTCCTCACACCCGCACGTGGTGGACCTCTTCGACGTGGGGGTCACCGTCGATCAGCACCCCTACCTGATCATGGAGCTCTGCGACGGCTCGTACGCCGAACGGATGCGCACCTCGCCGCTGGGCCCGGTGGAGGCCCGCGACCTCGGCATCAAGATCGCCGACGCGCTGGCCCACTCGCACGCCGCCGGGGTGCTGCACCGGGACGTGAAACCGGCGAACATCCTCCACTCGGCGTTCAACTCGGCGGTCCTCGCCGACTTCGGGCTCGCCGTCCTCGCCGAACACCGGGACGCCTCGGTCACCCTGGAGGTGCTCACCCCGGCGTACGCGCCGCCGGAGATGTTCAGCCACAGCCCGCCGTCGCCGGCCGTCGACGTGTACGCGCTCTGCGCCACCCTCTACGCGGTGATGCACGGCCGGCCGCCGCGCTGGCAGTCCGAGCGCAACCCGAGCCTGGTCACCGTGCTGGAGATGTTCAACCAGCCGCTCCCCGCCCTACCCGGGGTGCCGGACGAGCTGATCGACGTCCTGCGCGTCGGCATGGCCAACGACCCGGCCGAGCGTCCCTCCGCCCTGGAGTTGCACGACCTGCTCACCAACCTGCCCCTCGGCTCGCCGGCGGCACCTGTCAGCGGCGCTCCGGTCAGCGGTGGCGCGACGCTCTCCGGCCCGTACGCGGCCAGCCCGCCGGTGCCCCGCCCGCCCATCGAGGACACTCAGCGAACTCTCCCCACCGGTCGACGGTGGCGGCGCTGGCTCTTCGGCGGTGCCGGGGTGCTCGCGCTCGCCGCCTCCGCGACCGCCGGGGCCTGGGTCGCCGACCGGGCGCCACCACTCGCCCCGTACCCGTCGGCCACCCAGATCGCCGCACCGGCGACCGGCCCGCTGCCCGGCTGTGCGACCGGCAGCGGTGCGCCCACCGCCCTGCCCGAGGGTGCCCGGTGCCTGCCCGAGCTGGAGTGCTTCGGCCCGATGCGGATCCGCGGCAGCCGCGCCGAGGCGGCTCGGCTGTCCTGCGCCGGCCGACACACCTGGGAGACGTACGCCGAGGGCATCCTGCCGGTGTCGCTGATCGGCGCCGACTACGACGAGGTGGCCGCCGCTGAGCCGGTGCGGCAGGTGTGCAGCGCCACCACGTTCAGCCTGACCACCGGGATCGCCGAGGCGACCGGCTGGCACCTGGAGGTGCTACCGCCGGTCGACGGGAGCATCGACCGGACCTACCGCTGTCTGGCGGGGCGCGGCGTGGACGCGCTCACCGCGCCGACGCTCACCGGCCGCTGAGCCCGTTCGACCCGCGTCGACGGTCACGCACCGCACGCAACGCGTCCCGGCTGTCCAGGGCGTCGAGGGTGTCCGCGTCGATCCCGTACGGCATCAACTCGGGCGGCCCGACGGCCGCCGACCGGTCCGCCGGCTCCGGGTCGTCGACCTGACGAGCGGCGGAGACCGCGACCCCGGCCACCATGGTCATTAGCACGCAGAGCAGCGCGAGAACCACGCCGAGTAGATCCTGTCGGCGCCACACGACCAGCATGACCAGCGGCGCAAGGGCTCCCAGCGCGGCGAGCACCGCCACCGTGCGCGCATCGGGTCTGGGCAATCGGCTCACCCGTCCAGCATGTCGCGACGAGGCCGGCTGTCAACCGCAGAGCCGACCGCCGCGCCGATCGACGTCGATCCGAGTGACGCGCCCGGCCTGGCCCACGGCACCCACACAGACTGGACGGAAACCGCTACTCTCGGTGTCCCGCAGGCTCTCCCGGCAGCGAGGTCGCCCATGAACCCAGGCAGTTCGCAGTCCCGGCTCCGCTCGGTCGCGTCGACGCTGGCGGTCGCCCTCACCCTCGTGCTCGCCGCCGCCGCCGGTTGCGACAGCCGGGGGGAACCTGACCTGCCCTCCGTGCAGGAGAAGATGCGCGAGACGCACATCTACGGCCAGTCGAAGCTGCGGATCGGTGTCGCCACCAACGAGCCGCTGATGGGCGAGTTGCGCAACGGCCAGCACGTCGGGTTCGACGTCGAGATCGCCAGGTACGTCGCGGCCTCCCTCGGCTACGAGGGGGAACAGCGGCTGGAGTTCGTGTCGGTCGCCACCGAGGACCGCATCCCGTCGCTGCAAGGTGGCACCGTCGACCTCGTGGTGTCCAGCTTCTCCATGACGGAGGACCGTAAGAAGCTGATCAGCTTCGCCGGGCCGTACTTCGTCACCACCCAGGAGGTGATGGTGCCGGTCCGACTCAAGGACAAGATCCGCACCATCGAGGATCTGCGCGACCCGGCCTACAAGGTCTGCACCAGCGGCGGCTCCACCACCGAGGCTGAGCTGGAGAAGCACCAGGTCAAGACGTTCGTGGTCAAGGACGTCGGCGACTGCGTCGATGGCATCCGGAAGGGCCGGTACGACGCGGTCAGCTCCGACGAGTCGATCCTCGCCGGTTTCCTGGCGAGCTTCCCCAAGGAATTCGAGATCGTGGACATGCCGTTCGGCACCAGCGAGTTGCTGGGCATCGGTGTGCCGATCGGTGATCCCGCGCTGCGCGACCTGGTCGCGTACTTCCTGCAGAAGAGCTACCAGCAGGGCCGTGACGGAGATGCCAGCCCCTGGCAGACCGCGTACAACCGGACCCTGGGCCCGTGGCTGAAGGCCGAGAAGCGCCAACCGCAGCCGCTGGAGGTGCCGAAGCTTGTCGACTTCGACGACAAGGCGCCCGCGAAGTGAGCGCGGCGCCGACCGCCACCGGCGGCGACGGGCCGGTCCCGCCGCCCCGCACGTCAATACCCGGCGGCGCCGCCCCGACAATCGACGGTACGGCCGTGGCGCCGTCGGCCGTCGACGGTCCAGCGGCCGTTGCGGGAGGTGAGGTCGCCTGGCCGGCCGCCGTGCCGGTCGCCGAACCGGCCGAGCCCATCGTCGCCGACGTCGAGCCCGGGCGGGTCCGCTGGGATCCGGCCGAGCGGCGCGCCCGGGCCAGCCAGTCGTTCTGGACGGCCGTGGTGGGCGTACCCGCGATCTTCTCGGTGCTCCGCCTCGGCGTGGAGGCCGGCGGTGAACTCCAGACCACGCTGCTGCTGGTGGCCAACGTCGGGCCGGTCAACCTGCTCGCCGGCTTCCTGACCACGGCGGCCCGACTGCTCTCCACCGGCCTGGTCGCCGTCTTCGCGCTCGGCGCAGTGCTGGCCGTCAGCGCGGATCGGCTTCCACCGGGCACACGTCGCCGCCCGCTCTTCGCCCGCTGGGCCGACATCACCCCGGCCTGGGTGGTGCTGGCCAGCTTCCTGCTCGCCCTGATCACCTGGCCGTTGCTCTACCTTCCGCTGCTGCTGCCGGCGTTCGTGGCCGCGTTCCAACTGCGCCCCGGGCGGCTGCACGAGCGGGTCGTGCCTCGGGTGCTGATTGTCGGCGCACTGCTCGCCGGGTACGGCTGGCTGATGCTGCCCACGCTGCGCCAGGCGGTGCAGCAGGGCGATGAGTGGCTGGTGCTGGCGCTCATCGTGGTGCCTCCGCTGCTGGCCCTGTTCATCGCGGGGCCGCTGCCGGGCATGGTGATCCGGCCGCTGGCGTCGGTGACCGAGGTGGCGGTGCTGGCCACCCTGGTCTGGGCGGCGGTGCCCGTCATCAGCACCCCGGTGCTGCCGCTGACCGTTACCACCGTCGGCCCGGAAAGTGGGCCCACCGAGGACGTACGCGGGCACGTGGTCACCACCGACGACGTCAACATGGTGATCCTTCAGGAACGGGGTGGCGTCCGGTACGTCCCGGTCGGTCTGGTCCGCGCTCAGGTGCTCTGCCCGAGTGAGGAGGAGCTGCCCCGCCACCAACTGCGCATTCACGACTTCCACGTCGAGGATTCCCTGTTGGAGGGCATGGGTCGTCGGGTCCGCCCGGTCCACCGCATCGACGCCGCCTGCCGCACCCCGGCCTGAGTGCAGGCGGCGTGGCCCGCGCGTGATCGACTCGGGTTTCAGGAAGTTGCGGGGTCGCTGGCCCTTGGACCCCCCGGATTCAAGAAAACCGAGTCGATCTTGCGGCAGGCTGGCGGGTAGGCCGGCCTCAGTAGGACTTGTCCTGGCCCAGGACGTGTTGGGCCACGAAGTTGAGGATCATCTCGCGGCTGACCGGGGCGATCCGGCCGGCCCGGACCGCGCCGAGCAGGGTCGCCACCCCGTACTCGGTGGTCATGCCGGCCCCGCCGAGCACCTGGACGGCGGTGTCCACGGCCAGCGCGGCGGCCTCCCCGGCCGCGTACTTGGCCATGTTGCCGGCCACCCCGGCCTCCAGGTCGCGGCCGGCGTCGTACAGGGTGGCCGCCTTCTGGATCATGAGGCGGGCCAGCTCCACCTGCACCGCCGCGTGTGCCAGCGGATGCGAGACCCCCTGATGCGATCCGATGCTCCGGCCACCCCAGACCTTGCGGGTGGCGGTGTACTCGCTGGCCCGCTCGATGGCGTACCGGCCGGTGCCGGCGCCCATCGCGGCCACCGTGATCCGCTCCGGGTTGAGCCCGGCGAACAGCGCCGGCAGCCCGGCGTCCAGCGACTCACCGAGCAGCGCGTCGGCGGGCACCCGCACGTCGTCCAGGTAGAGCAGGAACTGGTTCTCCGGAGACACGATCTCCATGTCCAGCTTGGACCGGGTCAGCCCGGCCGCGTCGGTCGGCACCAGGAACAGCGCCGGCTTCAGCCTCTGCGGAGACGTCTCCGCTGAGCCGGCAGCGCCGTCGTCGACGGCGACGCGGGCCACCACCAGCACGTGACCGGCCTCGTCGACTCCGGAGATGTAGCACTTGCGGCCGTTCAGCAGCCAGCCGTCGCCGTCGCGGCGAGCCACAGTGCCGAGCCGGTGGAAGTTGGAACCGGCCTCCGGCTCGGTGATCGCGAAGACGATCTTCTGGGAGCCGTCGGCGAGGCCCGGCAGGTGCCGCTTGCGCTGCTCCTCGGTGCCGTGCCGGCTGAGGACGGTCGCCGCGATGGCGGGGGAGACCACCAGCAGCAGCAACGGGCAACCCGCCGCCGCCAGTTCCTCGCAGACGATGGCCAGCTCGGTGATGCCGCCGCCCCCGCCGCCGTACTCGGTGGGGATGTTGACCCCCAGGTAGCCGAGCCGCCCGGCCTCCGCCCAGAGTTCGGTGGTGTGTTCGCCGGCCCTCGCCTTCTCGACGAAGTAACCGTGGCCGTAGCGGCGACCCAACGCCCGCACGGCGTCGCGCAGTTGGTCCTGCTCGGGGGTGAGGTCGAAGGTCATCGGGCGTCCTCCTCTTCGATAACTGCCAGGACGGCGCCCGTCTGCACCTGACCGCCGGTCGGCACCGGCAGCTCGGCGACCACGCCGTCGATCGGGGCGAGCACGGGATGTTCCAGCTTCATCGCTTCCAGGGTGAGCAGCGGATCGCCGGCGGTGACCCGCTGGCCGACCTGGACGTGTACCCGGGTCACCGCGCCGGGCAGCGGCGCGAGCAGCGACCCGGCCGCCACCGCCGCGGTGGGCAGCGGGAGACGCGGCAGCTCGGCCAGGCTCACCGCCCCGTCCGGGCCGTCCACGAAGACAGCCGACCCCACCCGGTGTACGCGGTACCCGCGGCGAACCCCGTCGACGTCGAGCACCACCAGGTCCGGGGTGGCCTCGACCAGCGCCACGGTGGGCGCTGTCGGCCGCTCGGCGGAGCCGTCGGCGGCTGACGTGCTGGACCAGTCGGCGAGCCGGCCGGTCCGGTCCAGCCGGTAGCGGATCTCGATCTCGTCGTCGTCCGGCCCGGTGAACCGGCTGACCTGCGGGACTGCTGGAACGTTGCGCCAACCGGAGGGGAGCCCGCCCAGCACCGATGCTGTCGCCCGGCGGTGCGCGGCGCCCGCCAGCGCGGCGGCGAGGGCGGTGAGTGGGACCTGGTCGGCGGGGAGGAGCGGTGCGAAGACCTCCGGGTGCCTGTCCAGGAAACCGGTGTCGATCTGCGCCGCCGCGAACTCCGGGCTGCGCAGCACCCGGACCAGCAGATCGCGGTTGGTGGCCACCCCGTGCAACTCGGCCCGAGCCAGGGCACCCGCCAGGGCCCGGGCTGCCTCGGTCCGGGTCGGTGCCACGGCGATCAGCTTGGCGAGCAGTGAGTCGTAGTGCACCCCCACCACCGAGCCCGCCACCACGCCGGAGTCGAGCCGCAGGCCCGCCCGTTGGATCCAGCCGAACTCGCGATCCACCCCCGGCACGTCAAAGCGGTGCAGGGTGCCCGTGGCGGGCCGCCAGCCCTGCGCCGGCTCCTCGGCGCACAGCCGTACCTCGATCGCGTAGCCGCGCTTGGCCGGGAAGTGGTGATGTGCGGGCAGCGGTGCGCCCTCGGCCACCAGCAGCTGCATCCGGACCAGGTCCAGCCCCGCCGGAGTGACCAACTCGGTGACGGGGTGCTCCACCTGGAGCCGGGTGTTCATCTCCAGAAAGAAGAACTCGCCGGTCGGTGCCAGCAGGAACTCGACAGTGCCGGCCCCCACGTAGTCGACCGCCCGCCCGGCAGCCATGGCCGTCTCGTGCAGCCGATCATGCAGCCCCGGCGGGAGATCACCCGGTGCCTCCTCGATGATTTTCTGGTGTCGGCGCTGGATCGAGCACTCCCGGACGCCGAGCACCTGCACGGTGCCGTGGGTATCACCGAAGATCTGCACCTCGACGTGCCGGCCGCGCTCGACGTACCGCTCGATGAAGACCGTGCCGTCGCCGAACGCGGCAGCCGCCTCGCGGCGCGCGGAGGCGACCGCCTCGGCCAGGTCGTCGGCGGTCCGGACGATCCGCATGCCCCGGCCACCGCCGCCGGCGGACGCCTTCACCAGCACCGGAAAGTCGGTGACGCCGTCGGTGTCGGTCCAGCTCGGCAGCATGGGCACACCCGCCTCGGCGAGCAGTGCCTTCGCCGCCAGTTTGTCGCCCATGGCGGCGATCACCTTGGCCGGCGGCCCGACCCAGGTCAGGCCGGCGTCGGTCACCGCCGCCGCGAACTCGGCGTTCTCGGCGAGGAACCCGTAGCCGGGGTGGACGGCGTCCGCGCCGCTGCGGCGGGCCGCGTCCAGGATCAGGTCGACCCGCAGGTACGTCTCGGCCGGCGTCGCACCGGGCAACCGGACCGCCTGGTCGGCCTCGGCCACGAACGGCGCGTCGGCGTCAGCGTCGGAGTGCACGGCGACGGTCTCCACGCCCATGGCGCGGCAGGTGGCAAAGACCCGGCGGGCGATCTCGCCCCGGTTGGCCACCAGCAGTCGATTGATCATGTCAGCCCCTCAGTGCCGGAAGACGCCGAAACCGTCGGCGCCCTTCACCGGTCCGTTGTGGATCGCCGAGAGGCAGAGCCCGAGGACGGTCCGAGTGTCCCGAGGGTCGATCACCCCGTCGTCGTAGAGCCGGCCGGAGAGGAAGAGCGCCCCGGACTGCGACTCGATCTGCTGCTCGACCATCATCCGCATCGCCGCGTCGGAGTCCTCGTCGTAGTCGCGCCCCCGGGCGGCAGCCGCCTGCCGGGCCACTATCGACAGCACCCCCGCCAGCTGCGCCGGGCCCATCACCGCCGACTTCGCGTTCGGCCAGGTGAACAGGAACCTCGGCTCGTACGCCCGCCCGCACATGCCGTAGTTGCCGGCCCCGTACGAGGCGCCCAGGTTCACCGTCAGGTGCGGCACCGTCGAGTTCGACACCGCATTGATCATGAGGGCGCCGTGCTTGATGATGCCGCGCTGCTCGTACTCGGTGCCGACCATGTAGCCGGTGGTGTTCTGCAAGAAGATCAACGGGGTGTCCGAGGCGTTCGCGAGCTGGATGAACTGGGCCGCCTTCTGCGCCTCCGCGCTGAACAGCACCCCTCGGGCGTTGGCCAGCACCCCCACCGGATACCCGTGCAGCTCACCCCAACCGGTGACCAGCGCGTCCCCGTACGCCGGCTTGAACTCGTCGAAGTCGCTGCCGTCGAGGATCCGGGCCAACACCTCCCGGGGGTCGAACGGCACCTTCAGGTCGGCGCTGGTGATGCCGAGCAGCTCCTCCGGGTCGTACTTCGGAGGCTGCGGCACCGCCGACCGCGGCGACGGGCCCTGCTTGCGCCAGTTCAACCGGCGGATGCACTGCCGGGCCAGCCGAATGCCGTCCCGCTCGTCGGCAGCCAGGTAGTCGGCCAGCCCGGACGTGCCGGCGTGCATCGTCGCGCCACCCAGCGACTCGTCGTCGGTGACCTCACCGGTCGCCATCTTCACCAGCGGCGGACCGGCCACATAGACCTGCGACCGGTCCCGAATCATGATCACGTGGTCCGACATCCCCGGCACGTACGCGCCACCGGCCGTGGCGTTGCCGAAGACCACGCTGACAGTGGGGATGCCGGCCGCCGAGAGCCGGGTGAGGTCACGGAACACCCGACCACCGGGGATGAAGATCTCCGCCTGGGTGGGCAGGTCCGCCCCGGCCGACTCGACCAGGTTGACCATGGGCAGCCGGTTGGCCAGGGCGATCTCGCCGGCCCGCCGGGTCTTCGCCAGCGACCACGGGTTGACCGCGCCGCCGCGTACCGTCGGGTCGTTGGCGACGATCAGGCACTCCACGCCCTCGACCACCCCGATACCGGTGACCACGCTGGCCCCGACCGGGAAGTCCGAGCCGTACGCGGCGACCGGCGACAACTCCAGGAAGGGGCTGTCGGCGTCCACCAGCAGCTCGATCCGCTCCCGGGGGAGCAGCTTGCCGCGGGCGTGATGCCGGGTCACGTACTTCTCGCCGCCACCCGCCCGCGCCTGATCCAGCGCGGCGTCCAACTCGCCCAGCCGCTCCAGCAACGCCGCCCGGTTCGCCAGGTACGCGGGCGCGGACGGGTCGACCGAGCTGTCCAGGGTGGTCACCGTGCCTCCTTCGTTCGCGACTGCGGGGCTCGCAAACCCGGCTCACTCCTCGCGCTCACAGACCCATGCCTTTCGCGATGATCTCGTTCATGATCTCGGTGGTGCCGCCGCCGATGCCGAGGATCCGCGCGTCGCGGTAGTGCCGCTCCACCTCGGCGTCGCGCAGGTAGCCGAAACCGCCGTGCAGCTGCAACGCCTGGTCGACGACGTGGTCGCAGGCGGCCACCGCCACGTTCTTCGCCATCGCCACCTCGGTCACCACCGGCTAGCCGGCCGCGACCCGAGCCGCCACCCCGTGCACGTACGACCGGGCCGCCTCGGCCCGCGTGTGCATCTCGGCCAACCGGTGTCGGACCAGCTGCCGGCTGGCCAGCGGACGCCCGAAGGTCTCCCGGTCCCGGCACCAGCGCACCGCCAGCTCGACACAGCGCTGCGCTGTCGCGTACGCCTGGGTCGCCAGCGAGAGGCGTTCCGCCGCGAAGTGCTGCATGATCGCCAGAAAGCCGGTGTTCTCCGCGCCGATCCGGTTGGCGACCGGCACCCGTACGTCAGCGAAGGACAGTTCGGCGGTGTCCGAGCAGTGCCAGCCCAACTTCTCCAACCGGCGGCCCACTGTGAACCCGGGCGACCCCTTGTCGATGACCAGCAGGGTGAGCTCACCGCTGCCGGGAAAGTCGGTACACACAGCGGTGGTCACGAAGTCGGCCCGGTGGCCGCTGGTGATGTAGGTCTTCGACCCGTTCACCACGTAGTGGTCGCCGTCGCGGCGGGCGGTGGTGCGGATGCCGGCCACGTCCGAACCGCCGTCCGGCTCGGTGATGGCCAGCGCGCCGATCATCGTGCCGGCCAGGGTGGGCCGGACGTACCGCTCGATCAGGCTGTCGTCGGCCGGGGACGCGCTGCCGCCGAGTCGACCGCCCAACGAGCCACCGGTGCGTGCACCGGCCGCCGCGACCATGTGCGGCAACGCGATCCCGTGCGTGAACAGGGCCGCCACCAGCCCGGACGAGCCACCGGCGCGGATCAGCTCCTCGGTCACGATGATCGAATCGAGCAGATCACCGCCGCTGCCACCGACCGACTCCGGGAAGCCGATGCCGAGCAGGCCGAGCTTCGCGGCGGTGCCGTGCAACGCCCTGGGCACCTCGCCGGCCCGCTCCCAGTCGTCCAGGTGTGGCAACACCTCCCGGGTCACGAACGAACGGGTCAGCTCGCGCAGTTGCCGCCGCTCCGGCGTGTCCACGATGCTCACGACGCCTCCGTCGACAGGTCGGCCGGCAGGTCGACGATCCGGGCGCGCAGCAGCTCGCCGAGGGCCTTGGCCTGCGGGTCGAACCGGGTGGACGCGGCCACCCCGGCGCCGAGCAGGCCCTCGATCACGAAGTTGACCGCACACAGGTTCGGCAACTCGTAACGCCGCACGGTCAGCGGCGCGGTCTCCGGCAGCAGCTCGGCCAGGCGCTCGACTGTCAGCCAGGTCCGCAGCCACGCGTACCCGGCGTCGGTTCGCGCCCAGACGCCGAGGTTGGCGTCGCCGCCCTTGTCCCCGGAGCGCGCGCCGACCACCTCGCCGAGGGCCCCGCGCCGGGTCGGCCCGGCGGCCGCCGGGCCGCCACCAGGGGTGGTCTCGTCCGGCGAGGTGGAGGCGGTGCGGATCGGCGGGGCGATCGGCACCCGCTCGCCACCGGGCAGCACCGCGACGTGCGCCACCGCGTCCTGCGGCACCGCGTCGGCGGTGAAGACGCCGTACGGCGTCGCGTCGCCGGGCAGTGTGGTCACCGTGCAGCCCGGGTACGAGGCCAGGGCCAACTCCACGGCAGCGGCCGAGAAGGCCCGGCCGGCCCGCGCCTTGTCGCCGTCACGCAGGTGTACGTGCAGCAGGGCGCTGGCCGCCTCGGTGTCGGCGGCGTCCTCGTGGTCGGTCCGAGCCAGCACGAACTCCAGCCCGTCCTTGCCGACCGCCTCCTCGATCTGCCCACGGACCAACGTCGCCTTCGCCTCGATGTGCAGACCGCAGAGGACGAACGTCATCGAGTTGCGGAAGCCGCCGAGGTTGTTGACGCCCACCTTGAGCGTCGCCGGCGGCGGTGTGCCCCGGACGCCGGAGACCCGGACCTGGTCCGGCCCGTCGGGGCGCAGCGTCACCGTGTCCAGCCGGGTGACCACGTCCGGCCCGAGGTACGCGGGCCCGCCGATCTCGTAGAGCAGTTGGGCGGTGACCGTCTCCACGGTGACCGCGCCGCCGGTGCCCGGATGCTTGGTGAGCACCGATGAGCCGTCGGGGTACACCTCGGCGATCGGGAATCCGGGCCGGTGCCCGCCGTCGGGCAGTTCGGTGAAGAAGCTGAAGTTGCCGCCGGTGACCTGGGCGCCGCACTCGACGAGGTGCCCCGCCACAGTGGCCCCGGCCAGCTCGTCGAGGTCGTCGCGGCCCCACCCGTACCGGGCGATGGCCGGGCCGACCACCAGCGACGCGTCGGTGACCCGGCCAGTGACCACCACGTCCGCGCCGCCGTCGAGGCACGCGGCGATCCCGAACGCGCCGAGGTAGGCGTTAGCGCTCAACGCGTCCGGCCGCTGGATCGCGTCGCCCTCGACGTACCCGATTCGGGCCGGCAGGCCGAGCCGGGTGGCGAGCTTCTCGATGGCGGTGGCCAGGCCGGCCGGGTTCAACCCGCCGGCGTTGGTCACGATCCGCACCCCTCGGTCGAGGGCGGTGCCGAGGCAGGTCTCCAGTTGCCGCAGGAACGTCTTCGCGTAGCCCAGGTCGGGGTCGCGGAGGCGGTCCCGGGCCAGGATCAGCATGGTCAACTCGGCCAGATAGTCGCCGGTCAGCACGTCCAGCTCACCGCCGTCGAGCATCTCCCGCCAGGCGGTGAACCGGTCGCCGTAGAAGCCGGAGGCGTTGCCGATGCGGATCATGCCGGTATCCCGTCCCGACCGGCCGGCTGCCGGCCGTCACCCGGCGGCCCGGCGAAGGCCTGCGCCACGTCGAGCCACTCGTCGGCGACCGGCCCGGTGGCGACCAGAGCGAGGTCCGCGCGGTGCCGGCGCTGGGTGACCAGCTGGCAGAAGTCCCGGGCCGGGCCGGTGACCCGGTCGGTGGCATCCGCCGGGCCCCAGCTCCACGTGTCGCCGCCCGGCCCGACCAGCTCGACCCGGACCGGCGCCGTCGGTGCCTCCCGGCCGTGCGCGGCGAAGCCGTGCCCGAGGGTACGCACGCCCAGGTGCGCCACGTGCCGAAGCCGGTCGCTGTCGGGGCGGACCACGCCGAGGGCGTCGGCCACGTCCGCGCCGTGCGCCCAGGTCTCCATGATCCGGGCGGTGGCCATCGACGTGGCCGACATCCGGGTGCCGTACCAGGGCAGTTTGCCGCCGGCCGGAACGGCGGCCAGTGCGTCGACGAGCGCGGTTCGCCCGGCTCGCCAACGGGCCAGCAGTTCGGCCGGCGGGGCGAGGAACTCCTCTGCACCCGCGTCCACCATCCGCGTCACGTCCGGCGCGCCGGTCACCGTCGCGTAGAACGCCTCGGGATCGGTCGCGGCCAACAGCGCGACGTGGTCGGTCCAGGCGAGGTGGGCGATCTGATGTCCGACGCTCCAGCCCGGCGCGGGGGTCGGCTTCGCCCAGTCGGCGGCGGGCAGTGGCGCCACCAGGGCGTCCAACTGGGCGGACTCGTCGGCCAGGTCGGTGAGCAGGTCGCTGAGGTCGACCATGGTGCCTCCGGTCGGTGGGGGCCGATGCGGCCGGCGGTCAGGGCGTGAGCAGGGTGGCGAGCTGGCGCTTCCAGGTGGTCAACAGGGCGGTACGGCGGGCGGAGTCGTCGCTGAGCAGGTTGGCCACCCCGAGCCCACGGAGCAGATCGAGCGTGGCCTGCACCGCCTCGCGGACACCGGATCGACGCTCGTCGACACCGAGCAGGGCCACGGTGAGCCGGTGCATCTCCCGGCCGACCGTCGCCTCCAGCGGCACCAGGGCGTCCCGGAGCTCCCGATCGGTGCGGGCGGCAACCCAGAGCTCGAGTGCGGCCACGAACAGCGGTCCGGTGAACGCCAGGGCGAGCAGGTCGACGACCCGGTCCAACCGCTGTGGACCAGCCGGCAGCGCCTCGGCCTCGGTGCGCAGCTCGTCGGCCCGCCGCTCGGCCAGATGGGCCACGGCGGCCGTCACCAGAGCGGCCTTCGTCGGGTAGTGGTGCAGCTGAGCCCCACGGGACACGCCGGCCCGGGCCGCGACGACAGTGGTGGTGGTGCCGGACCAGCCGTGCTCGATCAGGCAGTCGACGGTCGCCTCCAGCAGGCGGGTCTGGGTGGCGCGGCTGCGCTCCTGCTGGGGGACACGCGTCGATGCGGGGGGCACGGGGACAGCCTGCGGCCTACGAAACAAACAGTCAAGACTGACTTTTTTGGGCCGGTGCCGGCCTCAGCGGCCGTCGCGGGGGCCGAAGGCGGTCAACGCGTCGACGTCGCTGTGCTGGGAGCGTAGGTACTCGTCGGCCCAGGCGGCGGCGTCGGGGAAGGTCGACTCCGCGGCCACCCGGGCGCAGGCCGCGTCCACGTCGAAGGCGGTGCGGCGCAGCTGGACACCCGGCCCGAGTAGCGCCCACCACGCTCCCGCGCCCCCGTACGGCATGCCGATGCTGCCCGGATTGACCACCAGACGCCTGTCGACCAGCCGGGTGAAGGGCATGTGCGTGTGGCCGCAGACCACCGTGGCGACCTCGGTGGGAAGACCGTCGAACACCTCCGCCCAGCGCGTCAGCCGGGAGTCGACGAGCACGACCTCCTCGTCATCGCGGGGGGTCGCGTGGCAGAACAGTGTCCGGCCGAGACCGTCGATCTCCAACGTCGCCGTCGCCGGCAAGGCGGCGAGCCGGGCCACCTGGTCGTCGCGCAGCTGCCCGGCGGCCCAGTTCGAGACCTCGATCGACGCCGGCCTGCCGGCCCGGGCCTCGACCAGCTCGCGGTCGGCATTGCCGCCGACCCAGCACACCCGGTCGCCCAGGCTGGCGAGCACGTCCAGCACCTCGACCGGCTGCGGGCCCGCGGCGATGTCACCGGTGAGCACGATCAGATCGGCGGCGGCGACATCCGGTTCAGCCAGTACGGCCTCCAGCGCCGGCAGGACGCCATGGATGTCGGACAGCACTGCAACACCGTTCACCATGGCCCCACCCTCACCGCCGGCACCGCCGGAAGGCCAGCGATTGTGCGCCAGGCAGATGACAACGTCCCCGCCTACCGTCGGTGACGGCAGGCGGGGACGTCGGGTGCTGCTCAGACGCGGGCGCGGCGGGCCAGGCGCTCCGGGTCCAGGATGATGATGCTCTTGCCGTCAAGCCTCAGCCAGCCGCGCGAGGCGAAGTCGGCCAGCGCCTTGTTGACGGTCTCCCGGGAGGCGCCGACGAGCTGGGCGATCTCCTCCTGGGTGAGGTCGTGCGTCACCCGCAGAACCCCGCCGTCGCGGGTGCCGAAGCGGCCCGCCATCTGGAGCAGGTTCTTGGCGACCCGACCCGGCACGTCCGTGAAGATCAGGTCGGCCAGCGAGTCGTTGGTCCGACGCAGTCGCCGGGCGAGCACCCGGAGCAACTGCTCGGCGATCTCCGGGCGGTTGTTGAGCCACGGCCGCAGCGCCTGCTTACGCAGCCGCACCAGCCGGGTGTCGGTCACCGCGGTGGCGGTCGCCGTACGCGGACCCGGGTCGAAGAGCGACAGCTCACCGACCATGTCCGACGGCCCCATCACCGCGATCAGGTTCTGTCGGCCGTCCGCGGCGCGGCGACCAACCTTGATCTTCCCGGACAGCAGGATGTAGAGGCTGTCACCGGGCTCGCCCTCATTGAAGACGATCTCGCCCTTGCGGACCTCGATCGTCTCCATCTCCTTGGCGAGCGCCTCGGCAGCTTCCGGGTCAACACCCTGGAAGATCCCGCTGCGGGCCAGTACCTCGTCCATTGCGCACCTCCGGTTGCGCGTGCCGTCCGTCGGCCGGGGCCGCCGTCCGCTGATCCCCTCGCGCGCCGCCAAGTCTAGGCGCACGTGAGCACGAATCAGAGGTCGCCCCTGGAATCTTGATCGGTGGGCGTAACCTGCCCGACGTGCTGAGCGACCCGACTCTGACCAGCCGCGCCGAGGACGGGCGGAACGTACCGCTGCTCGTCTGGCGCGCGGACGTGCCCCTGCGGGCGATCAGCAGTGGCCCGATGGGCGGTGGCATCGGGCTTCGGCAGTGGGTGCTGAACGCGACCGTACCGATGTCGTACGACCGGGAGGATCCGGCGGCGCACCTGGCCTCGCTCGCCGCCGAGCTGGCCCTCGACGGGCCCGGGATCGGCCTGCTGACCGGCGTCGATGTGACAGACGTGGTGGCGCGGACCGACACCGGAGTGCGGGCCTGGGCGACGGTCGGGCTCGGCACGCCGGTGCCCGCGGCCGCGCCGACGCCGACCGCGCTCGCCCACCGCGTCGGCACTGTCAACATCGTGGTGTACGTGCCGGCCCGGCTCGCCGACTCGGCACTTGTCAACGCGGTGGCCACCGCTACCGAGGCGAAGACCCAGGCGATCACCGAGCTGGGAGTGCCGGGGACCGGCACGCCCACCGACGCGGTCACAGTGCTCTGCCCGGTGGACGGGCCGGAGGCCGCCTACGGTGGACCGCGCTCCACCTGGGGCGCCCCGCTCGCCCGAGCGGTGCACGCGGCGGTCCTCGCCGGTGGCGCCCGACCGGTCGTGCCGTGGTCTGAGCAGCTCAGGAGCGCAAATTCCAACCGATCGGCTATCGTCGGCGGATTTAACGGCCGGTAGGGTCTCGGGCGATGTATGCTCCCGCCCCCCTCGCGTCCCGCCCGCGTCGCCGCGTCGCCCTTGGCCTCGCGGCGCTGCTGGCCGCCCTCCTCGTGGCCGGCTGCGCCGACTCCGCTGGCGAGGCACCCGTCTGGCAGCCCGGCGCGGGAGGTGGTGGCACCGGCGCACCGGTCTCCACGGCCGGCCCGAAGGCCACCGGGCCAGCATCCTCCGGTCAGGGCGGCGCGATCTCGCTCTCCGCCACCGGCGACATCATCATGGGCAACGCCCCCAATCGGCTGCCCGCCGCCGGTGGCAAGGGCTTCTTCAACTCGGTCACCCAGGCACTCAAAGCCGACCTGGTGATGGGCAACCTGGAGGAGCCGCTGACTGTCGACACCGGCACCGGCAAGTGCGGGGCCAACTCCACCCGCTGCTTCCAGTTCCGCGCCCCGCCGGAGTACGCCGCGCACCTGCGCGACGCCGGCTTCGACGTGCTCAACCAGGCGAACAACCACGGGTACGACTACGGGCCCAAGGGCTACGAGAACACCCAGAAGGCACTGAAGAAGTACGACCTGGAGCACACCGGCGCACCGAACGAGATCACCGTGGTCGAGGTCAAGGGCGTCAAGGTCGCCGTCGCCGGCTTCTCGTCGTACGTCTGGTCCAACAGCCTCGTCGACATCGCCAAGGCGAAGGCGGTGGTCGCCAAGGCCGCCACCATGGCCGACCTGGTCGTGGTGCAGGTGCACATGGGTGGCGAGGGTGTCGACAAGACCCGGGTGAAGCCGGGCACCGAGATGTTCCTCGGCGAAAACCGGGGCGACCCGGTGAAGTTCTCGCACGCCATGATCGACGCCGGCGCCGACCTGATCGTCGGGCACGGCCCGCACGTGCTGCGCGGGATGGAGTTCTACCAGGGGCGTCTGATCGCGTACAGCCTTGGCAACTTCGCCGGCGGCGGCAACTCGCTGAGCAACGACGGTCGACTCGGCTGGGGCGGGGTGCTGAAGGTGTCGCTCAAGCCGGACGGCGGGTGGGCCGGCGGCTCGTTCACCTCCACCTACATGAACTCCGCCGGCAAGCCGACGCTGGACCCGGACGACCGGGGCCTTGGCCTGGTCACCGAGTTGAGCCGCGCCGACTTCCCGAAGGGTGGCGCTCGGCTCGACGGGCAGGGGAAGATCTCGCCGCCGACCGCCGGCTGACCCGCGCAGGACCGTCCGGGGTGCGACGTAGGCTGACCGTCGTGACCAGTAGCCCTCCCGGTGCCAGCGAGACCGATCTCGGGCGCAAACGCCGTGCCCGCAAGATCGGCCGGGTGCTGGCCGAGACGCATCCCGACGCGCACTGTGAGCTGGACCATTCCAACGCTCTGGAGCTGGCCGTCGCCACGATCCTCTCCGCCCAGTGCACGGACAAGAAGGTCAACGAGGTCACCCCGAAGCTCTTCGCCCGTTACCCGAGCGCAGCCGCGTACGCCGGCGCCGACCGGGGCGAGATGGAGGAGCTGATCCGGCCGACCGGCTTCTACCGCAACAAGACCGACTCGCTGCTCAAGCTCGGTCAGGCCCTCCTCGACCGCTATGACGGCACGGTCCCGGGCCGGCTCATCGACCTGGTGACGCTCCCCGGCATCGGCCGCAAGACCGCGAACGTGATCCTCGGCAACGCCTTCGACGTCCCGGGCATCACCGTCGACACGCACTTCCAGCGGCTGGTCCACAGGTGGCGGCTGACCACCGAGACCGACCCCGTCAAGATCGAGCACACGATCGGCGCGCTGTACGAGAAGCGCGACTGGACGATGCTGTCGCACCGGATCATCTTCCACGGGCGACGGGTCTGCCACGCCCGCAAGCCGGCCTGCGGCGCGTGCACCCTCGCGAAGCTCTGCCCTTCGTACGGCACCGGCCCGACCGAGCCGGCGGCCGCCGCCAAGCTGCTCAAGGGCCCCCGGGCGCGCGACCTCGCGGTTGCCGCCGGGGTCGACCCGGAGCTGGTGCCGGCGCAGGCGATCACGGCGGAGGTGCCGTGAACCGCCGCCTCGCCCTCGCCGTCCTGCCGCTGCTGCTGGCCGTCACCGGTTGCACCAGCGGCGCGGCCGACGACGAGCCAGCGCCCCGGCGGGCCGCAGCTGAACGTCCGTCCCCGTTCCGGGACTGCACCGCACTGAGCGCGGCGCCCACGGCGGCGTCCCCCGGCTCCGGCGCGGCTACCCCGGTGTCGCCGGGCTCGGCGACTCCTGCGTCGCCCGGCTCCGGCACGGCGACCCCCGGCACGTCCGGCCCGACGCGGCCCGCTGGCAAGTCGGCGTTGCCGGAGCTGACGCTCTCCTGCTTCACAGGTGGCGCCCCCGTCGTCATGCGGGAGGTGGCCGGGCCGGCGGTGATCAACGTGTGGGCTTCCTGGTGCCCGCCGTGCCGCAAGGAGTTGCCCGCCTTCCAACGCCTCAGCGAGCGGGCCGCCGGTCAGCTCCAGGTGATCGGCGTCAACAGCCGGGACAGCCGCAGCGGTGCCCAGTCCATCGGTGAGGACTTCGGCGTCCGGTTCCCGATGCTCGTGGACCAGGGCGAGGCGCTGCAGCGCGAGTTGAAGCGCAACGCCATTCCGCTGACCCTCTTCGTCGCCGCCGACGGTCAGGTCCGGCACATCGACGCCAGCGGGGCTCTCGACGACGACAAGCTCGCCAAGCTGGTCCGCCAGCACCTCGGCCTGGCGGTGCCGGCGTGACCCGTCGGCCACCCGAGTGGATCGAGCCGTTGCTGACCCGGCTGGGCACCGCCCGCGCCGAGGACTTCACCCGGCTGACCACCCCGGCCGAGGGCGGTCGGGAGAGCGCCGTGCTGGTGCTGCTCGGCGAGCAGCCCGGCGCGGGTCCCGACGTGCTGGTCCTGCAACGTGCCGCCACCCTGCGCAACCACGCCGGTCAGCCGGCCTTTCCCGGGGGCGCGGCCGACCCGGAGGACGCCGACGTCCGCGCCACCGCCCTGCGCGAGGCGAACGAGGAGGTGGGCCTCGACCCGGCCAGCGCGACAGTGCTGGCCGAGCTGCCGAAACTGTGGATCCCGGTCAGCGACTTCGTGGTCACGCCGGTGCTCGCGTGGTGGCACGACCCGCACCCGGTGCACCCCCGGGAGCCGGCCGAGGTGGCACACGTCGCCCGCCTGCCGGTCAGCGAGCTGGTCGACCCGGCCAACCGGCTGCGGGTCCGCCACCCGAGCGGCTGGATCGGGCCGGCGTTCTCCGCGCGCGGGATGCTCGTCTGGGGCTTCACCGCCGGGGTGCTCGCCACCCTGCTCGAGATGGGCGGCTGGGCCCGTCCGTGGTCGCCCGGCCGGGTGATGGAGCTCCCGCCGACCGGGGCGACACCGGCCCCGTCGGCCGGCACCGACGAGGCTGACGAGAACGCCCTGCGCTGACCGCACGGTCACCATCCGCAAGCGATGGTCATCGGGTGGGCACACTGCCCGTACGCTTGACCCGTGTCCGTCGTGGATCTCGTCCTGCTGCTGCTCATGCTCGTGTTCGCGATCAGCGGATACCGCCAGGGTTTCGTCATCGGCGTCACGTCGTTGTCCGGCTTCTTCCTGGGTCTGCTGCTGGGTCTCCAGCTCGGGCCGCTGTTCGCCAGGCAGTTCGTGGACGCCGGCACCCGTGTGCTGATCTCGCTGGTGGCCATCTTCGGGCTGGCCGTGGTCGGGCAGGCACTCGCCGGTTGGCTCGGCTCGCACCTGCGCAAGACGATCACCAGCGACGTGGGCAAACGGGTCGACGACGTCGGTGGGGCGTTCGTGTCGCTGTTCGCGGTGCTCCTGCTCGCCTGGCTGGTCGCCGTGCCGCTCGGCTCGTCCTCGGTGCCGTGGCTCGCCGCATCGGTCCGCAACAGCGCATTGATCACGGTGGTCAACCAGGTCCTGCCGGAGCGCGCCCACCAGTTGTCCACGGCGTTGGAGGACACCGTCGACACCGACGGGTTCCCGGACGTCTTCGGTGACCTCGCTCCCACCCGGGCCCGGCAGGTCGAGCCGCCGGACCCGGCTCTGGCCGGCTCGCAGGTGGTGGTCAACGGGCGGCAGTCGGTCGTCAAGGTGCTCGGCTCCGCGCCCAGTTGCTCACGCCGCATCGAGGGTTCCGGGTTCGTGTACGCCGACGACCGGGTGATGACCAACGCGCACGTGGTGGCCGGCACCCGCTCGGTCGCCGTGGAGTTGGGCGGTGAGCGGTACGACGGCAAGGTGGTGGTCTACGACCCGAAACGGGACCTGGCGGTGCTGCTCGTGCCCGGGCTGCCCGGCCCGTCCCTGCGGTTCGCCGCCGGCAACGCGGGCAGCGGCTCCGACGCCATCGTGCTCGGCTTCCCACTCGACGGCCCCTACAACGCGCAGTCGGCGCGGGTCCGCGACGTCGACCGGATCAACGGTCCGGACATCTACGCTTCCGCGAAGGTGACCCGGGAGGTCTACACGATCCGGGCGTTGGTCCGCAGCGGCAACTCTGGAGGTCCGCTGCTCTCCGCAAACGGCCTGGTGCTCGGCGTGATCTTCGCGGCGGCGTCCGATGACCCGAACACCGGCTTCGCCGTGACGGCGGCCGAGGCCCGCCCGGTGGCGTTGGCCGGGGCCGAACGTAACCGGCAGGTCGACACCGGCGAGTGCACCTGAGCGTCGCCGCGGGGTCAGCTCAGGTCTGAGCCGGCAGAGCGCGACGCCGGGTGGTCGGCAACTTCGCCCGGCCCCACCGCAGCCCCCGGTCCAGCATGGCACGGGCCATGATCGCGACGCACGTGCCGCCGTTGACGAAGGACGCCACCACGTCGCTCGGGTGGTGCATCCCCCGGTACATCCGGGTCAGCGCCACGCCCAGCGGCACCATCAGCAGCAGCGTCCACCAGGCGACCTTCGCCCCGGTGCTCCGTGCGCGCAGCGCCATCAGCACGGCGATGCCGACGTAGAGCGCCACCGCCGCCGAGGTGTGCCCGGACGGAAAGCTCGACGTCGGTGGCGAGACGTCCATGTGTTCCACAGCCGGCCGCCGCCGGTCGATCGCAAGCGTGGTCAGCAGGAACACCAGCGCCTGGGCGGTCACCGCAGCGCACAGGAACAGCGGCTCGCGCCAGCGCTTCAGCCAGAGCCGCAGCGCCAACGCCACCAGCACGGTGACCACGACGATCATCTGGGTGCTGGCCAGCGTGCTGAACACCAGCGAGACGTTGTTCCAGTCACCGGTGCGGTCGGCGGCCAGTTCCCGGTTCACCGCGTCCTCCACGGTGAATGGCCAGCTTCGGGCGAACACCCGGGTGACCAGCACCCCGAGCAGCACCATGAGCCCGAGCAGGAGGGACACCGGCAGCAGCACCCGCCGGACGATCTGGACCACGGTGTCGGACATGGGTGGGCCAGTACCCGGCCGGCCTCGTCGTCACTCCTCAGGCAGCCCCCGGGTGCCGCTCGACTTCGGGAGCGACGCCGTCGCGGGTCGGCCGGACCGGCCGCAGACCGGTGTGTGCCCGCCAACTGGTGAACGCGGCGGTGGTGGCCGCGACCACCGCCACACCGAGCAGCCATCCGCCCACCACGTCGCTGGTGAAGTGCACGCCGAGCGCCACCCTGCTCAGCCCGGTCACCACGGTGAGCAGCACCGCCGCGACCCAGAGCGCGGCTCGGGCCGCCCCCCGCCCGGCGTACGGAAGGAGCACCAACAGCAGCACCCCGGCGGCCAGGGTGGCGTTCAGGGCGTGCCCGGAGGGGAACGAGTAGCCGGCGGCCCTTGCCACCGGGTCCAGCAACTCCGGCCGGTCCCGGCCGACCAGCAACTTGAGCAGCGGACCGATCAACCCGCCGACGACAATTGTGGTGGCCGCCCAGAGGGCCAGGCGGCGGGCGCCCCGGCGCAGCAGCCAGACCACCAGGAGCAGGGCGACCGCGCGCAGCGGCATCGGTGCGAACACCTCGGTCCAGACCCGCATCAGCGCGACCCAGGCCGGGTGGTCCTGCGCGTAGCCGTGCAGCGCGTCGGTGACCGTCGTGTCCAGCCGGTGCAGCGGGGCCCAGGCACCGAGCACCAGCAGGGTGAGCAGCGCGAACGGCACCAGCACCAGGAACGCCGCCGCCGCGGCCAGAGTGAGTCGCAGCCCCAGCGCGTGGTCCGGGTCGAATCTGCGTCGCCGCCAGGACGGCTGGCCGGTGCGGGTGAGGGTGGGCGGCCGGTGCGTACTCATGGGTCCGTTCTACCCGGCCGGGCGGTCGGTCAGGCCTGCCGGGCGGTCGCGATCAACGGTTCCGCTGGCGCAGCCGGCGGACCACCAGGGCCGCACCGCCGACCAGCGCGACGAGAAGTACGACAGTGGTCCACACCTGCTCCGGCGCGGACGTGTCCTGGCCGCCGGCCGCCCGAGCCGTCCACCGGCTGTGCTGACCGGATGCGGCGAAACCGAGTGGATCGCTACCGGCACCGGCCACCGGACCGTCGTCGACCGAGCCGGGCGCCGGACCGAAACCGGTGACGCCCGGCGACGTCTGGTCGTCCAGCGGATTGGTGGTCACCGGCGGGACCTGAGCGGTCAACGCGGCCACCGGGTCGACCACCCCGTACCCGAAGCGGTCGTCCCGCCCGGTCGGGCCCAGGTCCCGGGCGGTGGCCAACAACCGGTTGACCACCTCACCCGCTGGCATCTGCGGATAGCGGGACCGGACCAGCGCGGCGGTCGCGGCCACCAGTGGCGCGGCGAAGCTGGTGCCCTGCACCCGCCAGTACCCACCCGGAGGCTTGGCGCCGACCAGCCCGCTGGCGGGAGCGGTGAGGACCGTCGCCCGGCCGGTGATCGAGCCGGACCACAGGTTGTCGCTGCCGCGTTCGAGACCGGACACCGCGATCACACCCGGCTCACGAGCCGGATACCAGACCTTGGTGCTGGTGGAGGTGGCCAGGTTGCCGGTGCAGGCCACCACCACCACGTCCCGGACGAACGCGTAGTCCAGGGCGGCGGCCAGGGCCGGGCTGTCACCGCTGCCGCCCAGCGACAGGTTGATCACGCGGGCGCCGTTGTCGACAGCCCAACGGACCCCCTGGGCGACGATCAGCGCGTCGTCGTAACGGTTCTCCTCGTCCAGCACGCGGACCGGCAGGATCCGAGCGTCCGGTGCCAGGCCGACCACGCCCCGCTTGTCGTCGCTGCGTCCGGCGATCAGGCCGGCGACAGTGGTGCCGTGACCCACCGGATCCGGGCCCGGCGCACCGCCGGGGCCGACCAGGTCCTTGCCGGGCAGCACCTGCCCGACCAGGTCGGGATGGTTGCCGTCCACTCCGGAGTCGACCACCGCCACTGTCACGCCCCGGCCGGTCGAACTGCGCCACGCCGTCTCGGCCTGCAACTCGTCGAGCTGCCACTGCTCGTCGCGGACCTGGTCGGTGCGGGCGATGGCGTCACCGGGGGCGAACGCCATCGGCGCGCCGGCGAGCTGTCCACCGTGTGTGGGCGCGGCGACGGGCACGGCCGCCGCCGCCGGGGCCACGACGGCAAGCGCCGCGGCCACGCCGAGCAGCGCCCGGCCGGTCGCTCGTCGGGCCGCTGACGGACCGCTGTACCGCACCCCAGTCACATCCCCAGCCATTCATCCCGACGGAACCATGACGATCGGAGATTACCGGTTTCCCTACCCGTCACGGGAAGAACCGGCGAGTCAGGTCATTGCGGCGGCAGTTGCGCCAACTGAACAAGGCGTACGCCCTCCCGTCGGGTGACCAACCGGCCACGCCCCGGCGGCAGCGGTCCGGGCCGCACCGGCCCGACGAGTGCGCCCTCCTCGGGGCTGCCCGCCATCACCAGACCGGCGGTGGACAGCTCCCGCAGGCGCTGCACGATCGGCTCGTACTGTGCGCGGCTCGCCCCACCGGACCGGCGGGCCAACACCAGGTGCAACCCGATGTCCCGGGCGTGCGGCAGATGTTCCTCCAGTGCACGCAACGGGTTCGCCGGCCCCGCCGCCACCAGGTCGTAGTCGTCCACAAGCACGAACAGCTCCGGCCCGGACCACCAGGACCGGTCCCGCAGTTGCTGCGGGGTGACCTCCGGCCCGGGGGCTCGCCGCTCCAGGTAACCGGCGGCCGACTCGATCAGGTCGGCGGTGTGTGCCGCCGCGGTGCCGTACCCGATCAGGTGTGGCGTCTCGATGGCGCCGAGCAGGCTGCGCCGGTAGTCGACGAGGATCACCCGGGCCTGCTCCGGAGTGAACCGGGTGATGATCGACGTGGCCAGCGCGCGCAGGAACGACGACTTGCCGCACTCCGAATCCCCGAAGACCACGAAGTGTGGCTCGGTGGCGAAGTCGAGCAGCACCGGGCGCAGGTCCGCCTCCGCGATCCCGATCGGCAGCCGCAGCCCGGTCGTCGAGGTGAGGTCCAGATCGGCGTACGGCAGCACCGGCGGGAGCAGCCGCACCCGCGGCGCCGGAGCACCCGCCCACCCGTCGGTGGCCCTCTTGACCAGGTCGGCGGTGTCCCCGGTGGCGCTACCGAGCTCGGGCAGCGCGGTGAGGAAGTGCAGGCCCTCCGCGGTCACCCCTCGGCCGGAGCGCTCCGGCACGTTCGCGGCCGCACGCCGGGCCACCAGCGAGTCGGCCGGGTCACCGAGGCGCAACTCCAGCCGGGAACCGAACAGGTCCCGGATCGCCGGGCGGAAATCCAGCCAGCGCAGCGCGGTGGCGACCACGTGCAGCCCGTACGACAGACCCCGGGTGGCCAGGTCGGTGACGAGTGGCTCCAGGTCGTCGTACTCGCCGCGGATGGTGCTCCACCCGTCGATCACCAGGAACACGTCGCCGTACGGGTCGGCGCCCGGCTGACCAACCGTCCTCGCTGCCGCTCGGCGCTGCCGGTACGCGGCCATCGACTCCACGCCCAACTCGGCGAAGCGGCGCTCCCGGTCGACCAGCAGGGTGGTCATCTCGCCGACGGTGCGTCGTACGGCCGTCGGGTCGGCTCGGCCGGTCACCCCGCCCACGTGCGGAAGGTCGCGCAGCGCGGCCAGCCCGCCGCCGCCGAAGTCGAGGCAGTAGACCTGCACCTCGGCCGGTGTGTGGGTGAGCGCCAGCGCGCAGATCAGCGTGCGCAGGGCGGTGGACTTGCCGCTCTGCGGCGCACCGACCACCGCGACGTGCCCGGCAGCGCCGTCCAGGGTCAGCCAGAGCAGGTCCCGGCGCTGCTCCAACGGTTTGTCCACCACCGCCACCGGTACTCCGAGCGCGCCGTGCAGCTCCGGGTTGCCCACTGTGAGCCCGCGATTCGGGTGCACCTCGACCGGGCCGAGCAGCTCGTCCAGGGCCGGCGGCTGACCGAGCGGCGGAAGCCAGACCTGGTGCGCCGGCGGGCCCTGCCCGACGAGCCGGTCCACCAGCAGGTCGAGCAGCGTCCTGCTGCCCTCATCCTCCGCCACGACAGGCGCGACCGGGGCTGCCGGCTCGGGCACCGGTACGACGTGGGTGGTGAAGGTGAGCAGCCGCGCGCCCCCCTCGGCGGCGCCGCCGCCCGGCGTGGCCCGACGGCGGACGGCACCGGAGACGTACGCCGCCTTGAACCGGGCCAGTGGGTCGGTGCCGGCGCGCAGGTAGCCGTGGCCCGGCGAGCGGGGCAGCTCGTGCGCGTCCGCCACGCCGAGCACCGTCCGGGACTCCAGGGCCGAGAAGGTGCGCAACCCGATCCGGTACGAGAGGTGGGTGTCCAACCCGCGGAGCCGACCCTCCTCTAGGCGCTGGCTGGCGAGCAACAGGTGCACACCGAGCGACCGGCCCAACCGGCCGATCTGCACGAACAGGTCGATGAAGTCGGGCTTTGCGGAGAGCAGTTCCGAGAATTCGTCGCAGATCAGCAGCAACGACGGCAGCGGAGCCAACGGGCTGCCGGCCGCCCGGGCCCGCTCGTAGTCGCGCACGCTTGCGAAGTTGCCGGCGCGCCGCAGCAACTCCTGCCGGCGGACCAGCTCCCCGTTGATCGCGTCCACCATCCGGTCGACCAGCGGCAACGCGTCGGCCAGGTTGGTGATCACGGCCGCGGTGTGCGGCAGCCGGTCGAAGGAGGCGAAGGTGGCGCCACCCTTGAAGTCGACGAGCACGAAGTTGAGCTGCTCGGAGCTGTGCGTGGCGGCGAGCCCCAGCACCAGCGTGCGCAGCAGCTCGGACTTGCCGGAGCCGGTCGCCCCGATGAGCAGGCCGTGCGGGCCCATGCCGTCCTGGGCGGATTCCTTGAGGTCCAGCTCGATGGCGCCGCCGTCCGCGCCCACCCCGATCGGCACCCGCAACCGGTCCCGTGCCGAGCGCGGCAGCCAGCCCTGTTCCGCGGTGAAGCTCTCCGGGTCACCGAGACCGAGCAGCTCGGGCAGGCCCAGGTCGGCCTGGAGCGGGGCGTCCGGCCCGCGGGCCGCGCCGGCCAGGCGCAGCGGCGCCAACCGTCGGGCGACCGCCTCGGCGTCGGCAAGGTCCAACTGGTCGGCGGTGCCCACCTCGGCGTGCCCGTCGGACGACCAGGAGTGCAGCCGCCGGCCGTGCAGCTCCAGCAGCAGCGCGTACCGGTCCAGCAGTCGGGGCGGCGGGGTGTCCAGGTCCAGCACGGTGACGGCGTCGATGCCGCCGTCGCCGGTCAGGTCACTGGCACCGGTCAGGTCGCCGCCGTCGAGGACCACCACCACGTGTGGACCGTCGGTGGCCGGGCCGGCCGGGCTGAACCGGGACCGGGTGGCCAGCACGTCGGCCAGCAGCGACTCCAACTCGGCGGCGGAGCTGGTGACCAGCCGTACCGGACCGAGCGCGTCGGTGCGGCTGGGATGGTGGGCGTGTGGGAGCCACTTCACCCACTCCCAGCAGGCACGGCGCTCCGGCCCGGCGCAGACCGCGACGAGCAACTCGTCGGGGGCGTGGAAGACCGCCAACTGGGTCAGGACGGCCCGGACCAGCGCCTGCGCCGCCGGGTCGCCGGTGGGTGGCCCGCCGGTGGTCGGGGTGGCCGTCCGGCCGCGACCGGCGGGTCGCACGTGCACCCGGGCGAAGCTGCGCAGCGACAGCGCCACCGGCAGGTCCGGCACCACGGAGTACGCGTCCAGGAAGCGGCGTAGCGCGCCGGCGGTCATCGGCTCAAGCTCTTCGAGTGGCCGGGTGACCGGTGGGACGAGGGGGGTGGCCAGGGTCTGCGGCCCGACGGCGACCCGCACCACAGCGAAATCCGGGTCGGCGGGGCGCCGCTCCCAGACCCGATGGCTGTCCACTGTCGACCACAGTCGGCCCGGATCCGGGTGCCGGTAGAAGAGCCCGGCCCGCTGCTGCCCGGCGGTGCGTCGGACCCGCCGCCGCAGCGTGGCCAGATGGCGCAGGTACTCCCTGCGGGCGGCCATCATCTCGGACTTCTTCGGGGTGCCGGAGGCGCTGCCCCAGGACGTCACCAGCATCGCCAACGAGGAGAGCCCGAACATGCCGCCCACCACGTACGAGTAGGCGCCACCGCCCCGGCCGAACATCATCGCCATCGCTACCGTGCCGCCGAGCATGGGCAGCAGCATGAGCATCTGTTGCCACCGTCCGCCGGTCACCGCTGGGATCTCCGGCGGTGCCTCGACCGACAGCTCACCGGCGGGAATCTCCGGTGCTGGTCGGCGCGGTGGGCGCTTGATGACGACGGTGGACACTCGGCCTCCTGACAGCGCTGGGTAACCCGAGCCTGGCTCATGGTAGGTAAAGTCCTGTCGTCCGCGCAGCCTCCGATCCCCCTCGATATGGAGACCAGTCGATGACTACCGGGCTGGCACGCGTCACCATCAGCGCGCCGCAACGACGGGTGGACGTCGCCCTGCCGGAGCAGGTGCCCCTGGCCGAGCTGCTGCCCGACGTGCTCCGGCACGCCGGTGTCGGGCTGGCCGACGACGGCGAGCAGCACGGCGGTTGGGTGCTCCGCCGCACCGACGGGGCGTTGCTGGTGACCGCACAGGCGCTGCTGCCGCAGGGGGTCCGCGACGGTGAGGTGCTGCACCTCGTGCCGGCCCGCGCGCACTGGCCCGAGTTGGAGTACGACGACGTCATCGAGGCGATCGCCGACGGTGCCCGCCGCCGGGGCGGCGCCTGGTCGCCCACCGCCACCCGGGCAGCCGGGCTTGCCGGTGCCGCCGTACCGCTCGCTGTCGGACTGCTCGCGCTGCTCGCCGGCGGCCCGACGCACCGGGCCGGTTGGCTGGCGGCCGTCGCTGTGGCGCTGGTGCTCACCGTGGCTGGCACGGTGGCCTCCCGCGCCAACGGCGACGGCACCGCCGGGGCGACGCTCGGTGGCTACGCGCTGCCCTACGCGTTCACCGCCGGCGCCCTGGCCGTCGGCTCCGGCGACCCGGTCGGGCCGGTCGGGCCGGCGCGCTGGGTGGGCGCCCCCGAACTGCTGGCCGGCTCGGTCGCGCTGCTGCTGGTGGCGTTGATCGGTTTCCTGGGGGTGGCCAGCCGGCTGCGGGTCTTCGTGGCCGGTGTCACTGTCGGTCTGATCGGCGCGGGGGCCGCGCTCGGTGGGCTGCTGATGACCACTGCCGGTACGGCGGCGGTGCTGCTCAGCGCACTGGTCTTCGCGGTCGGCGTGATCCCGCTGCTGGCCATCCGGCTCGGCAAGCTGCCCCTGGCGCCGATCACCCTGCCGGCCTCGACCCCGGCGGCGGAGCCCGAGCGGGTCCGTGACCTGCCGGACCGCGGCCGGGTGCACACCGCGGTGATCCGCACCGAGGAGATGCTCACCGGGATGCTGATCGGCCACGCCCTGCTGGTGGTGGCCACCGCGGTCGTCCTCGTGGTCGCCGGTGGCACGGCCGGTCGGGTGCTGGTGGCGGTCACCTCGGCGGTGCTGCTGCTGCGGTCCCGGCTGTTCGTGGCGCTGCGACACCGGGTGCCGACGGTGCTCGCCGGGCTGGCCGGCTACGCGGTGCTGGGCGCGGTACTGGTCGGTCGGGCCGACGGGACCGGGCGGTTGGTGCTGGTCCTCGGCGGGGCGGCGCTGGCCCTGGTGGCGGTCGCCAGCGGCACCGGGTACGCACGCCGGCCGGTCTCGCCGTACCTCGGGAGGATCGCGGACCTCACCGATACGGCCCTGGTGGTCGCCGTGGTGCCGATCGCCTGCGCGGTGCTCGACCTGTACGACCGGGCCCGAGGGTTGCTCGGTTGAGCGACCCTCGGGCCCGGTGCGTCAGCTGTCGTCAGTGGGCGGATTCGCCGCGCGCCTCGGCGTCCCTGGCCCGCTGGTAGGAGGCGTGGATCTCGGCCTCGGCCTCGGTGCGGCCGACCCAGGTCGCGCCCTCCACCGACTTGCCGGGCTCCAGGTCCTTGTAAACCTCGAAGAAGTGCTGGATCTCCAGGCGGTCGAACTCGCCCAGGTGGTGGATGTCGCGCAGGTGCTCCTGGCGGGGGTCCTCGTAGGGCACGCAGAGGACCTTGTCGTCCCCGCCCTTCTCGTCGGTCATCCGGAACATGCCGATGGTGCGGCAGCGGATCAGGCAGCCCGGGAAGGTCGGCTCGGGGACCAGCACGAGGGCGTCCAGCGGGTCGCCGTCCTCGCCCAGGGTGCCCTCGATGAACCCGTAGTCGGCCGGGTACTGGGTGGAGGTGAAGAGGGTGCGGTCCAACCGGATCCGGCCGGTCTTGTGGTCCACCTCGTACTTGTTCCGGTGACCTTTGGGGATCTCAACCGTCACGTCGAAATCCATCTGCACGCTCCCTCGTCTGCCCACGCTGGCTAACGGAACCAATGGCGGCCCTCCGGACAGGTGAATCCCCACCCGCCGACTCCGGCCGCCGCATAGTCTTCGGACCGAAGTAGTGTCACCCAAGCCGTTTTTCGCTGGGGGAGGAGGGGGTCGTGGGGAGGGAAGATTCACACTACCGCCCGGACGGGGGCTCCGCGCACGGTACCGGACGATCCGGCTCCGGCAGTGCCAAGGGGCGGGTCCCGGTGCCGGAGGCGCACCTTCCACGGGCTCCCGAACCAGCGCCCGCGACACCGGAGACGGTGCCTGAGCGGCCCCCGCCGCTGCCCTGGCGCCCGCCGGCCGGGTCGGCGTCGCCCACTCCGAACACCGGTCACTTCCCGGTAGCCGGCGGCGAGCGGCCGGTGAGTGGCCCGCCGCGCGGCAGCGCCAGCGTCCCGGTCAGCCCCGCGCCGGTCAGCCCGTCGTTCGGTCCCGGGTCGGGGGCCCCCGGCCCCGGCGAGGCCCCCCCGTTGGGTCCGCCGATCTCCGCGTTGCCGGCGCCCGCCGGCGCCGCACCGGCACCCGCACCCGCACCTGCGCCGCCGCGCCGCCGGAGGGGGCTGCCGGTGCTGCTGGCCGCCGTGCTCGTGCTGGTGCTGGCCACTGTGGGAGTCGTGATCACCCGTCCCGGCCCGGTCGCCGGGTGGCTGGGCGACGAGGCCGGGTCCGGGCCGAACGCGGCAGGCGCGACTGCGGAACCCGCCCCGTCGGAGGTGCTGGCCGGCCCGGATTCGAACGCCCCGGTGCCCACCCCGGACGGGGTCCGCGCCGTGCTCGATCCACTGGTCGGCGTCGCCGCCCTGGGCGACCGGGTGAACGTCTCGGTCGCCGACGTGATCACCGGTCAGACGCTGTTCGCCAAGGGGGCGGACGACGGCACCGTCCCGGCCTCGGTGACCAAGCTGGCGACCGCGGTGACCGTGCTGGCCGCCCGAGGGCCCGGCTACCGGATTCCCACCCGTGCGGTGGCCGGCGCGAAGGCCGGCGAGGTGGTGATCGTCGGTGGCGGCGACCCGACCCTCGCGATCGACAAGAAGGGTTACTACCCGGGTGCGGCGCGCCTCGACGAACTGGCCGCCCAGGTGCGTACCGCGCTCGGCGGCACGACCCCGACAAGTGTCACGGTCGACGGCTCGGTCTACTCCGGCCCGGTCTACGGCCCCGGCTGGGACGACGACATCCCCACCGGTGGGTCGGGCGGCGCGGTGACCGCGTTGATGACCGACGGGGCGCGTACGGACCCGGGCGTCGCACACGGCTCCGCCCCGCGGTTCGCCGAGCCGGACCTGGCCGCCGGCAAGGCGTTCGCCCGGTTGCTCGGGGTGCCGGGTGAGGCCGTGAAGCGGGGCACGGCCCCACCCCAGTCGGCGGCCGGTGCCAGCCCGGCGCCGGGTACCGAGCTGGGTGTGGTGCAGTCTCCGCCGCTGATCCGGCTCGTCGACGTCATGATCAGCGAGAGCGACAACCTGGTGGCTGAGGCGCTCGCTCGGCAGGTCGCGTTGGCCCGCAATGAGCCTGCCTCGTTCGACGGGGGCGCTGCCGCCATGGACGCCGAGGTGACCGAGTTGGGACTGCCCGCCGACGAGATCAGCGTCTCCGACGGCAGTGGCCTGTCCCGTCGTAACCGGATCAGCCCGTCGCTGCTGACCGATCTGATCCGGTTGGCCGCCAGCCCGGACCATCCGGAGTTGGCCGGTGTCTTCGGTGGTCTGCCGGTGGGCGGGTGGTCCGGGACGCTGAACGAGCGCTACCGCAACACCGCGGGCACCGCCGCGGGCGCGGGCAGCGTCCGGGCCAAGACCGGCACCCTGACCGGCGTGCACTCCATCGCGGGCCTGGTCACCACCGCCGATGGTCGGCTGTTGACCTTCGCGGTGCTCACCGACAAGGTGCCGGGTGACCGGGAGACCGCCCAGCCGGCGCTGGACCGGATCACCGCCGCGCTGGCCGGCTGCGGCTGCGGCTGACCGTCGCCGGTCCGGGGTCGCACGGTCGCCATCGGTGTCGATCGAGGGCGCGAGCCCGGGCCGGGGTGTCGCGGCGCGGGTACGGTGGGTCCATGGCGCAGTTCGTGGACTGGGATCTGGCCGCCGCCACGGCGGGGGCGTTGAGCAAGTCTGGCCCCCGCGTGTCGTACGCCGAAGCCACCGACGTGGTCGGCGACCTGCGTCGGCTGACCGAGGAGGCGGCCGGGCACGTGGCCGACTACACGGGGTTGCGGGCGCAGGTGTCGCATCCGCCGGTCCGGGTGGTGGATCGCCGCGACTGGGCCGCGACAAACATCGCCGGGCTCCGCGAGGTGATCACTCCGCTGGTGAGTCGGCTCTCCGGCGACAAGCAGCCGGGCGCGTTGACCGAGGCGATCGGGTCCCGGCTGACCGGGGTGCAGGCCGGCACGGTGTTGGCCTACCTCTCCGGCCGGGTGCTCGGCCAGTACGAGGTCTTCTCGGCCGACCCGGGTCAGCTGCTGCTGGTCGCACCGAACATCGTCGAGGTGGAGCGGAAGCTCGGCGCCGACCCCCGGGATTTCCGGCTCTGGGTGTGCCTGCACGAGGTCACCCACCGCACCCAGTTCACGGCCGTGCCGTGGATGCGGGCCTACTTCCTCAGCGAGGTGCAGGCGTTCGTCGACGCCTCGTCCAGCGGGAGTGAGCACCTGGTCGAGCGGTTGCGGCGTGGAGTGGCCACGTTGTCCGACGCGGTCCGCGACCCGGAGAGTCGCACCAGCGTGCTGGACATCGTGCAGACTCCGGCGCAGCGGGCCGTACTCGACCGGCTCACCGCGTTGATGACCCTGCTGGAGGGGCACGCCGAGTTCGTGATGGACGGCGTCGGCCCGCAGGTGATCCCGAGCGTGGAGCGGATCCGGGCGTCCTTCAATCGACGCCGGGAGGCGGGCAACCCGCTGGAGAAGGCGATCCGCCGGCTGCTCGGGGTGGACGTCAAGATGCGCCAGTACGCCGAGGGGCGCAAGTTCGTGCACGGCGTGGTGGAACGCGTCGGCATGGAGGGCTTCAACTCGATCTTCAACTCGCCGCTGACCCTGCCTCGACTGTCGGAGTTGGGCGACCCGGACGCCTGGGTCGCCCGGGTGCACGGCCCGGCCGGCACCATCCCGGCCGCTGGCTGACCACCCGCCGGTGGCCGCGCTCGCTCCGCCGGTGGCCGTGATCCGGGTGGCGGTCCGCCGCGCCCTGACCGGTCTGTCGTCCGGCGGGCCGGTGCTGGTCGCCTGCTCCGGTGGTGCCGACTCGCTCGCGCTCGCGGCGGCCACCGTCTTCGTGGCACCTCGGCTGGGTCGCGCCGCGCTGCTCGTCACCGTCGATCACGGCTTGCAGGACGGTTCTGCGCAGCGGGCGGAGGCGGTGGCCGCCTGGGGGCGGGAGGTCGGGTTCGGCTCGGCGACTGTGGTCCGGGTGCAGGTCGCAGGGCGTCCCGGCGGGCCTGAGGCGGCCGCCCGCGAGGCCCGCTACCAGGCGCTGACCGAGGCGGCCCGGCAGCAGAACGCGGTCGCGGTGCTCACCGGGCACACCCGCGACGACCAGGCGGAGACGGTGCTGCTCGCGCTCGCCCGGGGCTCCGGCCCGCGAGGGCTGGCCGGGATGCCGGCCCGGCGGGATCTGGGCGGGGTGCCGCTGCTGCGCCCGCTGCTGGAGATCGGTCGGGAGCAGACGCGCGCCGCCTGCGCGGTGCTCGGGCTGAGCCCCTGGCAGGACCCGCACAACACCGACCCGTCGTACGCCCGGTCGAGAGTGCGGGCCGACCTGCTGCCGGCCCTGGTGCGGGCGCTCGGGCCCGGCGTGGTGGACAACCTCGCTCGTACCGCCCGGCTGGTGGCGGCCGACAACGCCGCGCTCGACGAGTTGGCGGGGACGGCGCTGGAGGCGGCCCGGTGTCCCGACGGGGGGTTGTCCGTACCGGCGCTGCTCGGCCTGGTCCCCGCCGTACGCGGCCGGGTGCTGCACTCCTGGGCCCGCGAGCTGGGCGCGCTGCCCGGCGCCCTGTCCCACCGGCACGTCGCCGCTCTGGACGCCCTGGTCACCGATTGGCACGGTCAGGGCCCGGCCGACCTGCCCGGCGGGGTCCGGGTGCTCCGCCGTGACGGTCGGCTGGCACCTGGCTGAAACTCTGGTCAGCCGCTGTGCGCCCGGTCCCGGAAGGTGGTCCGGTAGCTGTGCGGGGTGGCGCCGACCCGGCGGCTGAAGTGGTGGCGCAGCGCGGCGGCGTCGCCGAAGCCGGACTGGTCGGCGACCGCCTCCACGCTCAACGGGGTTTCCTCCAGCAGCCGTCGGGCGAGCAGCACCCGCTGGTTGGTGAGCCAGTCGTGCGGGGTGGTGCCGGTCTCGGCGCGGAACCGGCGGGCGAACGTGCGGGGCGCCATGCCGGCGCGGGCGGCCAACTCCTCCACGGTGATCGTCCGATCCAGGTGACCCATCAGCCACTCCAGCACCGGTTCGAGGGTGGGTGCCTCGGGCGCCTTCGGGATGGGCGCCTCGACGTACTGGGACTGGCCGCCGTCGCGGTGCGGCGGGACCACCATCCGCCGGGCCAGCCGGGTCGCGGTGGCCGAGCCGTGCTCCTGACGGATCAGGTGCAGGCAGGCGTCGATGCCGGCCGCCGTGCCGGCGCTGGTGAGCAGCCGGCCGTCCTGGACGTAGAGCGAGTTGCAGCGCACCCGGGCGCGTGGGTGACGGCGTTGCAGCTCGTCCACGTAGCGCCAGTGGGTCGTGCACTCGCGGTCGTCGAGCAGCCCGGCCTCACCGAGCAGGAAGGCCCCGGAGCAGACGCTGAACAGGTGCGCTCCACGGGCGTCGGCCCGGCGGAGCGCGTCGAGCACCGGGCCGGGGACGGTGGTGCCCTGGCTGTGCGCGGGGATGGCCACCAGGTCGGCCTCGTCGACCGGGCCGAGGTCGGCGTGAGGAGTCAGGTGGAAGCCGGACGAGGTACGCACCGGAGCGCCGTCCGGGCTGCACACCTGGAAGCGGTACGCGGGAAAACCGTCGGCCGTCCGGTCGGTGCCGAACACCTCGGCGAGTACGCCGAGCTCGAAGGGAGCGACCTGGTCGAGGGCGAGGACGGCAACTGACCGCAGCATGTGACGAGGGTAACCCGACAGGTGGCAGTAAATCGATGACCAATGGCATTCCTGCCACTGTCTGGTCGGTTCGAGTGGGCGCAGACTGGTCTCAGTCCGGTGCGCACCGGCGGCGAAACCGACAGCAATCATGCGAAAGCGAGCGCCGCCATGGAGTTCCTGGTCTTCCTCCTGTTCCTCGTCCTGCTCGTCGCCGCCTCGGCGACTGGCCTCACCGTCGACAGCCACGATTCGGCCGACTGGAAGCCCAGCGACGACGGCCGCCGCTGGCGGTCACGCACCAACTGATGTGATTGGCGTTATTTGTGCAGAAAATCCTTGGCGGGACCGCGCCAAAAGGTGCGGCCCCGCCGACGGAGGCCATCCGACGTACGGCAGGCTAGGAGTCATGGCTGACGGCTCCTGGTACGACGCCGACATCGACCACGTGATCATCTCCGAGGCGCAGATCCGCGAGAAGACGGCGGAGCTGGCCAAGCAGGTCTCCGCCGACTACGCCCACGTGGGCGACGGGCTGCTGCTGGTGTGCGTACTCAAGGGCGCGGTGATGTTCATGGCGGACTTCGCCCGGGCGCTGGGCCGCAACGGCCCGCCGGCGGAGCTCGACTTCATGGCGATCTCGTCCTACGGCCAGGGCACCACCTCCTCCGGGGTCGTCCGCATCCTCAAGGACCTGGACCGGGACATCGCCGGTCGGCACGTGGTCGTCGTCGAGGACATCGTCGACTCCGGGCTCACGCTCTCCTGGCTGCTGCGCTACCTCGAGTCGCGTTCGGCGGCGAGCGTCGAGGTGGTCGCCCTGTTCCGCAAGCCGGACGCGGTGAAGGTGCCGGTCCCGGTGAAGTACGTCGGCTTCGACATCCCCACCGAGTTCGTGGTCGGGTACGGCCTCGACTTCGGCGAGCGCTACCGGGAGCTGCCCTATGTCGGGGTGCTCAAGCCCGAGGTCTACGCCCGCTCCTGACGCCGGGCCCGACCCGTCGCGGGGGCCCGCTGGCCGGCATGAGCCCGACTCGCATCGGTATCCATCAAGCCGACGTTCAGCGCGCTCTCAGCTGATGCGGTTACCGTGTAACCCGGTGGCCCGGAGGTAACTCCGCGCTCGACCCCCTCGATCGCGTGACCGGGCGCTCGGGTGGCCGAGCCGGACTCCCCGCCACGCCGGCTTCCACCCGGACTCGCCGTACGTTGGTTGCGGGGCTGGTGGGCCTGCCCACGATGCGTGTCGTCGATGTCGAAGGCGCGCCGAGTGCGGGGGCTCGCAGGCTCACTGCTGGCGTACTCGGTCTTTTGATGGTGCACGACTGCGGGGCTCGCAAGCTCACTCCTCGCGCACACGGTGTACCGTCGAATGACCGCGGCGCGGCAGTTTTCGCGCCCCGGGGTCGAGGCCGGCCCGCACGGCGGCTCCGGCCGCCGCTCAGCGCGGCGACACCATCAGACGGTCAGGACGTCGATCAGGAGGATGCGGGCGCTCCGGCGCTCGACAACAGTATGGAACGTACGCGTTTCTTCCGCCGACCGGTGGTCTGGATCATCCTGGTCATCCTCGGCGCCGTTGTGCTCAGTCAGCTGTTCACCAGTGGTCCCAGCTACCACCGCGTGGACACTTCCGTTGCGCTCGACCAGCTGCACACCGCCAAGATCAACAAGGTGGTCTTCCAGGACAAGGAGCAGACGCTCCAGCTGGACCTGGCCCAGAAGACCAAGTTCGGCAAGACCGAGACCAACAAGATCGAGGCCCAGTTCCCGTACCAGGCTGGCGACCAGATCTGGAACGAGGTGCTGGACGCCAAGGCGGCCAACCGGGTCACCGGCCCGGCCGACGCCAAGGTCTCCTCGGACAGCATCTGGGTGAGCCTGCTGGTCAACCTGCTGCCGATCGCGCTGCTCGTCCTCCTGCTGCTGTTCTTCATGTCGCAGATGCAGGGCGGCGGCTCCCGGGTGCTCAACTTCGGCAAGTCCAAGGCCAAGATGATCACCAAGGACACTCCGAAGACGACCTTCGCGGACGTCGCGGGTGCCGAGGAGGCCGTCGAGGAGCTGTACGAGATCAAGGACTTTCTGCAGAACCCGGCGAAGTACCAGGCCCTGGGCGCCAAGATCCCGAAGGGCGTGCTGCTGTTCGGCCCGCCCGGCACCGGCAAGACCCTGCTGGCCCGCGCGGTCGCCGGCGAGGCCGGCGTGCCCTTCTACTCCATCTCCGGTTCCGACTTCGTGGAGATGTTCGTCGGTGTCGGCGCCAGCCGGGTCCGTGACCTGTTCGAACAGGCCAAGACGAACGCTCCGGCGATCGTCTTCGTCGACGAGATCGACGCCGTCGGCCGGCACCGTGGCGCCGGCATGGGTGGCGGTCACGACGAACGCGAGCAGACGCTCAACCAGCTCCTCGTCGAGATGGACGGCTTCGACACCAAGGGCGGGGTCATCCTGATCGCCGCCACCAACCGGCCGGACATCCTCGACCCGGCGCTGCTGCGCCCGGGCCGGTTCGACAGGCAGATCCCGGTGGACGCCCCCGACATGGAAGGCCGCAAGGCCATCCTGCGGGTGCACGCCAAGGGCAAGCCGTTCACCCCCGACGTCGACCTCGACGCGGTGGCGCGACGCACCCCGGGCTTCAGTGGCGCCGACCTGGCCAACGTGATCAACGAGTCGGCCCTGCTCACCGCCCGCAAGGAGCAGCGTGCGATTTCCAACGACTCGCTGGAAGAGTCGATCGACCGGGTGGTCGCTGGTCCGCAGCGACGCACCCGAGTGATGAGCGACAACGAAAAGAAGATCACCGCGTACCACGAGGGTGGCCACGCGTTGGTCGCCTGGGCGCTGCCGCACGCCGCGCCGGTGCACAAGGTGACGATCCTGTCCCGTGGCCGCTCGCTGGGCCACACCCTGGTGCTCCCGACCGAAGACAAGTACACCCAGACGCGCGCCGAGATGATCGACACCCTGGCGTACGCGCTGGGCGGTCGCGCCGCCGAGGAACTTGTCTTCCACGAGCCCACCACCGGTGCTGGCAACGACATCGAGAAGGCCACCCAACTGGCCCGCGCGATGATCACCCAGTACGGCATGAGCTCGAAGCTCGGCGCGATCAAGTACGGCACCAGCGGGGACGAGCCGTTCCTCGGCCGCAACATGGGCCACGAGCGGGACTACTCGGACTCGGTGGCCGCCGAGATCGACGGCGAGATGCGGGCACTTGTCGAGCTGGCGCACGACGAGGCCTGGGAGATCCTGGTGGAATACCGGGACGTCCTGGACAACATCGTGCTCGAGCTGATGGAGAAGGAAACCCTCTCCACCGCCGACATGGCACGGATCTGCTCCCGGGTGGTCAAGCGCCCGCCGCTGGCGCCGTACAACGGCTTCGGCAAGCGGCAGCCCTCCACCGAGCCGCCCGTGCTCACCCCCGCGGAGAAGGACAAGCTCAAGGCGCAGGCCGAGGCTGACGGCGCGCAGGCGTCGGTCGGCGGCGGCGCGCCGTCGAACAACTCGGACGGCACGCACTGAGCAACGACCCGACGGCCAGCTCCCCACACCGGGAGCTGGCCGTCTCCGCGACCGAACCCGACGGCGACGACGAGCTGGACTATGTGGCCGCGCGGCTGATCAGCGGCAAGCTGACCGGCCGCCCCGTCGAGGATGCGGTGGACCTCGGCCGGATCGAGAAGGCCGTCCGCGAGATCCTGATCGCGGTCGGCGAGGACCCGGACCGCGACGGGCTCCAGCAGACCCCGGCCCGGGTCGCCCGCGCGTACGCCGAACTCTTCGCCGGCCTGCGGGTCGACCCGGGCCAGGTGCTCAGCACCACCTTCGAGGCCAACCACGAAGAGCTGGTCATCGTCCGGGACATCGACGTGATGAGCCTCTGTGAGCACCACCTGCTGCCCTTCCGGGGCAGCGCGCACATCGGCTACATCCCGGGCCCCGACGGGCGGATCACCGGCCTGTCCAAGCTGGCCCGACTCGTCGAGGTCTTCGCCCGTCGGCCGCAGGTGCAGGAACGGCTCACCTCGCAGGTCGCCGACCTGCTGATGAGCAAGCTCGCACCACGCGGCGTCGTGGTCGTGCTCGAATGCGAGCACATGTGCATGGCGATGCGCGGCATCCAGAAATCCGGCGCCAAGACCATCACCTCTGCCGTACGCGGCATCCTGCAGACCGACTCCAAGTCGCGGGCCGAGGCGATGGCGCTGATCATCCCCCGCTGACACCCCGACACATCACGGCCGGCCGACCGCTCCGGGGACGGCCGGCCGTTGCGTTTCCGCAGGTTGTCTGTCAGCCAGCGAGCAGGGCCAACAGCAGGCCGGCCGTGGCCAGCACCGCCGGCACCAGGCACACCAACGCGCCGAAACGCACCGTACGGTCCAGCCTCTCGGTGGGGCTGACCCGGAACAACCGCCCGATGCCGATCCAGCCGGCGACGAACGCGACCGCCGGCATCGGCAGCCCGCAGATCAACGCCGCCACGGTGGCCGGTCCCACCCCCGTCGCCAGCAGAACCGCAACCTGGATCAGTGGCACCAGCAGCGCCAACGGGCCGTACACCAGGAGGTTGCGCGCCCGCGCCGGCCACGACCCGGGCCGGATCCGGCGGCGCGCCGCCAGCGCCGCGTCCGCCGCCTCGGCCCAACCACGCGCGGCCAGCAGCGCCGCCAGCACCGCCGCCGGGCCACCCGCCATCGACCGGGCCGCCTCGGTCAGCTCCGGCGGTGACGGCACCAGGGAGATCGCCGGTACGCCCAACTCACGCAGCCGCTCCTGCTGACTCGCCAGCCCGGTACGGACCACGGTCAACTCCTCCCGGGCGGCCTCCGCCGACCGGGCCTGCTCACCGGCGGCGGCAGCCGCACTACGACGTACCCCATCCAACTGGCGGGCGACCGCAAGGTACTCCACCCAGGCCGTGCCGGGCTCGACCGCCGGCGGCGTGGCCGCCCCGGTCCCCACGGCAGCCCGCTGCCGTCCCGGCCCGGTCACCGTCGCGCTCGGACTCACCTCGACACCCTTCACGCTCGCCACCCGATCAGCCGGCCTCGTCGGCGAACGGGACCAGGACGGTGCCCCGCTCGTCCGGGCCGTCCCAGAGCACCGCCCGGTCGGGGCGCGTCTGCCACTCGACCGGTCGACCGAAAACCGCTGTGAGCTGCGCGACCGGCACGTCCAGCACGGCCACCGCCGCAAGCTTGTCGACGTCGCCCGCCGGCTCGAACAACGCGGCGAACGGCGGCACGGCACGCCACCAGCCCAGCAGATGTCTCCCCGCTGGAGGCCCGTCCCGCAGGAGCGACCGCAACCGGTCCACCGGCAGCTCCCGAGGACCCGGCCGGTCCAGCCCGAAGACCACCAGGTACGTCGGCAGTTCGTCGGCCGTGTCCGCGAGCAGCGTCGGCAGATCCACCAACTCGGCCGGATGCCGGGTCGCCAACTCGGCCGTCAACGCCTCCGCCAGCGCCCGGGAACCCGGGTCCGGTGCCGCCACCAGGAAGCGGGCGCTGCCCGGCGCGTGGTGAGCCGACGTGCTCCGGGCGGCCGTCGCCAACAACCCGCCCGCCGCGGCGTCCGAGCCCAACACCGCGAGGTTGCGCCCGGCCGCCGGCCCCAACGGCACGGCGACCGTCGAACGGGCCACGTCCACCGCACGGCCCAGCAGGGCGGCCGGCCCGTGCGCCTGCCCCGCCAGGGCCGCCCGGTGGCGCGGATCATTGCCCAGCAGCGGCCGGGCGTAACCCGCGAAGACCACCGGCGGCACCGACCCGGCCGGCCGGGCCGCCCACAACTCGTGCCGCAGCCGCTCCACGACCTCCGGATGATCCAGCGGATCCGGGTGACGGATCAACCGTTCATGACCCCGGATCGCACCCCGAGGGCCGCCGAGCCCCCCGGCCGTGTTCACCACCGCGTTGCCCACCGGCAGACCGGCCGCCGAATCGTTCGTCGGCTCCAACACCGGACTGCCACCCGGCAGCGCCACGCGCACCGGAAACTGCCCGAGCACCGAGTCGCGATGACCAGCATCCGCACGGGTGCTCAGCCCCAACTCGCCCGCGCCCGCCAAAACCAGGTGCACGCCGTACGCCCGACCGGCCCGGGCCAGCCCGTCCAGCTGGGCGGCCACCTCGGCGGCCAGCCGGTCCCGCTCGGCGAAGAGCAGCGGCACATTGTCCAACACACAGACGATCCGCGGCAGCGGCTGGTGCTGACGCAACTCAGCGAAGCGCTGCCCCCCGGCCCGGGCACCCGCCTCCGTTCGGCGCTGAACCTCGGCGGTCAACTGGTCCAACAGATCCCGGACGTACTCCCGGTCGGCGGCCATCGCGGCCGCGCGCACCTGCGGAACCCACGACCGGTCCCGTTCGGTCTGCAAAAACTCCACGAAGGACTCGCCGTCGCCGAGATCCGCCAGGTAGAACGCCAGGTCATCCGGGCCGTACCGGGCCGCCAGACCGAGCAGCGCGGTGGTCAGGAACGCCGCGCGGCCAGCTGCGGACCGGCCATTCACCAGCCAGTGCGGGGTCAACTCGGTGAAACCCAGCGGCACCGGCCGGCCTCCGGCATCGCCGACGGTCGTGGTCAACCCGTCGGCGGAATCCGACTCCCACAGTCGCTCGCCCGTCGGCGGCAGCAGAGCACCCAACGCCAACCGGGAACCCGCCTCCACCTGCTCGGCGAGCCGCCGACACACCGCGTCGACCAGCTCGGCCGGTGGATCCGACTCGACGAAGACCGGCGAGTTCAAACCGCCCGGCGGATCGGCGCCCGGCCCGGCGAACGACGCCCCCGGCGGGTCACCCAGCAGCGCGTACGCATTACGCAGCGCCAACGGCGTGGCGTGCGGCAGCGGCGCCCGGGCCGAATACGGGCCGGCGGGAGGCCAACCCGCCACCACCAGGTGCAGCCCAGCGGCCGGCCCCTGCTCGGCCAACGTCTCGATGCGGGCCAGACCGCTCGGACCCGTCGACTCCGGTAGCGCGGCCACCACCAGCAACAACGTCCGATCGTGACGGCGCCGCCCGCTCGCCCCCGGCGCGACCCACTGCTCCGCCTCGGTCAGCACCGCCCGCAGACCCGCCACGTCCACCGCCGGCGGCGGCAACAGACCAGCATCAGCGAGCGCCCCGAACGGCGTCAGCACCGCACCGGTGGCATCCACCGCGCGAACCAACAGGGCACCCGCCGGTGCCGCACCCAACAACCGCAGGAGTACGGCCCGGAGCAACCCGGCCACCCGCGGCTCCCGCGCGTCAGCGTCCACACTGAGGTGACCGGTGCCGACAAGTGGCACCAACGCGGGGAAACGAGCATCGTCCAACGGTGCCGCGGTGCCGACCCGAACGAACTGCGGCGGGCCATCACCCGCCGGCGAGTCCACGGTGAGTGAGTCCAATGCCGCGCCGGCCCAACCCGGAGCCAGTACGGCCGCAGCCGTCCGCAACCGGTCGGCCACCTCGTACTGACGGCGCTGATCGGCCGGAGCCGGCCGCGTCTCGTCCAGGATCCCGGCAGCAGCGGTCGCGACCGCCGCCGCCCGACGATGCAGGGCTGCGGCGCGGTTCGTACGAGCCTTCGGACCGGCCACCGCGTCCACCCCCTCTACCCGAGGTTGGCAACCCCTCCCCAAGCAGAGACGGTATCCCAGCCGAGGGCGCACCTCCGGGAGGTGCCTCGGCGCTGCGCCGGTGTTGTCGTGGATCTCACCGGTGGGGAGGGGTCCGTCACGATCCGCTTGATCTGAGGCATTGGCTCCGGAGCGTCCAGCCGATAACTTCAGGAGGTGGAATCAGTGCAGCCCCCCGCCGGTTCCCAGGTCTCCCGCGTACCGGCCCAGCGGACACCGTCCGAGCAGCTGCCGCCCGCCCCGGCGCCGCCGACACCGCAGCCGCCACGCCGCCGGATGCGGACGGTGCTGACTGTCGTCGCTGGCGTACTCGCCCTGCTCCTCCTCGGCGGGGTCGCAACGGCCTATGTGTGGTACACCCGCGCCTCAACCCCGGACCGCAGCACACCAGACGTCGCGGTGATCAATTACCTTCAGGCGACGCTCGTTTCCCGCGAACCGAACCGAGCGAAGTTGTTTACCTGCGATGGTGCTGTCCCCTCGGTCGATGGGTTTGCTGCGGACGTTGCCGGACGGGAGCAGGAGCTGGGCGTCTCTTTCTCGATCAACATCGAAGACGTCGTCGTTACAGAGACTGTCGGTACCGATGCCACTGTGATCGCTGTCATTCGGCAGAGCGCCGCAATTGACGGCGTTCATCAGAGCTTGGCAGACACGTGGCAGTTCGATTTGAACAACCGGGACGGTTGGCGTGTATGTGCTGGCGCCAGAATTAGTTGACTCTCACTCAATCCACAACAGATGGACTGGCACTTCCAGGGTGGTGGGTGACTGGCCGCGCCAGGCCCAGCGGTACCACTCCACCTCGGGTGTGATTCGCACGCAGATGTCCCCTTCGGCGCCCGAGTAGGTTTCCGTGACGGCTCGAAGGTCACGGTGCTCCAGGCCGCCCTCGACGTGGACCACTCGCCGGCCGGTGACCGCGTCCGCTTCGAAGACCGGTGTGGGGGGCCGGTGTGCCGGGCCGTCCAGCGAGACCAACCGGATGCCGGTGTCCCGGGTGCCGTCCATCCCCGGTCGGCTGCCGACGGTCTCCACCCAGACCCGCTCGACCGGCACCAACGGCGCGAACACCTCGACCTGGTCAGCTTCGGCCCGGTACCACTCGTGCTCGGGGATCACCGGCACGTAGGTCCGGGCGCTCTGCATCACCCGGTCGTCCGCGCGCAGGTCGCCGCGCCAACCCATCCCGGGCAGGCCGACCAGCACCCGTCGCCCGCGTAGCTCGACCCGCTCGGTCGCGGGGACGATTGCCAGCGGTCTCGGTGGTTGCGGTGCCCAGTCGGGCTGGTCGGCGAACGGGTCAGGTAATGGTCCGGTCATACCCGTGGTGGCCTCACTCAGCGGCGCGCAGCGGAGCACCCCGCTCGCGCATGAACGGGACCGGGTTCACCGCGCCGGACGCGTTGCGGTTGTTTTGCAGGTGCACCTCGAAATGCAGATGCGGACCGGAGGAGTTGCCACTGCTGCCGACCTTGCCGATCACCTGACCGGCCGTCACGGTCTGATCCTTCTTGACGAAGGGCTGGACCACCATGTGGCAGTACCGGGTGATGTAGCCACCGGCGTGCAGCAGGTCGACGAACCAGCCGCAGCCCCCCTTGCCCGGGAACCCGTCCACGTTGCAGTCCTGTCGGCCACGGTGGTCCTCGTCGCAGGTCGAAACCAACACCCGACCGGTCGCTGCCGCGCGGATCTCGGTGCCCTTGGCCGCGCCTATGTCGACTCCGTCGTGGCCGGGTCGGCTGGTGGTGCGGAAACCGGAGCCGACTCTGCCGGGGATCGGCGCGGTCCAGCCGGAGGCGGCGATCTGGCCGCGCTCGGCCGCGTTGCACACCGCCTTGCCGTTGATCTCGACGGTGCGGGCCGCGCCCCCGGCCAGCGCGTCCACGATCCGGCTGGCTACCTCTTCGTGTTTGGCGTACGCGTCCGGGTATGCGCTGACCTGCACCCGCTGCGCGACCACTGTCAGCGGTCGGCGTTGCCAGCTCCCAACCTTGACGAGCTTCTCGTAGAACTTGCGCGCCGCGTACGCGGGGTTCAGCCGCTCGGCGACAGTGCCCCACCCCGGCCGCTGCTGGAACAGGCCGAGCGAGTCGTGGTCCGCGCCGACGCCCTCGTGCGGCAGGGCCAGGGACTCGGGTACGCCGCTGTTCGCCAGGTTGCGTAGGGCGGACTCCTGCATCGCGGTGGCGAGGGCGACCACCCAGCCGCGGGAGGGCACGCCCATGTCCTGACCGACCTTGATGATGATCGCGGCATTGCGGATCTGGGTGTCGCCGTACTCGGTGAACCGCGGCAGCTTGCCCGCGATGTTCACCGCGCGGACCGGCCCGCACTCCCTGCCTGCCAAAACATCGCCGTTCTCGGCGTCGCCGCCGAGCCCGGTGAGGAAGAACGCCGCGGTGCCGCCGGTACAGCAGAGCAGGAGCAGCATTCCGGTGAGCACCGCGGCGACCACACCGAGCCGGAGGGGCCCGCGGCGGGTCTTGGCGCCATCAACGTCGTTCATGGCCGCTCCCAGTCCAGAACGTCGACCAGCCAACCATCGTCGGAGGTGACCAGCTCCAACCGGAGCCCGCCAGTATCAAGGGGGAGTAGCAGTTCGACGAACGTCTCGGTCCGCTCTCGCATCGTTGGCGGACCGGTGACCTTCTCGGCGGGCACGCTCTCGGGCTCGGCGCCGGCCAACTTCTCTGTCAGCGCCGGTGTTGAGAGTGGCCGTAGGCCAGCCTGCCACTCTTCGCTGGTCATTCCGGGACGGCCCAGCCAGGCCTTGGCGAAGCGGTCGGCGGTCTGCTCGGGCGTGCGGGCGCCGGGCGACGTGACGGGTGCCGGCGGGGCCGAGCTGTTGAGTAGACCGTCGTTGCCGGCCGTCGGGTCCACTGTGATGATCGGCCCATCCGGGCGGCTACTCAAACCATCCGCTGAATCGGTCGGCGTGGAGATCAGTCGGGCCGCGCCGAGCACGCCGACGACCACCACCCCGATCACCAGCGCAACGCCCAGCCGGGACCGCAGCGCCCGGGTGAAAAGAAATTCCAGCGCCCGTCGCATGACCGTCACCTCGCCTCTGAGCGCACCCGAGGTCCGGTGCGATCCGGTGCCCGCTCCGTGGAGCCCGGGCGGTAGACCACGAACGACGGGTTCTCAGCCGGTACATCCGGCTCGGTCCAGGTCGCCGGCTGTCGGCGTCGGGGCTGCGGGGCGACCGGGCGACTCCGACCTTTGCCCTCCTCCGCCGGCGTCTCGTCGGGCCGTTCTCGACCGTCCGGGCGCGCGGCGTCGGCGCGTCGACCCTCGGCCCCAGCGGTCGGCACCGGGTCCTCGCGCCGCGCCTCCGGACGTAGCCGGGTCTGCGTTGCGTCGGGCGACAGTCGGCGTCCGCCCACCGGCTCGGCGGTGCCGCCTGGCTCGGCCACGTCCAGCCGAGCGGCGGTCCGCATGTCGCGGAAGAACCGGCGGTGCCAGGATCCGGCCGAACTGACCGCTTCGCTGCTGTCCTTGCCGCCGAGTTGGGTGATCCGCCGGTACGGCCGCAGCAGCAGCCATCCGACGACCCCGCAGAGCCAGACCAGCACCACCTGGAGCCAACCCGGCATGGTTGAGGTATTCATGATCAGGTCGACGGCGAACAGGTAGATGGCGGCCCCGGTGCCGAAGATGGCGATGTTGAACAGCGCGGCGACCACCGCGTTCGCCAGCCGCCGCAGACCTGCGCTGGCCGGCCGCAGTAGACCGATGGTGCCCAGGATGGGTGCCGCGATCACCGCCCACCGAAAGATCAGGAAACCCAGCAGGACCAGTAGCGACGCGGTCAGGTCGAACATCGCAAACAGTAGGGCCGCGAGCACGGCGATGAACCCTGCGCCGATCCGGTCCATATCGCGTACACCTTGAAGGTATTCGTACGCCTCTGGATCTTCGGTCTTGATCTGCTGCGCCACCCGGGCCCACTGCTGCTGCTTGGCCTTGATCGTCGCGTCTCGGGCCGCCGAGCTGGCGCGCATCGACTTGGCCTCACCCCACGTCAGAGATTTTGCATCGTAAAGTGCGGGGCCGTATTTGAGCGCGGTCTCGCTCTCTGCTGAACCTAGTACGCCCCGGAGCCAGTTCCGGTAGAGCATTGTCTCGGTAGCGGTGTCGCTGGCTCGGACGGCAGGGGCTCGCAGGTCCTTGCATCGGGCAGGATCGATGCAACGCCCCGGGTCCGGTTCCTTCGCCTGCGGCCCGACGGCGTCATGCACCACTCCGAGGCTGGTGACAAGTGCACCGTCGGCGATGTTCGCTGACTTGACCGGCCAAGCGGCCAGTGCCGTGACCGCGACCATCACCAGCAGTGCCCAGCCCGCGGTGGTCATCGCGTTGCTCATGTCTGACTGGCGGGACCGCCAAAGTAGGTAAAGTCCCACCACGCACAGGGTGACGATGCCGAAGACACTGAACACCTTCTGGTACACGGCCTTGGTCGCCTGCTCGACAAGCGGGTCAGCCCAACCCCACATCGAACCGGGGTCCCAGGCGCGCTCTCTGAGCGCATTTGATGCGCCGATGATCGCCGTGGCGGCCATGAACTCGCCATTGGCGATCGTCGTGGTGAACTTGTAGTCCGGATGGAGCACACTCGAGGCGCAACCACCGACGTCGTAGGTGATGTAGCTATAACCCCCGTAGCCATAAAGGCTGTACCGACCAGTTACTCCATTCGCTGCCTCGGTTGGAGGCGCGGCGGCGAACCAGCCGGCGAGCCCGGAGTCCGGCGTACTCGGTGTCGGTGCGTTGCGGCAACTGACCTGGTCGTCGGCGACCGCTTCCAGCTTCCCCACGCAGGCGCGAAAGTCGGCCTGCCATTCGGGGGTCGTGCAAAGGTCGGCGCGGGCCTGGGCGGGGGCGGGCGGTGCGGCGGCTGCGGCCTCGGCGCCGATCAGCGGCCAGGTGAGGGTGGCCCCGGCCAGTACGCCAAGGGCGAGCAGGAACGACACGGTCCTGGCCCGGACCGCAGGGACTGGGTCACGGGACTCTGCCTCGGCTCGACCGAGAACCCTGACCCAGGCCCTAGCCATGTCACGCCTCCAGATCCGGCAGGGGGATGCTCGGCAGGACTCCGGCCGCTGCGGCGATCGCGGCGGGCGTCGTGTCGAGGTGGTCCAGCAGTCCTTCGACGTACGACACGTCGACGCGGACCTTCTGCACGCGGCCGTCGACGTCGCGCATCACGAACTCGCGGAAGCCGAGGCGGGAGGCCGAGTTGGTGTCGGCGGCGGAGAGCGAGGCGAGTGTGGCCTCGTACCCGTCGTTCACCGGCACTCGCAGCAGCCGCAGGGCTTCGGAGGCGATCTCGGCGTCCTCGGCGATGCGGCCGACGAAGACGGTGGAGACGAGATTCTGCACGTCGAGGCCGAGGATGTCGCGGGGGTTCTGGGAGGCGACCAGCGCGGCCAGGTTCCACTTGCGGGAGTCGCGGGCGAGCCGGACCAGGAATGACCGTCCGGACCGCCAGCCCTCCATGAAGTGCGCCTCGTCGAGGCCGACGAGCTTGCGGGACGACATCGAGCCGCCGTAGCAGCGCCGCACTGCGAGCCGGTGCGCGGTGTGCAGCATCGGCAGGGCGAGCGCCTCCTCGGCCGACCAGTACTCCCGTTCGATCTTGAGGTCGGGCAGCCGTAGCCCGGCCATGGTGATCACGGTGAGTGCCGCGTCGGCGCCGAGCAGACCTTCCGGTGGTCGGCCGAAGAAGAGCATGGCCAGTGGCATCTCGGCGGTGTCCAGCAGGAGGTTGGCCAACTCCTTGCCTGCGTCGTCGTCGAGCCGCCCGAGGCAGCTCACCACGTCGTCCAGGGTGGAGGTCTCCTCGGCGGGAACCTGGCGGACGGCGTGCCGGAAGAGGGTGGCGGTCGACGCCTCCCTGGCCACCTGCGGCGGGACGAGCATCATGCAGATGTCCTGGACCAGCATCCGCCGCTCGGCTCGTGCGTTGGAGACCGCGATCTCGAACTCCCGGTCGCCGGCGGCTCCGGTGCCGAACTCGCTGCGCAGCGGCGTCGGGATGAGCGAGTAGGGCGCCAGGGTGCCGTGCTCCGAGCCGGTCAGGTTCAACACCCGGGAGTACGGCCGCAGTTCGGGCATCGCGCAGAGGCGGGCCAGCGGCCCGGACGGGTCGAGCAGGGTCACCTGGACACCTCGGCGGGCAGCCAGGTAGCCGAGGGCGCCGAGCAGGGTCGACTTGCCACCGCCCGGTTCGGCGACGAAGACCGCGAGCCCGGAGCGTTCCCGGACCTCCATGGGGAAGTGCAGGTCGAGGAAGACCGGGCGGCGGCAGGTGCCGGCGGTCCGGCCGATCAGGTCGCCCCGCCGGTCGCCCACGTTCGAGGCGGCCTGGGGGAGCGCGGCGGCCAGCAGCGGCACCGGCATGCGCCGGACGTAGCCGGTGTTGGCGATCGGCTCGCCCGGGATGAACTCGCGGGCCAGCCAGTCCTGGTTCTTCGGGTGCTGCAGCGAGATGCGCAGCTCCCGGGAATAGAGCTGGATGAGCCGGCGGGCCCGCTCCAGGCATTCCTCTCTGGTCCGTCCGCCGACCGCGATCCGGTGCCAGCCGTGCGCACGGGCCGAGTCGACGGGCAGTCCGGTGGTCATCTCGTCGCCGATCACCAGGGCGCGCTTGGCGAGTCGTTCCAGCTCCGGGGGCGCGTCGATGCCGTGCTCGGCGTAGTCGAGTTGTTGCGAGCGGATCATCCGCAGGCGGTGTTCGAGATTGCGGAAGGAGTCGCCGGAGCCGAGGATGTCGACGCGGGTGGAGATTTCCATCGGCCAGGGCAGCCGCTCGTGGAAGTGCAGCCACGGCTCGTGCCGTTCCGGGATCTCCAGCGGCTCCATCCGGCCGACGGCGAGCACGGCCACGTGCCGTTCCTCGCCGGTCATCCGGTTGACCAGCTTGACCGTCGAGCCGTACGGGGTGCGGTAGCGCTCGACCTGCTCGGTCATGGCGAGCAGGTCGCCGCGCTCCCAACGCCCGTCGGTGACCGGGGAGAGGGTGCTCGGCGGCGACATGCACAGCGCCACCGAGCGGTAGAGCAGCCACTCCAGCTCCTGGGCGGTGACCCGCCGGCCGCGCATGCCGAACGCGCCGAGCACCTCGTCGAACTGCTCCACGGTGCGGCCCAGCTTGCGGCGTTCGCCATCGGCGGTGCCCCGGCCGAAGGTGCGCAGCAGCCGCTCGGTGAGCGAGTCGCCGAGGGAACGGCGGGCGAAGGTGACACCCAGGTAGGTCTGCCCCTCCGCGTGGTTGACCGCCATCAGGTGCCGTTGGGCGGCGACCAGGTGATCGGCCCAGCCGGTGGTGCCGGGTACGTCGGGCAGCGGCGCCGAGGTGTGCGTGTCGATCGTGCGCGCCCACTCGTCGGCGGGGAACGGCCGGGTGGTGCGGCGCAGGTGCAGTCGGAAGCCGGCCAGGCCGGCGTACTGCTCGGAGATCGCCGACAGCAGCGCCTCGCGTTCGGCGTCCGGCCGGAACGCCCAGCGGACCTCGGGCAGCCAGTACCAGGCGGTGACGGTGTTCGGTGTGAAGGTCAGGTGACCGGCGATCTCGGTGATGGCCAACTCGACGGACGGATCCCGATCCCCGAATTTGATCTTCGGAGCGCGAACCCGGGTCGGCTTGACCGGTCGGTCTGATCGGCTCGCGGCGCGCTGGCGGGACGGGGCGATTTCCCTGCCGGTGGGCTCGGTGCCGGTGCCCCTGGGCCGGTCCGGGTCGGTGGCCCGGCGCGCCGTGCGCTCCAGAGCTGGCCGGTCCGCGGCGGTGATGCCGGCCGGCTGCTCGATCGGTGCCGTGGGCCGGGCCGGTTGGGCCGCTGGTGCTGCAGTTGGTCGGCTGCTCGGCAGGGTGCCGGCTGCCCGGCCGGCGGGGCCGGTGGTCGCCGCCGGGCCACGGCCGGTGGACGCCTCGGGCTCGTCCGGCGGACGCAGCATCGGTCGTCGGTCGCCGGCCTGATGCGGCACCCGGGACTCGCTGGTCGGGTGGCCACCGCCGTGCCGCGGCTCGACGGGTCGGCCACCTCTGCCCGGCTGGTCGGCGGGCGTCCACGGGGGCTCCAGTTCGGGAACCGCGCGGGCTGGTGCCGGGCTGGCGGTGGGGGGCGGCTGATGCGGGATCGCCGGCTGCTCGCGGGTGCTCGGGCCGGCCGTGACGGCTCGTGCCGTGCCGGGCCGCCCACTGCCGCCGAAGAGGTCCAGGAAGGGGGAGTCGATGTCGGCGTTCTCGCCGGCCGACACGGCGGTGGGCTCGGCGGGCGGCGTCCGGCGGGGGACCGGTCGGGGCGCCTGGAACACACCGACGGCACCGTGGCCGGGCGACGTCACAAGGGCAGGGTCGAGGGCGACCTCGTCCTCGTCCTCGGTGTAGTCGAATGAGTGCGCACGGTGACCGGTCGGCGCGCCTGGGCGGCCGGCCGGGGAACCCGGCGTGGAAGAGCGGCTCATGCGACCGCCTCAGCGACCGTCGGCAGGCCCCTGCCCGCGTCCTGCGACGGACCGTTCGACGTACGTCCGGTCATGCCAGCTCCTCCCGAATCCTGATCCGGCTGCCGACCAGGCGCGGATCGCGCTGCTCGACCGCCGGCTCCCGGGTACGCCGCCAGTCGGTGAGCGCGGTGCGGATGACCACCCGCGCCGGCCGATCGGGGTCGACGTGCCGGAAGATGAACGACGTGGTCACGATGGCGAGCGCGATCTCCCAGGCTGGGAAGAGCTCGACCGTCAACGTGAACAGCCAGTGGATGAACATGTAGAGGGGGACCAGCAGCATGAAGAGCCCGTACTGGGCGTAGGGCAGGTGGACCGGAAGGGTGTAGCCGGGCGGCCCGAGGTAGACCAGGCGGGCCCGGTAGATGTCGTCGTCGGTGCGCAGCCGCATCTGGTGAACGCGCCTATTCGAAGATCAGGTCGATCAGGTAATCACCGACGAAGAAGAGTGTTGCCGCGCCGGCGATGAAGGCGAGCCCGACGATGGCGATCGCAGAACTGGTCAGCACCTTGGAGATCTCGCCCCGGCTGGCACGGCCGATGAAGATGACGCCCAGGACGGCGAGCAGGATCGGCGCGATCTTGCTGGCGAAGAAGGTGACGACACTGTTGGTGTCGATCCCCTTCGGGGCCGGCTCCGCGAGCGGAGTCGACGCCAGGGTGGAGAGCGCGTGGGCGACGCCTGACGACGCCGTCTCCATGAGCTCGAAGGCGATCACTGGAACCTCCCCATAGCGCGGCCGGCGGTGCCGCGGCGGTGCAATAGGCAAGCCTGGCGGGAAAAGTGCTCCACAGGGCATGGCGTTCTTGACCCTGTGTTCGTTACTCACCACGGAGGGTGGCGAGGTTTGGGCGGTTTTCCCCCGCTTCGGCCCTCCCTCCAAGCTTCGCCATCTCGATGCTGGCCAATTCCAAAGCGTACGGGCCGCCCCGGATTGCGACAAGCCGCGAAGGGGCTGCCCGTTACTGCCCGGATGACCGATCGTACACCTGTTCTAACCGGCACGTCAGGGGCGGTGGTGCGGGGCCGACCCGGGTTGCTGGGGGCCGCTGCCGCGACCGGTACCGTCTAGTCGTGACCGATCTGGTGCGGGCTTCGGGCCCGGTGGTGATGGGCGTCCTCAACGTCACACCGGATTCCTTCTCCGACGGCGGACGGTACGCCGACCTGGACGCGGCCGTCGGACACGGCGTCCGTCTGCGCGACGCCGGTGCGCACCTGGTCGACATCGGCGGCGAGTCGACCCGTCCAGGCGCCGAGCGGATCGACGCCGCGACCGAGGCGGAGCGGGTGTTGCCGGTCATCCGCGAGCTCACCGCCGCCGGCGTGACGGTCAGCATCGACACCAGCCGTGCCCGGGTGGCGGAGGCCGCTCTGGCCGCCGGCGCGGCGGTGGTCAACGACGTCTCCGGTGGCCTGGCCGACGCGGACATGGCCCGCGTGGTCCGCGACGCGCACTGCCCGTGGGTGCTGATGCACTGGCGCGGGCACTCCCGGGCGATGCGCGAGCTGGCCACCTACACCGACGTGGTGGCCGAGGTCCGGGCCGAGTTGGCCCAACGGATCGACGCGGCGCTGGCCACCGGGGTGGCCGCCGACCGCCTCATCGTCGACCCCGGGCTCGGCTTCGCCAAGACGGCCGCGCACAACTGGGAGCTCAGCGCCCGCCTGCCGGAGCTGCTGGATCTCGGCTACCCACTGCTGTTCGGGGCCAGCCGCAAGTCGTACCTCGGCGGGTTGCTCGCCGGTCTGGACGGCACGCCGCGACCGACCGCCCAGCGGGAGGCGGCCACCGTGGCCACCAGCGTGCTGGCGGTCGCCGCCGGCGCCTGGGGCGTACGCGTGCACGACGTGCAGGCCACCGCCGACGCGCTCGCCGTCTGGGCCGCGACCGGCAGCCCGCGCCTGGCCGTGCCGCAGGACAGAAATCGAGCGCACCACGATCACGAGCATGAGGTACGGCGATGACGACGGACCGGATCCAGCTGACCGGCCTGCGGGCGCGCGGTCGACACGGGGTGTACGACTTCGAACGCGTACAGGGGCAGGACTTCGTTGTCGACGCCGTCCTGGAGTTGGATCTCGGCCCGGCCGCCGCCAGCGACGACGTCGCCGCCACGGTGCACTACGGCGAACTGGCCGAACGCCTGGTCGCTGTGGTGACCGGCGAGCCGGTCAACCTGATCGAGACCCTCGCCGACCGGCTCCTCGCGGTCTGCCTGGCCGACGAACGGGTCGACGCCGCGACGATCACCGTGCACAAACCGGAGGCTCCGGTGCCGCACACCTTCACCGACGTGGCAGTCACCATGACCCGGACGCGTACGCGGTGACCCGGGCCGTCCTCTCGCTCGGCAGCAACCTGGGCGACCGCCTGGCGCACCTGCGCACGGCCGTCGCCACCCTCGGCGACGCGGTGCTCGTGCTCTCCGGGGTGTACGAGACTCCACCGTGGGGCGACACCGACCAGCCGGCGTACCTCAACGCGGTGGTGCTCGCCCAGGACGAGAGCGCGACCCCGCGCGACTGGCTGGAGCGGGCCCGCGACGCGGAGCGCGCGGCCGGCCGGGTCCGTGACCCGCAGCGGCGGTTCGGGCCGCGCACCCTCGACGTGGACGTGATCGCCGTCTGGGGCGACGACGACGAGCCGGTGCTCAGCGACGACCCGGAGTTGACCCTGCCGCACCCCCGGGCGCACCTACGCGCCTTCGTGCTGCGTCCGTGGATCGACATCCAGCCGTACGGTCGGCTGCCCGGTCACGGCTGGCTGACCGACCTGCTGACCAGCGGCCCCGCGGCGGACGAGGCGTTGGAACTGCGTCCCCGGCCGGAGTTGGCGTTAGAGTCGACGGCATGACCGAGCGGAACCAGCCGGCATGACGCAGGCGAAGCCCCCACCCCGCGGGTCGGGCCCGGACGGGTCCCGGATGGGCCCCACCCGGATCTCGACGCTGGTCGTGGCCGGGCTGGCCGCGGCGGCGGTGTCCTGGCTGCTGATCAGCACCCTCTACTACAGCGGCATCCCCCGTCTTCCCTGGCTGCCGGTGGTGACGCTGGCCGGGCTCGCCGTGCTGGAGGCGTACGCCGCGATCAACACCCGGGGTCGGATCGAGCGCAAGCCCGGCCGGGACCCGGTCAACCCGCTGATGGTTGCCCGCTTCGTGGCGCTGGCCAAGGCGTCGGCCCTGGCCGCGGCGATCTTCGCGGGCTTCTACGCGGGGCTCACCGGCTGGCTCTTCGTGGAGACCACCCGCGCCGCCCTGGACGATCGACCCGCCGCCGGTGGTGGCCTGCTCGCCGCACTGGCGCTGGTCGGTGCCGCGCTCTGGCTGGAGCGCTCCTGCCGGGTGCCGGAACGCCCGGACGACGAGCGCGAGCAGGACCCACGGGAGAGCCGCCCCGGCCAGCGCTGAGCAGGGGGTTACGCCCGGCTGCGGGCGCGGGTACGGTGCCTGCGATCGGAGAGCAAGGGCCGCCCGGGGTCCGTCCGCGCGCCGGACTGGGACGGTCGGGCACTGGGGAGGCGGCGTCATGGGGTACGAAGAAGCGGACCGGGACCGGTCGGCCGAACCCTCGTCGGGGGTGCCGGCCGCCGTACTGCAGAACGTCTTCGACGACCCCACCCAGGGCGAGCCCGGCCGGGACCGGATCGGCGTGCACCTGGGGTGGGAGCTGCTGCTGCTGGCCGGGCTGGCTGTCGTGAGCTGGCTGCTCTGGCAGGAGGATCCGGGTGCCGTGCGCGACGACAACCTGCGCACGCTGCTGATCGACGCGGTCGGGTTGGGGTTGCTCGCCCTGGCCGCCGGGCTGAGCCTGCGTGCGGCAGCACCGAACCTGGCCGTCGGGCCGATCGCGGTCGCGGCCGCCCTGCACTACGCCGAGCAGGGTGATCGGGGCCTGCCGGCGTCGATCGGCCCGGCCGTGGCGGTCGCCGCGGTGGGCGGGCTCGTGCTGGCGCTGGCCGTGGTGGCGCTGCACGTGCCGGGCTGGGCCGCCAGCCTGGCCGGCGCCGCCGCGGTGGTGGTGTACATCGAACGTCGTTCGGCCCCGGTGCTGGTGCAGGGCGACTACGACCCCACCAGCAGCGCCGGTTACCTCTTCGCCGGCTTCGCGGCGGTGGCCGTCCTCGGCGGGCTGTTCGGCGCGGTCCGGGCGATCCGCCGGCTCGTCGGCCGGTACCGACCGATCGCCGATCCGGCCCGTCGGCGGGGCGCGGTGGCCGGCGCGGTGACCGCCGTCGCGCTCGTCGTCTCCACGGTGCTGGCCGCTCTCGCCGGCGTGCTGCTCGCCGCCAACGATCCTGGGCCGGTGGCGCCCACCTCGGGGCTGGACTGGACGGTGCTGGCGATCGGCGTGGCCCTGCTCGCCGGCACCAGCGCGTACGGTCGCCGGGGCGGCGTGTTCGGCACGTTGCTGGCGGTCGGCCTGGTCACCGTCTTCCAGGTGTACGCGCCGGAGCGCGGGTGGACGCTGAGCAACTGGGTTGTCGGCGGGGCGGCGCTCGGCGTCGGGCTGCTGGCCACCCGGCTGGTCGAGACGCTCGGGCGGCCCCGGCCGGGCAGCTCCGAGCGGCCCGAGCCGGTCAGCGACGGCACGATCAGCTCGGGCTGGACGATGCCGCAGCCGCAGTCCGTCGACAACTGGCCTCCCACGCTGCCGACCCAGGCCGCGCCCCAACCTGTCGACCCGTGGCGGGATCCGCGGTGGGAGGACAGCCCGCGGCGGTGGGACACCGACCAGCGGTGAGCCGCGTCGCGTCCGCCGAGCCGGAGCTGATCTCGACCGTTAGGCTCGGCGACATGACCGACACACCTGCCGCCACCCCGGGCGGAACCTCGTTCGAGGAGCTTGACGCGCTGTCCACCGAGGAGCTGCGGGAGCGGGCGTTCGCCCGGGCCCGGGAGCGTCGGGACGTGGGCTTCTACTGGTCGGTGCTGCGCCACCTGCCGAACGCGGACGAGGCCACGGTGCTGGACGGCGCACCCAACTCGATCGGCCCGACGATCGACGAGGCCAACGCGCTGTGGCGGGAGTTGACCGGTCACGGCTACGAGGAGGCGGCGCCGCTGCTGCGGGCCGCCTTCATCGACTACCTGATGAAGCACTGAGCCGCTCGGGGCGGCCCAGGTCGGCCCGAGCCACCGGTTCGGGGCCTGGGCCTGGGCGGATCGCGTCGCTCATCCACCGCTCCGGCCCGGTCAGCCGTTACGGCACGGCCGCCGGCACCGGCGCGCTCGCCGTGTTGCTGCTGGTCGGCATCTGCGGCAGCCCGGCGTACACCCGCTGGGCCGGCACCCTGAACGACCCGGAGTCGGCCGGCGCCTTCTACGGCCGCCTGCTCGCCTGGCCGGCCTGGCGGCTGGACGCGGACGGGCAGGCCGGGGGGTTGTTCGCCGCCGACCTGCGGGCCGTGCTACTGGTGGTTCTCGCGGTGGCCCTGCTCTACCTGCTGCCCGCCGCCCAGGTCGCCCGGGTGCCCGGCCCGGTCAGCCAGTTCTTCTCCGGCTGGGCCGCTTACGTGCTGGCCGGCGGGTTGGCCGCCGTGCTGGCGGCGCTGCTCGGCCCGGCACCGTCGCTGCTGGGGGCCCTGCAGGACGCCAGCACCGGTGCCGGTTACGGCTTCCTCACCGGGTGGATCATCGGCATCGCCAGCCTCGGCGGTCGCGCCTGACCCGCCCGGGGCGGGGCCGGGCGTGGCGGTCGCGCCTGACTCGACCGGGCCTGGTCAGCTGGCCGGGCGGCCGAGGTCGAGGAGTCGCTGTCGGGTCAGCGCGCCCACCGGCCGGCCGGCGTCGGTCACCAGGAGCCGGTCCCGGCCCGAGGTGAGCAGGACCGCCAACGCGTCGTACGCGGAGCCGTCCACGGCGACGGTGGGCAGGTCCGGTGCGGCGTTCTCGGGCACCGGCTCCAGCGCCTCCCGGTCGATCGGGGTGACCGCCAGCCGGCGGATGCCCCGGTCGGCGCCGACGAACTCGCGTACGAACGGAGTGGCGGGTGCGCCGAGCAGTGCGGCCGGCGTGTCGTACTGCTCCAGGTGCCCGCCTGCGGAGAGCACCGCGATCCGGTCACCGAGCCGGACCGCCTCGTCGAGGTCGTGGGTGACCAGCACGATCGTCTTGCGCACCTCGGCCTGCAGGCGCAGGAACTCCTCCTGGAGGCGGGCCCGGACGATCGGGTCGACGGCCGAGAACGGCTCGTCCATCAGCAGCACCACCGGGTCGGCGGCGAGCGCGCGGGCCACCCCGACCCGCTGCCGCTGGCCTCCCGACAGCTCGTGCGGGTAGCGACCGCCGAACTCGGCCGGGTCCAGCCCGACCAGGTCGAGCAGCTCGTCGACCCGGGCCCGGGTCTGGCCCTTGGGCCAGCGGAGCAGGCCCGGCACTGTGGCCACGTTGGTCCGCACCGTCTGGTGTGGAAAGAGGCCGACGTTCTGGATCACGTAGCCGATTCGACGGCGTAGTCGTACCGGGTCGGCGTCGGTGACGTCCTCGTCGCCGAGCGTGATGCGGCCGGCGGTCGGTTCGATCAGGCGGTTGATCATCCGCAGCACTGTCGACTTGCCGCAGCCGGACGGGCCGATCAGCACCACCAGCTCGCCGGCCCGGACCTCCAGGCTGAGGTCCCGGACCGCCTCGGTGCCGTTCGGGTAGCGCTTCTGGATGCCCTGCAGGGAGATCGACGCCGCGCGAGGGGATTGGGCCACGCTGGCAGCCTCCGGGGTAACGTCCACGTATGTCCTTCCGCCTGAGCTACCGGGCCGACCCGGGTAACCCCTGGTTCTCCTGGCAGTACGTGCGGGACAACTCTGACACGATCCTCGCCGCGGTGCGCGAACACGCCTCCCTCACCGGGCGAGCGGTGTTGATCGCGGTGCTGATCGCCCTGCCGTTGTCCGTGCTGGCGTACTGGGTCCGTCCGCTCGCCGGTCCGATCCTCGCCGTCAGCGGGGTGGTCTACACCATCCCGTCGTTGGCGCTCTTCGCGTTCATCGCCCCCTACCTGGGCACCGGGGCGACCACCGTGCTGGTCGGGCTGGTCCTCTACGCGCTGCTGCTGATCGTGCGCAACGTGGTGGCCGGCCTCAACCAGGTTCCCCCGGAGGTTCGCGAGGCCGCCGAGGGCATGGGTTACGGCCGGTGGAGGCGCCTGTTCCGGATCGACCTGCCGCTGGCGCTGCCGGGCATCGTGACCGGCGTACGGCTGGCGACCGTCTCGACGGTGGCGTTGGTCACTGTCGGGGTGCTGGTCGGGCACGGCGGGCTCGGGCAATTGATCTTCGCGGGCTTCCAGAACAACCTCTACAAGGCCGAGATCATGACCGCCGCGCTGCTCTGCGTGGCACTCGCGGTCGTGCTCGACCTGCTGCTCATCCTGGTCGCCCGACTGGTGACCCCCTGGTCCGGTCGGAGGGCACGGTGACCGTCGCGGCGAACCCGGTCGGCCAGGCGATCACCTGGATCAACGACCCACTGAACTGGACCAACCCGGGCGGCATGCTGGACCGGCTCGGTGAGCACCTGACGATCTCGGCCCTGGCGGTGGCGCTCGGCTGCCTGGTGGCCTGGCCGCTCGGGCTCTGGCTGGGGCACCTCGGCCGAGGCGGCGGCCTCGTCGTGCTGATCTCCAACGCCACCCTCGCCATCCCCACCCTGGCGCTGCTGACCATCCTGCCGGTGGTCTTCGCCAGCGGCTTCGGGAAGACGCCAGTGGTGGTGGCTCTGGCCGTCTTCGCCGTGCCGCCGCTGCTGGCCAACGCGTACACCGGTGTGCGGCAGGTGGACCCGGAGGCCCGCGACGCGGCGCGCGGAATGGGTCTGTCCGGCGGGCAACTGCTGCGTCGGGTGGAGCTGCCGCTCGCGGTGCCCTATCTGGCGGCCGGCTTTCGCACCGCGGCGGTTCAGGTGATCGCGACCGCGGCGCTGGCGTCCTTCGTCAACGGCGGCGGCCTCGGCCAGATCATCCGGACCGGCTTCGGTATCGGTATCGCGGCTGGCGGCGGCCAGATCGTCGCCGGCGGTGTGCTGGTGGCCGGGCTCGCGCTGCTGGCCGAGGTGGTCCTCGGCGGCGTCGAAAGGCTTGTCACCCCCAAACCGCTGCGGCGCGGACAGCAGCGCCTGGGCCGGCCCCGGGCCGCCGACGCCACCGGCAGCGCCTGACCCGTCCGGGTGAGTCCGGGTCGACCTGGCGACCCGCTCCCGTCCAATCGGTGACGATGGGGTGACGAAGTCCATCCCAAGTTGTCGGTCGGGTGCGGAGCATGTTGGGTGGACATTCGCGGGCGACCGACAGTCAGGATCGCCCGTCGGACACGCGGCCGGCCCGGGACGGGCCGCGCCGGGACACGGAAGGCGGGCACATGCGCGCACGTACACGTCTGGCGATCGGGGCCGTCAGCGCCGTCGCCGGGGCAGCGCTCCTCACCGGCTGCGGTGACGCCGGCTCGTCCGGCACCGACGCACCCGCAACCAGCGCCTCCGGCGCCGGCTGCGCCCCGGTGGCCGGGCAGCAGCTCATCGCTCTGCAGGACGACAAGAAGCTGCAGAACTCCGACAACGTCATTCCGGCGGTCAACAGCAAGGCGGCCAATCCTCAGCTGATCGCCGCACTGGACAAGGTCTCCGCCACGCTCGACACCCCGAAGTTGATCCAGCTCAACAAGGCGGTGAACGAGGACCGCAAGACCCCCAAGGTCGCGGCCGAGGAGTTCGCCAGTGCGAACAACCTCACCGCGGGCATCGCCAAGGGCCCTGGTGGCAACATCACAGTTGGTGCCGGCAACTTCGCCGAGAGTCAGATTCTGGGCGAGCTGTACCGGATCGTGCTGACCTCGGCCGGCTACCAGGTCAAGGTGCAGCAGATCGGCAACCGGGAGCTCTACGCGCCGGCCCTGGAAAAGGGCGAGATCCAGGTCGTCCCGGAGTACGCGGCGACCATGGCCGAGTTCCTCAACACCAAGGCCAACGGCCAGAACGCGCAGCCGGTCTCCTCGCCGGACATCAACACGACGGTGACCGCGCTCAAGGCCGAGGGCGACAAGGTCGGCCTCACCTTCGGCACCCCGGCCGCCGCGCAGGACCAGAACGCCTTCGCGGTGACCAAGGCCTTCGCCGACAAGTACGGCGTGCGGACCCTCTCCGAGTTGGCGGCGAAGTGCTCCGGCAGCGCCACTGTGCTGGGTGGCCCGCCGGAGTGCGAGCAGCGTCCGTTCTGCAAGCCGGGCCTGGAGAAGACGTACGGGCTGTCGGTCGGCAAGTTCTCCTCGCTGGACCAGGGCGGGCCGCTGACCAAGAGCGGGCTGCGCGACGGTTCGATCAGTGTGGGCCTGATCTTCTCCTCGGATGGCGCCTTCGCCACCAGCTGAGCCCTTTTTGCACGAGCTGAGGACGCCCCCGACCCCACCAGGCGGGGGCGTCCGCGCGTCCCGGGGACCCCGTTCCCTCCGATGGTTATCGTGGGTAGGCTGCACATCCATGCCAGCCCCGGCCACCTCTGACGCCCGGCGTCAACCATCGCTGCTGACCATGCTCTTCTGGGCGGGCGTCGCTCTCGCGCCGGTGGCGGCGCTGATCCTGCTGGTGGCCGACGGCAACGGGCCGCTGCGCTTCGCCGCGGTGCTCGCCATTCTCGCGGTGGTGCTGATCGGCCTCTCCATCGCGCTGCGCCCCGACGGCGAGGGCGACGCGGTGCGCACCGACGAGCTGCAGGACGAGATCGAGGAGCTGCGCCGGGAGCTGCGTAGCGAGATTGTGGCCGCCGCCCAGCGCGGTAACCAGGCTCTCGACCAGGCGCAACGGGCCCAGGAGGGGATCGCCGCGGTACGCCGCCGCCTCGACGCCAGCGGTGCCGCCCTCGCCGGCGTCGCCCCCGCTGTCGAGCCGGCGGGCGCCGGGCGGGCACGGGTGGCGGCTCCCGTCGAGCCGCCGGTGGACGACGCGCCGGTGGCCCGTAGCCGGGTCCAGGGTGACGCGCCGCCCGGCCGTGCCCGGGTGTCCGGCCCCGACGACGCGCCCCGGTGGGGGCGCACCGAGCACCCGGACGACGACGAACCGGCGTACGCGCGGGAGGCCCCCGAGCCGCCGGCCGCCGGGATGTACGGCGGGGAACGGCCGGCCGCCACCGCGTACGGCTCAGCCCGCCCCCGGGAACACGACCGCCCCGAGTCGGCGCACCGTCCGGGTGGCGTGGTCCGACACACCGAGACCGTGCACGTCACCACCCGACACACAGTGGTGGACGGCGGCCCGGCCGAGCCCGCCGGGCGCTACGGCGGCGGGTACGCCGGTCAGTGGACCCCACCCGCGCAGGAGTGGACCCGGGGCGGCGACGCGAACGAGCGCCCCCGCGCGGCCGGGCGAGCGAGGAGCGAGCCGGAGGAGCGCCCCGGAGCCGGGTACGGCGACGAGCCGGGTTGGACGGGCCGCCGCGACGGGTACGCCCAGCCCGACGAGCCTGCCCCGGCGGCCCGGTCGCACCGCATCCCGGAGCGGCCGGCGGCGGAGTCCTGGGACAGCCCGGACGATCGGGGCTGGTCGGAGCAGCGCGACCGGACGGGCGCCGCCGCACCGCAGCCCGGGCCGCCGCTGCGGGCCGACGACACCGGCGAGTACTGGTCGCAGCTGCGGGCCGGTGACCGGTGGGCCGCCGTCCGCGACGACGAGAACGGCCGCGAGCTGCGGGTGGGCGAACGCCGGGCCGAGGTGCACGCCGACGCCACCGGCACCGAGTACCGGATGGCCGACCGCTGGGCCGCCGTCCGCCACGAGGAGCCGCGCCGCCACGAGGACGCCAGCCGCTACGAGGACACCGGCCGGTACGAGGACGCCGGCCGCTACGAGGAGCGGGAGTCGTACCCCCGGGACGAGCCGGCGCGCCGCCACGACCGCGACGGTGGCCGGCGGGCCGAGCCGGGACGGCCCGCGCTGCCGGTGGGCGGCGTGCCGGTGCCGGACGAGTGGCGCCCGCCGCGCCAACGCGGCCACCAGGCGGAACCCGCGCCGGAGCGGACCGGCCGGCGGCGGGTCGACGAGCGCTACGGATACCCGCCCCAGGACGACGTGCCGCGTGCCGGCGGCACGCCACCCGCTGACCGCTGGCGGTGACCGGTCAGGCGGCTCGGCTCATTTGTCGATGTCGCCGACCACGAAGAACATCGAGCCGAGGATCGCGATCAGATCCGGGACCAGGCAGCCGGGGAGCAGGGTGGCCAACGCCTGCACGTTCGCGTACGAGGCGGTGCGCAGCTTCAACCGCCACGGCGTCTTCTCGCCCCGGGACACCAGGTAGTAGCCGTTGATGCCGAGCGGGTTCTCCGTCCAGGCGTACGTGTGCCCCTCCGGCGCCTTGAGCACCTTCGGTAGCCGCGTGTTGATCGGCCCGGTCAGCTGGTCCACCCGGTCGAGGCACTGCTCGGCGAGGTCCAGCGACGCGTACACCTGGTCGAGCAGCACCTCGAAACGGGCGTGGCAGTCGCCGGCGGTCTTGGTCACCACCGGCACGTCCAGCTCGTCGTAGGCCAGGTAGGGGTCGTCGCGGCGCAGGTCCAGGTCGAGCCCGGAGGCCCGGGCCACCGGCCCGGACGCGCCGAACGCGGCGGCGTCCGCGGCGGACAGCACGCCCACGCCGACGGTGCGGGCCAGGAAGATCTCGTTACGCCGGATCAGGTGGTCAAGGTCGGGCATGCGGCGGCGTACCTCACCGATCGCCGCGCGGGCCCGCCCGGTCCACCCGTACGGCACCTCCTCCTTGAGGCCACCCACCCGGTTGAACATGTAGTGGATCCGGCCGCCGGAGACCTCCTCCATCACCGCCTGGATGGTCTCGCGTTCCCGGAAGGCGTAGAAGATCGGCGTGATCGCCCCGATCTCCAACGGGTACGAGCCGAGGAACATCAGGTGGTTGAGCACCCGGTTCAGCTCCGCGAGGGCCATCCGCAGCCAGGTGGCCCGCTCCGGCACCTCCATGCCCATCAGGCGTTCCACAGCGAGCACCACACCCAGCTCGTTGGAGAACGCGGAGAGCCAGTCGTGCCGGTTCGCCAGCACGATGATCTGCCGGTAGTCGCGTACCTCGAAGAGCTTCTCCGCGCCCCGGTGCATGTAACCGACGATCGGTTCGCAGGCGACCACCCGCTCGCCGTCGAGCACCAGCTTCAACCGCAGCACACCGTGGGTGGAGGGGTGCTGCGGGCCGATGTTCAGCACCATGTCGGTGCCGAGCTGCTGATCCCCGGTGCCGGCGATCAGCCCGGCCCCGGTGCCGACGGTCAGTTCACGGAGGGCCCCGGCGTCGGTGGTCATGCCCGTCATCGTGCCACGGCCGGCCCGAGCGGGATGCCGACCGGCTGGCGCAACCACAAGTGCCCGCCGAGCCCGGCCGGGTCGGTCAGCTCGGCCACCGCCGACGCGGCGGCCAGCGCCCGCACGTAGCCGACCGGGTCGGTGCCGGCCAGGCTGAGCGGCGGTCGCCCGCCGTCGGCCCCGAGCGCCCGCAGCGCCTCCCGCTGCAGGACCAGTGAGTACGCGCACCGGGCGACCGCCGCGCCGGCGGAGGCGACCGAGTCCATGGCCACGTGGGCGGTCACGTCACTCGACCCGTCCGGCACCGGAGGCACCTGCCGCCCACCCCGATACCCGGTCAACGTCCCGTCGACCGGCCGACTCTCTCTCAGGTGCCCGTAGTCGACGGCGACCGCGAGCCCTCGGCTGATCTGTCGGACCGCGTTCGCCCAGGCTTCGTCTCTCGTCCGTCCGATTTCTGCCCGGAAACCCGACTCGCTTCCGCTTGTCGCGTCGGTGGAGGTTGAACCACCAGTCAGGTCGCTGTCCACGCTGGCCGGGCTCGCGGGACTGGGCCACCACGTCGTCAGCCAGTCGAGGTCGGCGGGGGTGACCGGCCCGCCAATCGTCTCCACACCGCTGTCGGGGTCGACCAGCACATATCGCCAGCCGTCGCCGGTGTGCACCGTCACGTCGAGTGGGACGTTGTCCAACCATTCGGTAGCGATCAACAGTCCGTTGATCTCGTCGGGGCTTTCGGCCGTCCAGTTGATCTCTTCCGGCAGGTTCTCAGGACGGTCGGCGTACTCGACAGCTGTGAAGCGGACCCGTTCCGCGAGCGACAGACGATCGGCGACCAACGACGGCTCGTCCGGCGACCGACGGTCGGAGGCCGTGGAAGTCAGGGTTTCCGGGGAGCCCGACCACGAAGGGTTCCGGCCTGACCGCCCGGAGTGGGCGGGCTCCCCGGAAACCCCGACCGCGCCCCCGACGGCGGGTGCCGCATCGACGAGCCTGAGCAGGCTGTGCAGGAGCTCCCCTCGCCCCGCCCCGACATCGACCACGTCGAGCCGTGGCGGATGGCCGAGGGCCGAGTCCACTTCCGCGACAAGGCGCAGCAGTGCGCCGGCGAACGCGGGGGAGGCGTGCACGCTGGTCCGGAAGTGGGCGGCCGGCCCGCTGCCGGTCACGAAGAAGCCGTCCGGCCCGTAGAGGGCCTGGCTCATCGCGTCTCGCCACGGGATCGACATCAGCCCACTCCGGGTGCAGGAGGTGTCACCGTGTCGACCCTACGGCCACCCGATGGTGCGACGACTTCCATCCCCACCGGGTCGGCCTCGTGGTTCAGGCCGAGAAGTAGTGCCCTTCGTGCAGGTCGGCGATCAGGCCGGGGTGGGTCGGGGTCCAGCCCAGCAGTTCGCGGGTGATGGCGGACGAGGTCGGGTTGTCCAACTGCACGAACGACCCGAGGAAGCCGAAGTGGTCGTTGGCCTCGGCAGGGCTGATGCTCCGGACCGGGATGCCGAGGTTGTCGCCGATGGCAGCCGCGATCTGCTGGAAGGGGACGCCTTCGTCGGCGGCGCCGTGCAGGCGCGTGCCGGCCGGGGCCTTTTCGAGGGCGAGTCGGTAGAGCACGGCCGCGTCGAGTGTGTGGACGGCCGGCCACCGGTTGGCGCCGTCGCCGACGTAGGCGGAGTACCCCTTGCGCCGGGCCGCGGCGATGATGGCGCTGATGAAGCCGTAGCGGTCGAGGGAACTGTGCACCGTCGGCGCGAGCCGGACGATGGAGGAGCGCACGCCGCGGGTGGCGAGGTCGGCGACGAAGTTCTCCGCGTCGATCCGGTAGCCACCGCTCGGGAAGGTGTCGCGTTCGGTGCCGGGGCGGCCGACGATGCCGCCCATCACGAGCATTGCCGTCCCGCCGGTGCCGACCAGGGGCTTGCCGGAGCCGGCCAGGCCGTCGGCGAGTGCCGTGAGGGCGTCCAGGTCAGTCTTGGCGGCGCCGGCCAGGTCGCCGTTGACCATGAGGTCGTGGCGGAACGCCAGGTGGATCACTCCTTCGGCGGCGGCCGCCTCGTCCCGAAGCAGGTCGAGGTCGGACAGGTCGCCCCGGTGTGCCTGAGCGCCGAGCTTCTCGATGGCGGCGGCGGACGTGTCGGAGCGGGCGAGGCCGACGACCTCGTGCCCGGCGGAGAGCAGTTCCGGGACGACTGCGGAGCCGAGATGGCCGGAGGCGCCTGTGACGAATACGCGCATTGGGGTTCCTTCGTGAGTGCCGATGTCACCTTGCGACATGACCGTACCTCGCGTGATGTCACACCGCGACATGCGCACGGATTTAATGTCGCAATGTGACGTCGGATACCATCGCCGCATGGCCCGCTGGCAACCGGACGCACGCGGCCGCCTGGAGGCGGCCGCCTTCGAGTTGTTCCGCGAGCGCGGCTTCGAACAGACCACTGTCGCCGACATCGCCGCCCGTGCCGGCCTCGACAAACGCACCTTCTACCGGCTCTTCGGCGACAAACGCGAGGCGCTCTTCAGCGGCAGCGGGCACCTGGAGGAGGTCCTGGTCCGGGAGGTGACCGAGACCGACGCTGGCCCCTTCGAGGCGGTCGTCGCCGCCTTCCGCCGGGTGGCGGAAGAGATCTTCGCGGACCGTCTCGAACTGGTCCGAGCGCGGCAGACAGTCATCGACAGCAGCCCGGAGCTGCAGGAGCGTGAACTGCGCAAGACGGGCTCACTGGTGGCCGCGGTCACCGCCGCCCTGCGTGCCAGGGGCCTCGACGAGACCACGGCCACCCTGGCCACCGAGTCGGGTGCCACTGTCTTCCGGGTCGCGTACGCCCGCTGGGTCGCGCCCGACAGCGACGCCTCGCTCAGCGACCTGATCGCCGAGGTGGCCGCCGAGCTACGCGCCATCACGTCGGCCCTGCCTGAAACGCCCTGACGAGCCTTCTCGTCGGTGGTGAAGGTTTTCACACATGCTTGTCCCGGTTCGGCAGGCCGGGCGCATACTTGCGATCGACCGGTACCCCTTCTCGAGGACTGGATCGTCGTCATGAGCGCACCGTTGCGCCCGCGTCCGGCCGCCCCGCACGGGCCCGCCGCCTCGTGGGATCGCGCCGTTCCCGGCGCCCGCGCCACCTCCCGTCTGCTCACCGTCGGTGTCGTTGGCGCCGGTCGGGTCGGCGCCGTGCTGGGTGCCGCGCTCGCCGCCGCCGGGCACCGGGTGACCGCCGTCTCCGGCAGCTCCGGAGCCAGCCGCGCCCGCCTCGCCCTGCTGCTGCCCGAGGTGCCCCGCCGCCCGGTCGCCGCCGTGGCCCACGCCGCCGCTGACCTGCTGCTGATCGCGGTACCGGACGACCGGCTGGCCGCTGTGGTGACCGACCTCGCGCAGCGGGGCGCGCTGCATCCGGGCCAGATCGTCGCCCACACCTCCGGAGCCCACGGCCTGGCCGTACTGGCGCCGGCCGTCGCGGCCGGCGCCCGGGCGCTCGCCCTGCACCCCGCGATGACCTTCACCGGTACGCCAGACGACCTGGCCCGGCTGGACGGCATCTCGTACGGGGTGACCGCCCCGGCGGAGTTGCGCCCGCTGGCTGCCCGGCTGGTCGCCGACCTCGGTGGCGTGCCCGAGTGGGTCGCCGAGTCGGATCGCCCGCTCTACCACGCCGCGCTGGCCCACGGCGCGAACCACCTGGTGACACTTGTCAACGAGGCCACCGACCGGTTGCGGGACGCCGGGGTCTCCCGGCCGGAGAAGGTGCTCGCCCCGCTGCTGCGGGCCGCCCTGGAGAATGCGCTGCGGCTCGGCGACGACGCGTTGACCGGCCCCGTCTCCCGTGGCGACGCGGGCACCGTGCAGCGACACCTGGCCCGGTTGGCGGCCACCGCGCCGGAGTCCGTCCCCGCGTACCTGGCGCTGGCCCGTCGTACCGCCGACCGGGCGATCGCTGCCGGCCGGCTGCGGCCGGTGGACGCACAGTCGCTGCTCGGCGTACTGGCCGACAGCGGTCGGGAGGTGGCCGCATGACCCGGTTGGTGCACACGCGCGCCGAGTTGGCCGAGGCCCGGGCCGGGCTGAAGGGCACCGTCGGGGTGGTGATGACCATGGGCGCGCTGCACTCCGGGCACGAGACGTTGCTGCGCGCGGCCCGGGAACAGGCCGACCACGTGCTGGTGACGATCTTCGTGAACCCGCTGCAGTTCGGGCCGAACGAGGACTTCGACCGCTACCCGCGCACCCTCGACGCCGACCTGGAGGTGTGCCGGCGGGCCGGCGCCGATCTGGTCTTCGCCCCGTCGGTGGCGGACATGTACCCGGACGGGCAGCCCCGCGTACGCCTGGACCCGGGCCCGCTCGGCGCCGAGCTGGAGGGGGCGAGCCGCCCCGGCTTCTTCCACGGCGTACTCACAGTGGTGTTGAAGCTGCTCCAGCTCACCCGGCCGGACCTGGCGTTCTTCGGCGAGAAGGACTACCAGCAGCTCACCCTGGTCCGGCGGATGGCACGTGACCTGGACGTGCCGGTCGAGGTGGTCGGCGTGCCGACCGTCCGGGAGCCGGACGGGCTGGCGCTGTCCAGCCGCAACCGTTACCTGAGCGAGCCGGAACGGGCCGCCGCGCTGAGTCTGTCCGCCGCACTGCGGGCCGGGGCGCGGGCCGCCGACGACGGCCTGGACGCGGGGGCGGTGCTGACCGCCGCGCACGCCGCGTTCGGCGCCGGTACGCCCGGTGCCCGCCTCGACTACCTGGTGCTCACCGATCCCGAGTTGGAACCGGGGCCGGTGTCCGGGCCGGCCCGGCTGGTCATCGCCGCCTGGGTGGGCGCCACCCGGTTGATCGACAACGCGGCGATCCACCTCGCCCCGCGCCCCTGATCCGGCCGCACCTCCCTCCACCAATCCCGCGAAAGGCCACCCCGATGTTGCGGACCATGCTCAAGTCGAAGATCCACCGGGCCACTGTTACCCAGGCCGACCTGCACTACGTCGGTTCGGTGACGGTGGACGAGGATCTGCTCGACGCCGCCGACCTGCTCCCCGGCGAGCAGGTGGCGATCGTGGACATCACCAATGGCGCCCGGCTGGAGACGTACGTGATCCCGGGCGAGCGGGGCAGCGGCGTGATCGGCATCAACGGCGCCGCCGCGCACCTGGTGCACCCCGGTGACCTGGTCATCCTGATCTCGTACGGGCAGATGGACGACGCGGAGGCCCGGTCCTACCGGCCACGGGTGGTGCACGTCGACGCCGACAACCGGGTGATCGAGTTGGGTGCCGACCCGGCTGCGGCGGCGCCCGGCACGGCCGGGAACCCGGTGCCCAGCCCGCTGGCCGTGTCCGGAGTCTGATCCCGCGCACCACGATTCCGGTCTGTCACCAGAAGGTCATATCCAGTTACCCTGAGCGCGCTGGCGGAAGCCGGTCGGTGGCTGGGGGAGGCCGCGATGAGCCGTGCCATGACGACCCTGTTCGCCGCTGCCGTGACGGCGGTGCTGCTGGTGGGCTGTGCCGGGTCCGGCGGCCTGGACGGTGATCTGACCGACGACTGGGCCGCGCTGCCGGCACCGTCGGCGTTCACCCCGGCCGCCGGTGTGTGTCACGCCGCCGACTTCACCGATCTGGTCAGCCTGGCCAGCTACGAGCCGGTGGACTGCGCCGGGCCGCACCGACTGGAAACGGTGCACGTCGGGGCGTTCCCGGCCGAGCGGACGACCGCTCCGGCGGGCGGTTCGCCGGAGCTGCGGGGCGCGTTCGCCGAGTGCGACACCCGGGCGACCGGCTACGTGGGTGACGACTGGCGGGCGGGCCGGCTGCGGCTGTCCGTGGCGCTGCCCACCGTGCCGGGCTGGGCGGCTGGTTCCCGGTGGTTCCGCTGTGACCTCACCGAGTTGACCACGGTCGAGGCGGCGGCCATCGTGGTGGTCCGGTCAGGCAGCCTGCGGGACGCGTTGAAGGGGTCCACCGGGCTGCGCCTCGGTTGCCAGCAGACCCGCGGTGGCGCCGGCCGGGGCGTGCAGACGCTGACCCCGGTGGAGTGCGGCAGACAGCACGACGCCGAGTTCGTCGGGGTGTGGCGCGCACCGGACCGGGCGTACCCGACCCGGGATGCCGACTGGGTGCCGCTCTACACGGGTTGTCGCAGTGTCCTCGCCCGGTACGTGGGCGTTCCGGACGACGCCGAGCTGCGCGTCCGCAGCGGGGTGGTGGTCCGACCGCCGGGGGCGGGGCGCTGGAAGGTCGGTGATCGGGGCGTCCGCTGCTATCTGTGGCTCAGCCACCGTACGGTGGCCGCCTCGCTGAAGGGCGCGGGCCCGGCTGGCCTGCCGGTCCGGACGAAGTGACCACCGCCTGACGGTCGGCGCGGCGCGGCGGGCGCCGGACGGGGTCGCCCAAAACACTCGTCCCGCCCCCGCCGCCCCGGGCGAGGATGGTTCGGGTTGACTGGAGGGATGGACCTCCCGACCGTCGACCTGCCTGCCCTGCCCGCGCTGCTGGCCGCGCCCGCGCCCGGCTGGGTGGAGACCACCGATGTGATCGTGGTGGGTTCCGGCGTGGCCGGGTTGACCGCAGCGCTGCACCTGCGGGAGGCGGGTCTGCACGTCACGGTGGTTACCAAGGTCAACATTGACGACGGCTCGACCCGGTGGGCACAGGGCGGTATCGCCGCCGTCCTCGACCCGGCCGACACCCCGGCGGCGCATGCCCGGGACACCGAGGTCGCCGGGGTGGGGCTGTGCGACCCGGCGGCGGTCCGGGTGCTGGTCGAGGAGGGCCCGACCCGACTCCGTGAGCTGATCCGGATCGGCGCCGAGTTCGATCGTCACGCGGACGGCTCGCTGATGCTCACCCGCGAGGGCGGGCACCGAGCGGACCGGATCGTGCACGCCGGCGGGGACGCCACAGGTGCCGAGGTGCAGCGGGCCCTGCACGCCGCTGTGCAACGCGACCCGTGGATCCGGCTGGTCGAGCACGCCCTCGTGCTGGATCTGCTGCGCGCCCCCGGTGACGGCCCGGACGGGCTCGGCCCGGCCTGCGGGATCACCCTGCACGTGCTGGGTGAGGGCAGCGAGGACGGCGTCGGCGCGCTGCTGGCCCGTGCGGTGGTGCTCGCCACCGGCGGCATGGGGCAGGTCTTCTCGGCCACCACCAACCCTGCGGTCTCCACCGGGGACGGGGTGGCGCTGGCGTTGCGGGCCGGCGCGGCGGTGACCGACGTGGAGTTCGTCCAGTTCCACCCGACCGCCCTGATCACCCCGCCCGGCGCGGGGGTGCCCGGTGCCGGGCACGCGCAGCAGCCGCTGGTCTCGGAGGCGCTGCGCGGCGAGGGCGCGTACCTGGTGGACGCGGACGGTAAACGGTTCATGGTGGGCCAGCACGAGTTGGCCGAGCTGGCACCCCGGGACGTGGTGGCCAAGGGCATCCACCGGGTGCTGCTGGCCACCGGCGCGGACCACGTCTTCCTCGACGCACGGCACCTGGGCGGTGACTTCCTGGCCGGTCGGTTCCCCACCATCGTGGCGTCCTGCCTGGCGATCGGCGTGGACCCGGCGACCGACCTGATCCCGGTGGCGCCGGCCGCCCACTACGCCTCCGGCGGGGTCCGGACCGATCTGCGCGGCCGAACCTCCATCCCCGGCCTCTACGCCTGCGGCGAGGTGGCCTGCACGGGCGTGCACGGCGCGAACCGGCTGGCCAGCAATTCACTGCTGGAGGGTCTGGTCTTCTCCCGGCGGATCGCCGAGGACATCGCGGCCGGCCTGCCCGAGCAGGCCCAGCCGGCGGACACCGGCGCCTGGCGTGGCGGTACGGGCTGGGTGCTGCCGGCCGAGGTGACGCCGACCCTGCAACGGGCGATGACCAGGGGGGCCGGGGTGCTCCGGTCCGCGGCGACGCTGGCCGGGACGGGCGGGACGTTGACCGAGCTGGGCGCGGCCCGGGGCCGACCGCGGACCGCCGACTGGGAGGCGACGAACCTGCTCACCGTGGCGTCGACGCTGGTTGCCGCCGCGTACGCCCGCGGTGAGACCCGGGGTTGCCACTGGCGGGAGGACTTCCCGACGGCCGACGAACGGTGGCTGGGCCATCTGGTCGGGTCGATCGGGGTGCAGGGCCGGGTGACGCAGCAATGGGAGGACAAGTCATGATCGAGTCGACGCGGGCGGCGTTGCGGGCGGCCGGGCTGGATCCGGCGTTGGTGCAGCAGGTGATCGAGGGCGCGCTGGTCGAGGATCTGGGCCCGGACTTCCTGGACGTCACAAGCGTGGCCACCATTCCGGCAAAGCAGACCGACACCGCCGACCTGGTGGCCCGCGCGGACGGGGTGTTGGCCGGGATGGCGGTGGCCGCCGCGGTGTTCGAGCTGGTGGGCGAGGTGACGGGCTTCGGTCGTACCGTCGAGGTGTCGGTGCTGGCCCGCGACGGCGAGCGGGTGGCCCGCGGTGACGTGCTGGCGACGGTGACCGGCCCGACCCGGCTGCTGCTGACGGCCGAGCGGACGGCGCTCAACCTGCTCTGCCGGATGTCCGGGGTGGCCACCCACACCCGCGCCTGGGCGGACGCGCTGGCCGGCACGAAGGCGACGGTGCTGGACACCCGCAAGACGACGCCGGGCCTGCGGGGGCTGGAGAAGTACGCGGTGCGGGCCGGCGGTGGCACCAACAAGCGGATGGGCCTCTACGACGTCGCCATGATCAAGGACAACCACAAGCTGGCGGCCGGGGGCATCACGGCGGCCTACCGGCGGGTCCGGGAGGCGTTCCCGGAGGTGCCGGTGCAGGTGGAGGTGACCACCGTCGACGAGGCGGTGGAGGCGGTGGAGGCCGGGGCGGACTTCCTGCTCTGCGACAACATGACGCCGGAGGTGCTGGCCGAGGCGGTGGCCGCGGTGGGGGACCGGGCGGAGCTGGAGGCCACCGGTGGGCTGACCCTCGAGGTGGCCGGACGGTACGCGGCGACCGGCGTGGACTTCCTCTCGGTGGGCGCGTTGACCCACTCGTCGCCGATCCTGGACATCGCGCTGGACCTGCGCACCGAGTAGTTGTCTAGGCTGCGTGCGTGCTGCTCTGCATCGACATCGGAAACACCAACACCGTGCTGGCGACCTTCGACGGCGACAAGCTGGTGCACTCCTGGCGGATCAAGACCGATGCCCGGTCGACGGCGGACGAGCTGGGCCTGATGTTCCGGGGTCTGCTCGCCGCGGACAACGTCGAGATCACCGGTGTGGCCGCCTGCTCGACGGTGCCGGCCGCGCTGCGGTCGCTGCGCACCATGCTCAGTCGTTACTACGCCGACCTGCCGAGCGTCGTGGTCGAGCCGGGGGTGCGGACCGGGGTGCAGTTGGCGATCGACAACCCGAAGGAGGTCGGCGCCGACCGGGTGGTGAACACGCTGGCCGCGTACACCCTCTACGGCGGCCCGTCGATCGTGGTGGATTTCGGCACCACCACCAACTTCGACGTGATCAGCGAGCGCGGTGAGTTCCTCGGCGGCGCGTTCGCCCCGGGCATCGAGATCTCCTTCGACGCGCTGGCCGCACGGGCCGCGCAGCTGCGCAAGGTCGAGGCCACCAAGCCCCGCTCGGTGATCGGCAAGAACACCGTGGAGTGTCTCCAGGCCGGCCTGTACTTCGGCTTCGCCGGGCAGGTGGACCGGATCGTCGAGCGGATGACCGAGGAGTTGGGCGAGGTGCGGGCGGTGATCGCCACCGGTGGCCTCGCCTCCCTGGTGATCAACGAGTGTCGCAGCATCACCCACCACGAGCCGATGATCACGCTGATCGGCCTGCGGATGGTCTACGAACGCAACCTGTGAGACCCCGGCGGCGTCAGCGCCGCCGGGCGCGCAGCACAAGCGTCCGGTACGGCAGCTCGACGGTGTCCCGGCCGGCCAGCGCGGGGTGGGTGGTCAGGAGTCCGGTCAGCTCCCGCTCGACCCGCTGCTGATCCTCGTTGGCGGCGGTGAGCCAGTACGAGCGGGTGCGGACCATGCCGAGCAGCTCCTCCGGCGTGAGCCTGGTGCGGTGCGTGAACTCGCGCTGCTCGATGGTGTCGAACGCGGGGCCGAAGTCGGGGTACTCGCCGACGACCAGGCGGGCCGACTTGTCCCCGAAGTGGGCGATGCGACCCAGCTCGGCCACCCAGTCGACGCTGTCGTCCCGGATGTTCCAGATCGGGGCGAAGGTGCCCCCGGGGCGGAGCACCCGGGCGATCTCGGCGTGCGCGGGCTCCCGGTCGAACCAGTGGTACGCCGTCCCGACCAGCACCGCGTCCACCGTCGAGTCGGGCAGGGGCAGGGCTTCGGCGCTGCCCGCCAGCGCCGTCGTGCCCGGGGTGCTGGCGGCGAGCTGCGTCCGCATCCCCGGATCGGGCTCGACAGGTACGACCTCGTGATCCAGGGCCAGCACAGCTCGGGTCAGGATGCCGGTGCCCGCCGCGAGATCGACCACCCGGGCCTCGCTGAGCCCGTCGAGTGCCCAGCGGACCGCAGCCTCGGGATAACGTGGTCGAAACCGGTCGTAGTCACTCGCCGCGGCACCGAACGACAGGGCATGAGTGTGATCGACCATGACGGGCAGGTTATCCCGTAACAGCCTCCGGACCGCTTGAGTACGCTCGGGCCTGACCCCCTGTATCTCCGTGACGAGGAAGCGTGCCGTGAGCGAGCAGAACCCCGTGCCAGTGGACCCCGCCGACGACCTTCCCGAGCAGATGAAGGTCCGCCGGGAGAAGCGGGACCGGATGCTCGCCGAGGGCGTCGAGCCCTACCCGGTCGGCTTCCCCCGCACCACCACCCTGGCGCAGGTCCGGGCGGCCTACGCCGACCTGCCGACCGACACCGCGACCGGCGACCAGGTCGCTGTCACCGGCCGGGTGATCTTCGTACGCAACACGGGCAAGCTCTGCTTCGCGACCTTGCGGGACGGCGACGGCACCGAGTTGCAGGCGATGCTCTCCCTGGACCGGGTCGGGCCGGAGCGACTGGAGGCGTGGAAGCGCCTCGTCGATCTCGGCGACCACGTCGGCGTCACCGGTGAGGTGATCACCAGCCGTCGGGGTGAGCTGTCGGTGTTGGCCCAGCAGTGGGAGATGACCGCCAAGGCGCTGCGGCCGTTGCCAGTGGCCCACAAGCCCCTCTCCGAGGAGGCGCGTGTCCGGCAGCGTTACGTGGACCTGATTGTCCGGCCCCAGGCGCGGGAGATGGTGCGCACCCGTGCCGCCGCCGTACGCAGTCTGCGCGATTCACTGCACGGGCAGGGCTTCATCGAGGTGGAAACGCCGATGTTGCAACTGCTGCATGGTGGCGCGGCGGCTCGACCGTTCGTGACCCACAGCAATGCGTTGAACACCGATCTGTATCTGCGAATCGCTCCGGAACTGTTTCTCAAGCGCGCTGTGGTCGGCGGCGTCGACCGTGTCTTCGAGATCAACCGTAACTTCCGTAATGAGGGTGTCGACTCTTCGCACTCGCCGGAGTTCGCGATGCTGGAGACGTACCAGGCGTACGGCGACTACGACACGATGGCCGAGTTGACCCGCAATCTCGTGCAACAGGCGGCGATCGCGGTGAGCGGCTCGACTGTGGTGACCCACGCCGACGGGCGCGAGTTCGACCTGGGCGGTGAGTGGCGGTCCGTGACGTTGTTCGGTGTGCTTTCCGAAGCGCTGGGCGAGGAGGTCACGGTCCGCACCGAACGGGCCCGCCTGGTGGAGTACGCGGACAAGGTGGGATTGGCTGTGGACCCGAAGTGGGGCCCGGGCAAGCTGGCTGAGGAGTTGTTCGAGGAACTGGTCGTTCCCGGCCTGGAGGCGCCCACCTTCGTACGGGACTACCCGGAGGAGACGAGCCCGCTCACCCGGGCCCACCGCAGCGAGCCGGGGCTGGCCGAGAAGTGGGACCTCTACGTCCTCGGCTTCGAGCTGGGCACCGCGTACTCCGAGCTGGTCGACCCGATCGTGCAGCGGGAGCGGCTGGTCGCCCAGGCGCAGTTGGCCGCCCGAGGTGACGACGAGGCGATGCGTCTCGACGAGGACTTTCTTCGGGCGATGGAGTATGGAATGCCGCCGGCCGGCGGTATGGGAATGGGAATCGACCGGCTGTTGATGGCCCTGACCGGCCTCGGAATTCGGGAAACGATCCTCTTCCCGTTGGTCCGCCAGGAGTAGTCCCGCCCGGCTCACGCCGAGCCGTAACCGGGTCCTATTGACGCGACGAGCGGCGCGCGGGTTATTGTGCTCTCGTTAGCAGGAGCACCCTGCTCGAAAGGAATGTGGGACGTGGCCAAGCAGATCATTCACAAGCTGGTCGATGACCTGGACGGCGGGGACGCGGACGAGACCGTCAAGTTCGCCCTCGACGGCGTTCAGTACGAGATCGACCTCTCGAGCGCCAACGCCGCTAAATTGCGCGATGCATTTGCCTCGTACGTGGGTGCCGGCACCAAGGTCGGCCGGGGCGGCGTGGTGATCGGTGGGCGGGCTGCCCGCGGTCGGGGTGGCGCGACCGCCGATCGGGAACAGAACAAGGCGATCCGGGAGTGGGCCAAGAAGGCCGGCAAGGACATCTCGGACCGGGGTCGTATCCCGCAGGAGATCGTGGACGAGTTCCACGCGAAGCGCTGATCCGTCAGCAACCTGGTGGCCAGCCGCCACCGCAGGCGACACCGACGCCGGGCCGGAGGAGTTCTCCGGGCCGGCGTCGCCGTATCCGCTGCGGGCAGGCCCCGCCGTTGCGGCCAGCGCCTTTATGTCCGTTCCGGAGCGTTGTGCCCGTTTCGGCTCGGCTTCGTGCCTCCGTTCTGCCGGCGTCGTCGTGCCCGTTCCAGGCCGGGAAGCATTCCGGGCAGACCGACGTTGTCCACAACCAGTGGACCAGCTGTCCACAGCCTGTGGACAACCTCCCCCAGGGGCGGGCGCGGCGCTCGTAGCGAACGCCGGTCCACCCCTCCGGAGCCTCCGGGAAGCCTTCCGGACCCCGGATCGGGCTTCGGTGGAGCCAGTCGGATTTCGCTCTGCGCGTAGCGACAGGGCTACCGGAACACCTCCTGAGCGCGGACGGTTGTCCAAAACGACGTGGAACCGACCCAGACCAGAGACACACGACCTCAGCTGAGTCGGTCAGCGACGATAGAGTAAGGAGGCACGGACGCCCGTCCTGGACGTTCGTGCACCGGCCCCGCCAAGATCTTGACCATCAAGGCGCACGGCACGTGAGGAGCACGAGGGCATGTTCGAGCGGTTCACCGACCGAGCGCGACGGGTTGTCGTCCTGGCCCAAGAAGAGGCCCGGATGCTCAACCACAACTACATCGGTACGGAACACATCCTGCTGGGCCTGATCCACGAAGGTGAAGGCGTCGCGGCAAAGGCCCTGGAGAGCCTCGGCATCTCCCTGGAGGGCGTCCGTCAGCAGGTCGAGGAGATCATCGGCCAGGGCCAGCAGGCGCCGAGCGGGCACATTCCGTTCACGCCGCGGGCCAAGAAGGTGCTGGAGCTGTCGCTGCGCGAGGCGCTGCAGCTCGGCCACAACTACATCGGCACTGAGCACATCCTGCTCGGGCTGATCCGTGAGGGCGAGGGCGTTGCCGCCCAGGTGCTGGTCAAGCTCGGCGCCGACCTCAACCGGGTCCGCCAGCAGGTGATCCAGCTGCTTTCCGGCTACCAGGGCAAGGAGCCTGCCGCGGCGGGCGCCGCGCCGGGTGAGGCCGCGCCGTCGACCAGCCTGGTGCTGGACCAGTTCGGCCGCAACCTGACTCAGGCCGCTCGTGAGGGCAAGCTCGACCCGGTCATCGGGCGCGAGAAGGAAATCGAGCGGGTCATGCAGGTGCTCTCCCGCCGTACCAAGAACAACCCGGTCCTGATCGGTGAGCCCGGCGTCGGTAAGACCGCCGTGGTGGAGGGCCTGTCCCAAAAGATCATCAAGGGCGAGGTGCCCGAGACTCTGAAGGACAAGCAGCTCTACACGCTCGACCTGGGCGCGCTCGTCGCCGGTTCCCGCTACCGCGGTGACTTCGAGGAGCGCCTCAAGAAGGTCCTCAAGGAGATCCGCACCCGCGGCGACATCATCCTGTTCATCGACGAGATCCACACCCTGGTGGGTGCGGGTGCCGCCGAGGGCGCGATCGACGCCGCGAGCATCCTCAAGCCGATGCTGGCCCGTGGTGAGCTGCAGACCATCGGTGCCACCACGCTCGACGAATACCGCAAGCACCTGGAGAAGGACGCCGCTCTCGAGCGCCGCTTCCAGCCGATCCAGGTGGGTGAGCCGTCGCTGGCCCACACCATCGAGATCCTCAAGGGCCTGCGTGACCGCTACGAGGCTCACCACCGCGTCTCGATCACGGATGCCGCTCTCGTGGCCGCCGCGACCCTGGCCGACCGGTACATCTCCGACCGCTTCCTGCCGGACAAGGCGATCGACCTGATCGACGAGGCCGGTGCGCGAATGCGGATCCGTCGGATGACCGCGCCGCCAGACCTGCGTGACTTCGACGAGCGCATCGCCCAGGTGCGTCGTGACAAGGAGTCGGCGATCGATGCGCAGGACTTCGAGCGCGCCGCGCAGCTGCGCGACAAGGAGAAGCAGCTCCTCGGGCAGAAGGCTCAGCGGGAGAAGGAGTGGAAGGCCGGTGACCTGGACGTCGTCAGCGAGGTTGACGACGAGCAGATCGCCGAGGTGCTCGGCAACTGGACCGGCATCCCGGTCTACAAGCTGACCGAGGAGGAGACCTCGCGCCTGCTGCGCATGGAGGACGAGCTGCACAAGCGCGTCATCGGCCAGGAGGACGCGGTCAAGGCGGTCTCGAAGGCGATCCGGCGTACCCGGGCCGGCCTGAAGGACCCGAAGCGCCCGTCGGGCTCGTTCATCTTCGCCGGCCCGTCCGGTGTCGGTAAGACCGAGCTGTCCAAGGCGCTCGCCGAGTTCCTCTTCGGCAGCGAGGACGCCCTCATCCAGCTGGACATGTCCGAGTTCCACGACCGTTACACGGTGTCGCGGCTCGTGGGTGCCCCTCCCGGCTACGTCGGCTACGACGAGGGCGGGCAGCTGACCGAGAAGGTGCGGCGTCGGCCGTTCTCGGTGGTCCTCTTCGACGAGATCGAGAAGGCTCACCCGGACGTGTTCAACACGCTCCTGCAGATCCTCGAAGACGGTCGGCTCACCGACGGTCAGGGTCGGATCGTGGACTTCAAGAACACGGTCATCATCCTGACCACCAACCTGGGCACCCGTGACGTCGCCAAGGCGGTGTCGCTGGGCTTCCAGCAGTCGGAGGACTCCGAGTCCAACTACGACCGGATGAAGCAGAAGGTCAACGACGAGCTCAAGCAGCACTTCCGGCCTGAGTTCCTCAACCGGATCGACGACACCATCGTCTTCCACCAGCTGCGCCAGACCGAGATCCTCTCGATCGTGGACATCATGATCCAGCGGATCGAGGGCCAGCTGCGTAACAAGGACATGGGTCTGGAGCTGACCGACAACGCCAAGAAGTACCTGGCCGCGAAGGGCTTCGACCCGGTGCTCGGTGCCCGTCCGCTTCGTCGCACGATTCAGCGCGACATCGAGGACAACCTCTCCGAGCGGATCCTGTTCAACGAGCTGACCCCGGGTCAGATCGTCGTGGTCGACTGCGAAGGCGACCCGGACGACATCGACAAGTCCAAGCTCGTCTTCCGGGGCTCGGACAAGCCGGTTGAAGTTCCGGACGCCGTCCCGGCCGACCTCGGTGGCACCGCCGCTGGCACCGCCGCCGCAGGCGTGGACGAGTAAACAGAACCAGCAAGGGGCGGGGCCCCGGTGGCGCAAGCCACCGGGGCCCCGCCTTTCTGCGTCACCCGAACAGCAGCACCCGCCGCGCACCCGGGCCGCAAGATCGCGCAACATCCTGGATGTAGTGGCATCCGGGGCGGCCGACACCACTACATCCAGGATCGAGCACGATCTTGCGGTGGGGACCGGCCGATGCTCGAATGGGCGGTGGTCAGGTGGTGAGGTCGGCGGTTGGGCGGGACGGCCCGTCACCCACCAGGCGGAAGAAGTCAGCGCCGGCCGATTCGACCAGCCCGTCCTGCACCAGGCCGGCGAGGGCGCGGGCGCGTTGCACGTCGTCGGCCCAGACCTGGTCCAGCCGCTGGTGCGGGACCGGCCCGGTGCTGTCCCGGAGCACTCCGAGCAACAGGCCGCGTACCTGCCGGTCGGTGCCCGCGTACCGCTGCGGTCGGCGGGTCGGCCCCGCCGGCGCCTCCTGGCCAGACGTCCGCCATGCGCAGACCGACTCGACGGGGCAGGCGGTGCAGCGCGGTGACCGGGCTGTGCAGATCACCGCGCCCAGTTCCATGAACGCGGCGCTGGCCAACGCCGCTGCGGCCGGTTCCAGTGGAAGCAGCTCCTCGGTGGCGACCAGGTCGGCTGGTCGGGTGACCGGACCGGCGTCCGGTTCGCCGGCCACCGCCCGGCACACCACCCGGCGTACGTTCGTGTCGACCACCGGGTGCCGCTGCCCGTACGCGAAGGCGGCCACCGCCCGTGCCGTGTAGGTGCCGACTCCGGGCAACGCCAGCAGTTGCTCCAGCCGGTCCGGCACCTGGCCGCCGTGCCGGTCGACGATCGCGACCGCGCACTCGCGCAACCGGACCGCCCGACGGGGGTAGCCGAGGCGTCCCCACATCCGGATCGCCTCGGCTGGGGTGTCCGCCGCCAACGCGGCCGGCTCCGGCCAGCGGGCCAGCCAGGCATGCCAGGCCGGCACCACCCGGACCACAGGTGTCTGCTGGAGCATGACCTCGCTGACCAGGATGGCCCACGGGGTGACGCCGGGCTCGCGCCACGGCAGGTCACGGGCGTGTTGCTGGAACCAGCGGCTGACCACTGTGGCGAAGTCGGGTTGAGTCATGGCGTCGTCGATGATGCCACGCCCGGCGTTCCCGTTTGATGGGCGGCTCGGGCGGGGTGCCACCTCGTCGTTCGGCGGACGGGGGAGAATGCCCGGATGAACGAGCTCGCGATCACCGTCATCGGTCGGGACCGGCCGGGCATCGTGGCCGACGTCGCGGAGGTGCTGGCCCGGCTGGGCGCGAACCTCACCGACAGCACGATGACGCGGCTGCGGGGGCATTTCGCGATGACCCTCATCTGCACCGGCCCGGCCGCCGCCGAGGTCGAGGCCGCACTGGCGTCGCTGGCCGCCGAGGGTCAGCTGCTGGCCACGGTACGCGCGGTCACCCCCGACGGCGATGTGCCTCCGGCGGGTGAGCCGTACGTGATGGCGGTGCACGGTTCCGACCGGATGGGGATCGTCGCGGCGATGACGCGGGTGCTTGTGGATGCCGGCGGGAACGTCACCGACCTGAGTACCCGGTTGACAGGTGCGCTCTACGTGGTCCTGGCGGAGGTCGAGTTGCCGGCCGGTGTGGCGGACACTCTGATCGACCGGCTGCACCGGACGGCTGCCGAGCTGGGCGTGGAGGTCACCCTCCGGCCGGCGGACCCGGATTTGTTGTGACCGGCGAGGAGCGCGGGCCGGAGCTCGGCCTGGGGGGCTGGACACCGGAGTCGCTGGACGTGCCGGGCGAGGTGCGGGCGGTGGTGTCCGCCCCGCATCCGGTGTTGAGTCGGGCGGCGGACGAGGTCGATCCCACCGCCGACGAGACGGTCCAGTTGGCGGCCGACCTGGTGGCCACGATGAAGGTCTCGCCGGGCTGTGTCGGGCTGGCCGCACCGCAGGTCGGGGTGGGCGCTCGGGTCTTCGCCGTGGACGTGACCGGGCACCCGAAGGCGGTGACCGTGCACGGCACGTTCGTGTTGTGCAACGCGCGGGTGGTGGAGGCGACGCGGTGGAAGCCGGGCCGGGAGGGCTGCATGTCGGTGCCGGACCTGACCGGGGACGTGAAGCGGGCCAGCCGGCTGGTGGTGGAGGGTGACCTGCCGGGCAGCGGCGAGCCGGTCCGACTGGTGACCGACGGCTTCGAGGCTCGGGCGTTGCAGCACGAGATCGACCACTGCGCGGGGCTACTCTTCCTGGACCGGGTGGCCGGTGCGCATGCGGTCTACCAGCGCAAGGTCTACCTGTGACCGGCGCGCCGTTTGTCCTCAGTGGAGGATTGGGCGTACCCCTCGAATCGGTTTCGGCGCGTCGCGGCGCACTGCCGGGTACGGCGCGGCTACGGTGGAGGGCATCATGCGTCTGACGGTCGGCCCCCTGCCACCCGCCGTGTACTGGCGGCGTCGCGCCGTCGTACTCGGAGCGGGGTTTCTGTTCCTGATGGTCCTGCTCTACTCCTGCACCGGTTCGGATCGTTCCGGCGGCCAGAAGCCGACGGCGGGAGGTTCCCCGTCGGCGACGTCCGCCGCGACGTCTGGTCCCGGCGGGCCGGTGCTGACACCGCAGACCGGTGCCCCGTCATCGTCGGCGTCCGCTGATTCGGGTGCGACGAATCCGAGCCCGGCGATCACCAGCAACACACCGCCACTGGGCGCGGCGGCCGGTTCGGAGGACGACGGCACCTGCACCGACGACGAGATCAGCGTGGTCTCGTCGGCGAGCCCGACCTCGGTGCAGCGAGGTGCTGTGGTCGAGCTGCAACTGAAGATCAAGAACACGTCGAACCGGACGTGCAGTCGCAACGTCGGCGCCGACCTCCAGGAGATCTTCATCAAGTCCGGCGCCGAGAAGGTCTGGTCGTCGGACACCTGCGGCAAGGTCCAGGGCTCGGACCCGCAGTCCTTCACGCCGGGCTTCGTGCGCTCCTACCAGGTGCCGTGGAACGGGCGGGACACCAGCCGCTGCGACGGTGCGCTGGCCGCCGGGCCGTTCGCGCCGGCCGGGTCGTACCAGGTGTTCGCCCGGGTCGGCACGAAGCTCAGCGACCCGGTGAAGCTCACCGTCACCGGCTGAGCCGGGTCAGACGTAGCGCTCCAGGATGGACGCCTCGGCGAGCCGGGACAGCCCTTCACGGACGCCACGGGCCCGAGCGTCACCGACCCCTTCGACGGCTTGCAGGTCCTCCACTGTTGCCCCGAGCAGCCGCTGGAGGCTGCCGAAGTGCAGCACCAGGCGGTCGACCACCGCCACCGGCAGTCGGGGCACCTTGGCCAGCAGCCGGAAGCCGCGCGGGCTGACCGCGGCGTCGAGCGCGTCGGACGCGGCCGGGTAGCCGATCGCCTTGGCCACCGACACCAGGTCGATCAGCTCGGTGGCACCGAGCAGGTCCAGCTCGACGAGAGCCTCGTCCAGGGTGCGTGACTTGCGGCCGACGGGGAGGTAGTCCCGGATGACCAGGGTGCGGTCGGCGTCCACGCCAGCCATCAGCTCGTCGAGTTGCAGGGCGAGCAGGCGACCGTCGGTGCCCAGCTCCACCACGTAGCCGGCGATCTCGTCGGCAATCCGGCGAACCATCTCCAGCCGCTGCACCACGGCCACCGCGTCCCGCACGGTGACCAGATCCTCGATCTCCAGGGCGGAGAGCGTGCCGGAGACCTCGTCCAGCCGGAGCTTGTAGCGCTCCAGGGTGGCGAGCGCCTGGTTGGCCCGGGAGAGGATGGCCGCCGAGTCGTCGAGCACGTGCCGTTGGCCGTTGACGTAGAGGCTGATGATCCGCATGGACTGGCTGACCGAGATGACCGGATAGCCGGTCTGCCGGGCCACCCGCTCGGCGGTGCGGTGCCGTGTGCCGGACTCTTCCGTCGGGATGGACGGGTCGGGCATCAGGTGCACGGCCGCCCGGACGATCCTGGTGCCGTCGCTGGAGAGCACGACGGCGCCGTCCATCTTGCACAGCTCGCGCACCCGGGTCGCGGAGAACTCCACGTCCAGCGGGAAGCCGCCGGTGCACAGGCCTTCGACGACCTTGTCGTAGCCGAGCACGATGAGCGCGCCCGTGCGGCCGCGCAGGATGCGCTCCAGACCATCGCGCAAGGCGGTGCCCGGGGCCATCAGGGCGAGGTTGGCCCGCAGCGGATCCCCGGCGCTCCCGGCGGCTCCCGCCGTCACGCTCACGCTGATCGGGCGGGCGGGCGAGCCCACGGCGCCGGTGCGGGCCTGGGGCGGCGCGCCGGCTGGCTTGGTGGTATCGCGGTCGATCGGCACGGGCACAGTCTACGGACTGCCGTGCGGTGGGTGCTGTCGTGGTTACTGTGATGTGTCACGATGCCGCCCTTGTCCACGTTTCCCGCTTGCACCGTGCTGTCCGGTTTCGCCGCCCTCGTCGGCACGGTGGGTCACTCGGCGGACGCACGGGCCGCATGGTGCAGGGCCGAACGGACGTCGGTGACCTCGGTCACCCGCATCTGCTCGGGACCGGCGCCGGTGCTGGCCGGGCCGCAGCCGGGCGGCACCAGGGCCACCTTGAACCCCAGCCGGGCCGCCTCGGCCAGCCGGCGCGGCACCGCCCCGACCCGACGCACCTCACCGGTCAGCCCCACCTCGCCGATCGCCACCAGGTGTGGCGCGATCGCCAGGTTGAGCCCGCCGGACGCGACCGCCAGCGCCACCGCCAGGTCGGCTGCCGGCTCCACCACCCGGATCCCGCCGACGGTGGCCGCGAAGACCTCCCGATCGTGCAGGGTCAGCCGCTCGGTGCGCCGTTGCAGCACCGCGAGCACCATCGCCAGTCGCGCCGAGTCGAGACCGGAGACGGTGCGTCGGGGAGAGCCCGCCACTGTCGCGCCGATCAGCGCCTGCACCTCGGTGACCAGAGCCCGCCGCCCCTCCATCGCCACCGTCACGCAGGTGCCCGGGACCGGCTCCGCGTAGCGGGTCAGGAACAACCCGGACGGGTCGGCCAGGCTGCTGATGCCGCCCTCGTGCATCTCGAAGCAGCCCACCTCGTCGGCAGCGCCGAACCTGTTCTTCACACCGCGCACCAGGCGCAGCGACGAGTGCTTGTCGCCCTCGAAGTGCAGCACCACGTCGACCAGGTGCTCCAGCACCCGAGGCCCGGCCACCTGGCCGTCCTTGGTGACGTGCCCGACCAGCACTGTGGCGATGCCCCGCTCCTTGGCGACCGAGACCAGCGCTGCGGTGACCGCGCGGACCTGGGTCACCCCGCCGGGCACCCCCTCGGTGCCGGTGGTCGAGATGGTCTGCACCGAGTCGAGCACCAACAGGCCCGGCTTGACCGCGTCGAGGTGACCGAGCACCGAGGCCAGGTCGCTCTCCGCAGCGAGGTAGAGCTGCTCGTGCAGGGTGCCCATCCGCTCGGCGCGCAGGCGCACCTGACTGACCGACTCTTCGCCACTGACCACCAGCGAAGGGCTCCCGGCGCCGACCGCCCACTGCTGCGCCACATCGAGCAGGAGGGTCGACTTGCCCACGCCGGGCTCGCCGGCGAGCAACACCACGGCACCCGGGACCAGGCCGCCGCCGAGCACCCGGTCGAGCTCGCTCACCCCGGTGGGACGGGCGCGGGCCGGAGCGGCGCTGATGGTGGCGATCGGTCGGGCCGGCTCGGACGGCATCCGGGAGCTGACCACCCGACCGGAGACGGTCGGGCCGGTCACCGTGTTCTCGACCACCGCCCCCCACTCGCCGCACTCCGGGCAGCGCCCCACCCACTTGGGTGGCTGGTGCCCGCAGGCGTCGCACTGGTAGGCCGGACGCGGATCGCGGGCGGCGGACCGACCACGGGGGGCACCGGCCGTGCCGCCACGCGGAGGAGTCGATCGGGAGGTTGTCACATCAGGACGCTAGCCGCCGCGTACGACGAAAACACCCCGGCGTGGTGGTCACCACGCCGGGGCGTTTGTCGATGTGCGGGTCGGGTCACTCGTGGGTCGTGCCGCCCTCGTTGCCCTCGTAGCCGCCCTCGCGCTCGATGATCGGCGACGGAGGGGCCGCCGGGGTGAGCGGCACCGCTACCGGCGCCTGGCCGGTGACCGTGTTGCCGTTGCCGAAGTCGAAGGTCACGACGACGTTCTGGCCGGAGCGCAGCGCCTCGGTCAGGCCGATCAGCCGGAGCTGGGTGGTGGCCTCGGAGTTGAACTGGACGTAGCTCAACGGCGCCAGCTCGATCCGGGCCGGCTGGCCGGGAGCAGAGGGGCTGGCCGAACCGGACGCCCGCGCCGACTCCGGGGCGGACGGGGTGGCCGAGGACGACCCGGTCTCGGACGGCGTCACCGACGGGCTCGGCGATTCGGAGGTCGAGTTGGACGGGCTGGCCGAACCGGACGGCGACGGGCTCAGGGAGGCGGACTCCGAGGCGGACGGCGACGGGCTCGCCGAGCCGCCGCTGATCACCACCTCGCGGGCGCTCTCCGTGGTGACGGTGACCGTCACCGTCTCCTTGGAGTCGTTGTAGATCACCGCGCCGAGCCCCGCGTCCTGCCCGGCCTTGTAACCCTCGGTGCCCGGGAAGTCCACCAGCAGGCCGCGCACGGAGAAGGAACCGTTGCTGGTCGTGAGGCTGACGCCCTGGACCGACGCCTCCTTGGTGGCGGTCTCGGCGATCTGACCGGTGCCGCATCCGGAAGCCAGCAGACTGGCCGCCGCAATCCCGGACAGCAACAGGGCCGCCCGCCGGGATCCCCTGATCGAGCGCGTCACGTCGGTCCTCCTCGTCACAATCCCCACCCGGGCCGTACGCCGGGCACGGTGGCCATACCCGCGCAGACCGCGCTCCAGGGTAGTTGGGGCTGATCGAGGCCCGCACGCGGACCCGGCAATGCCACCTGCCCGGGTGGGCGTTCACACCACCCGACCGCTCGCCACCAGCAGAACCACGTCGATGAGGGCCACCAGCATCACCGCCCGGAAGGCCGCCACCGGCCGCCGGCCGGCCCGGCTCGCCGAGCGCCCGGCGTACCAGCTCAGTGGCGGCACCACGGCGGCAGTGCCGACCGCCGCCCAGCCGATCGCCGACGGCGGCCCGGGTGGTCCGAGGACCAGGGTCGCGGTCGCCGCGAGGAGGAGACCCGCGGCGGCCACCCGGCTGCCGGCGGCACCCAGCCGGTGGGGCAGGCCGCGCACGCCGGTGCGGGCGTCGTCGGCCAGGTCGGGTAGCACGTTGGCGAAGTGCGCGCCGGCGCCCAGGCAGGCCGCGGCCGTCACCAGCCAGACCGGCGGGGTCGGCTGGCCGGGCAGCGCCAGCACCACGAAGGCCGGCAGCGCGCCGAACGACACTGCGTAGGGCAGCACCGAAAAGGCGGTGGCCTTGAGCGGCCAGTCGTAGAGCAGGGCGGAGACCAGGGCGAGCGTCAACCAGAACGCCGCAGTCGGGTTCGTGGTCAGCGCCAGCAGCGGGCAGGCCACCGCGGCCACTGCGGCGGCCCAGGCCGTGACGCGTCGACCGACCGCCCCACTGGCGACCGGTTTGTCGGTACGCCCCACAGTGGCGTCCCGCTCGGCGTCCAGCGCGTCGTTGGTCCAGCCGACGGCGAGCTGGCTGGCCAGCACGGCGAGCACCACCGAGACGATTCCGGTCGGCCGGTGGCCCACCCCCCAGGCCAGCAGACCGGCCACCGTGGTCACCGCCGCGGCCGGTTCCGGATGGCTCGCTCTGACCAGCCCTAACACCCTCGACGACATAAGGGAAGTCTGGTCGTTACCGAGCAGTCGTGCCACGCTCGGTTCCATGCGAGACGTGGCTGCGGCCGGGGCGTCCACCGGCCCGAGGGTGCTGCCGCGAAACGATCCGCGTCAGTACGACGATCTGGCCGGTGAGTGGTGGCGGCCGGATGGCGCGTTCGCGATGCTGCACTGGCTGGCGGAGGCGCGTGCCGCGCTGGTGCCGCCGGCCACCCGTCCGGACGCGTTGCTCGTCGACCTGGGCTGCGGCGCCGGCCTGCTCGCGCCGCACCTGGCCGGCAAGGGCTACCGCCACGTCGGGGTGGATCTGACCCGCTCAGCGCTCGTCCAGGCGGCCGAGCACGGGGTGCGGGTGGTCCAGGGTGACGCGACCGCGGTCCCGCTGCCCGACGGCTGCGCCGACGTGGTCTCGGCGGGCGAGTTGTTGGAGCACGTGCCGGCCTGGCCGCGCGCGGTGGCCGAGGCGTGTCGGCTGCTGCGCCCCGGTGGCGTGCTGGTGCTGGACACCCTCAACGACACGGCGCTGGCCCGGCTCGTCGCGGTCCGGATCGCCGAGCGGCTGCCGACGGTGCCGCGCGGCATCCACGATCCACTGTTGTTCGTGGACGCGCGGGCGCTGGTGGCCGAGTGCGCCCGACACGGTGTCGACCTGCGGCTGCGGGGCATCCGTCCGCAGGTCGGCGGGGTGCTCGCCTGGCTGCTGCGCCGCGCCCGCGCGGGCCGGACGCCCGGCGCGGTGCCCGCCGGCCGTGCGCCGCGCATCGTGCCGACCCGGTCCACCGCCGTGCTCTACCAGGGCCGGGGGGTCCGCAAAGGATAGTCGGGCCGCGGCGGGGTATGGAACGCCAAGGAGGGGACGAGATGACGGTGCACGCGCTTGAGGCAGCACGCCGGTTGGCACCTCGGTTCGCCGCGCGGGCGGCCGAACACGACCGGGACGGTTCCTTCCCCGTGGACGACTTCGCCGACCTGCGCGAGGCCGGCCTGTTCGGGCTGATGGTGCCCCGGGCGCTCGGCGGCCTGGGCGCCACCTTCGCCGAGTACGCCGCGGTGGCCACTGAGCTTGCCCGGGGCAACGGCGCGACCGCTCTGGTGTTCAACATGCACGCCTCGGTGACCGGGGCGCTGGGCGCGGTCACCGAGGAGTTGGCCGAGGCGCTGGGCGTACCGGACGAGGCGCTGGCTGCCCGGGACCGGCTGCTCACCGCGGCGGCGCAGGGCTCCTGGTACGCGGTCGCGATGAGCGAGCGAGGCGCGGGCGCGCGGCTGTCCCAGCTGACCACCTCGTACGCGCCGATCGACGGCGGCTGGCAGCTCAAGGGCAGCAAGACCTTCTGCTCCGGTGCCGGGCACGCGGACGGCTACCTGGTGGCGGCGCGCAGCGCGGCCGACCAGTCGGTGGTCTCCCAGTTCCTGGTGCCGGCCGGCGACGGGCTGACCGTGGAGCCGACCTGGGATTCGCTCGGCATGCGCGCCACCTCCTCCCACGATCTGCACCTGGACGTCAGCGTGCCCGCCGACCGGCTGCTCGGTGGGGTGGAGGGGCTGGCGCTGGTGGTGGCCCAACTGATGCCGCACTGGCTGGTGGCCAGCTACGCGGCCGTCTACGTGGGGGTGGCCCGCGCGGCGATCGACGCGGCGGCCGAGCACCTCAACGCCCGCAACCTGGCCGGTCTGCCGGCGGTGCGGGCCCGGCTGGGTCGGGCGGACGCGGCGACGGCCGCCGCGCAGCTGGTGGTGGCGGAGGCGGCCCGCCGGGTGGACGAGGCGCCCGGTGACGAGGAGACCAACCGCTGGGTGTGGCGGGCGAAGCTGTTGGCCGGCACCACGGCCGCCGAGGTGGCGGCGTCGGTGCTGGAGGCGGCGGGCACCTCGGCCACCCGCCGTGGTCATCCGTTGGAGCGGCTCTACCGCGACGCCCGCTGCGGCTCACTGCACCCGGCGACGTCGGATGTCTGCGCCGACTGGCTCGGCATCGCCGCGCTGGGCGGCGACCCGGACCGTGACGGATCGGCACCACGTTGGTGAGCCCGCCGCGTCGGGCTTGCACGCAAGAACGACCAGCCGAGGTGGCTGGTGGGACGGCCAGGGGGAGGACAGCATCTGACGAGAGGTGGGGATCGTGTCCGTACCAGTGATCGCGGGGCTCGGGACAGCACAGCCGCCGTCTGCTTCGCAGGACGATTTGTGGGAGGGCTTCTTCTCCCGGCACTTCTCCGGCACCACCCGGTCGTTGGCCCAGCGAATCTTCGCCAACTCCGGGGTGACCCGGCGGCAGGCTGCGGTCAACCCGCTGCTGGAGGACGTCTCGGACTGGCCGACCGAGCGCCGGATGCGCCGCTATCAGGTGGAGGCGCTGCCGCTGGGCAAGGAGGCGGTGGGTCGCGCGTTGACCGCGGCCGGGCTGAGCGCCAGTGACATCGGGCTGTTCATCGTCTGCTCCTGCACCGGGTACGCCACCCCGGGGCTGGACATCCTGCTCGCCCGGGACCTGGGCATGGCCGCTGACACCCAGCGGATGTTCATCGGTCACATGGGTTGTTACGCGGCACTGCCGGGGCTCGGCGCGGCGAGTGACTTCGTCGCCGCCCGGGGGCGTCCGGCGTTGCTGCTCTGCGCGGAGCTGACCAGCCTGCACATCCAGCCGTCCAGCGCCCGGGTGGACACCCAGCAGATCGTCTCCCATGCGCTCTTCTCGGACGCCGCGGTCGCCGCCGTGGTCGTGCCGGGGGGTCGGGGGTACGCGCTACGGGAGGTCACGGCCGTCACCGACACCTCGACCGCCGACCACATGACCTGGGACGTCACCGACGCGGGGTTCCGGATGGGGTTGTCGCCGAAGGTGCCGCAGGTGCTGTCGCGGCACGTCCGCGGGCTTGTCGACGAGCTGTTGGCCCGGCACGGCCTCGCCCGCTCCGAGGTGGACGGTTGGGCTGTGCACCCGGGCGGGCCGCGGATCCTCAACGTGGTCGAGCGGGAGTTGGAGTTGCCCCCGCTGGGGCTGGCGGCGTCCCGGGCGACGCTGGACGAGCACGGCAACTGCTCGTCGCCGACCGTCCTGCTGATCCTGGACCGGTTGGGCCGGGCGACCCCGACGGCTCGGCGCATCGTCATGCTGGCCTTCGGCCCCGGCCTCACCCTGTACGCCGCTCTGCTGGATCGACAGGACTGAGCCTCCGGCCGGTACGCTCACGGGGTGGACGTGACATCGGACGACCGGCTGCGCTCGGTGGTCCTGTTCGGCGCGGCGGTGGCCGTCCTGGTCGTCGGTGCCTGGTGGTGGCGTGCCGCCGCGCCCGCGTCGACGGCCGGGACGGCTGGTCCTTCGGCGGTGGTGCCATCGGCCGGGCCGAGTGTCAGCACCCCGATTGAACGTTTCATCTTGCCGGAGGAGCCTGACGAGCGGGTGACGATACGGATGGACCCCAACACCGGCGAGGTCCTCCGGGTGCGTAGCGGCTCGCGGGTGGTGCTCGACCCGGCGACGGGCTCGATCACCGACATCGAGGGCGATCCCGCGGTGCTCTTTCCCGCGGGTGACCTGCCCTCGTTCCAGGAGACGATCTGGCGGGAGGAGCGGGAGCTCGCTCCCGGTCAGGGGCTGACCCGCCAGGCCGGCGACGACGGCGGCGGCCGCTACCTGCTCCAGTACCGGTGCACCCGGCCCGGTACGATGGCGGTGACGAGCACCGGGGCCGAGATCGTCGGCCAGCCGCGCATCGACTGCGACGGCACTGTCGCCAATGCCGAGGTGCTGCCCGGTGGCGGGCCGTTCCGGGTGTCCCTGTCGGCCGTCGACCGGCCCATCGACATCCAGGCGCAGCTCGTCGCGCTGCCCCGCTAGGGCGTGTGTCAGGCGGCCAGGGCGCTGAGATCGTTCCGGTAGGACTCGATCGTGCCCAGGTCGGGCAGCACCCGGGTCACAGTGCCGGCCCGGTCGACCAGCAGGGCGGTCGCGGCGCCGGGGCGGGCCGGCTGGCCCAGGAACGAACGCAGACCTCCGGCGGGGTCGGCCAGGGCGCGAGCCTGCCGCTCGATGGTGGGCCTGGCCGGTGCCGTCCGCCCGCCGGTGACGGTGACCACGGAGACGCCGGCGGGGGCGGCCTCCAGGGCGTCGGTGACCCGGTCCGGGCAGGGGCAGCCGTCCAACAAAATGATCATGGCGGGTAGCAGGCCGCGCAATGGCACTGGTGTGTCGTCCGCGTCGACCAGGTCCAGTGCGGGCAGCGCCCGACCAGTGAGGGCAGCGGGTGGCGAGTAGGGGGCCGGGGTCGGCCGGTCGGCGCCGCGGTTGGCGCGCGGCCAGGTGACCGCCAGCAGGCCGGCCAGCGTGGTGAGGACCGCCACCAGCAGGACCACCAGCGGTAGGCCCAGGGCCCGGTAGCCGCCCGGGAGGCCACTGGACCGGCGCAGCTCACGGCGGACCTGAGCGGCCTCGGCGGCCAGCGCGGAGGCGTCGTCGGGAACCACCACGCGGCCCCATTCGGGCGGTAGGCCGGGCAGGCCGTCGGCTGGCCCGTGACCCTCTGCGTCCGGCTTGCCCATCGGACCTCCTGGAAGCGTCTCGAGAGCGGAGTGCGGCTCGGTCTCCAGGGTCGCGCACCAGGGGCTCCTCCCGCTACATCTGGGCGCGGTCCTGCTGGCCGGGCTACCATGGAGGAGCGCATAGCCCTTGATCTCGACGTTCTGTTCACCCGTACCGGGCAGTCATTTGTCCGTTACGGAGCGTGTTCGAACCATCGGTTTGACCGCCTGTCAAGCTGAAGCAAGACCTCTCACAGGGCCCCTGAGCTGCGCCAACGGTCAGGACATCGGAGAGACATCAGTGCCTGACCGTGTTACCCTAGACACAGCGAAAGGGGTTTCGAACCTATGGTTTTCAGTGTCGGCGAGACCGTTGTTTACCCCCACCACGGGGCCGCACTCATCGAGGCAATCGAGACTCGGGTCATCAAGGGCGAGCCTAAGAAATACCTCGTCCTGAGGGTCGCGCAGGGTGACCTGACGGTCCGGGTGCCCGCCGAGAATGCCGAGATCGTGGGCGTGCGTGAGGTGGTCGGCGAAGAGGGCCTCGGTAAGGTCTTCGACGTTCTCCGGGCTCCGCACACCGAGGAGCCGACCAACTGGTCGCGGCGTTACAAGGCCAATCTGGAAAAGCTGGCTTCCGGCAACCCGCTGAAGGTCGCCGAGGTCGTGCGTGACCTGTGGCGCCGGGAGCGGGAGCGGGGCCTCTCTGCAGGCGAGAAGCGGATGCTCGCCAAGGCCCGCGACATTCTCGTCGGCGAGGTCGCGCTGGCCGAGAAGAGCACCAAGGACGAGGCGGAGACGCTGCTCGACAAGGTCCTCACCGAGGCCTAGTCCGCACAGCATCGTCGTACCCACTTCGTAGTGAAGAAACCACCGAGGACCGCGACGTGACCGCGCAGCTCAATCCGCGCGGTGACGTCGCGGTCCTCGTGCCTGCGGCGGGTGCCGGCGTCCGGCTCGGCCCCGGCCGACCCAAGGCGCTGCGCCTGCTCGCCGGTGAGCCGCTGTTGGTGCACGCCGTGCGTCGACTGGCCGCCGCGCCGTCGGTGCACACCATCGTGGTGGCCGCGCCGGTCGCCGAGGTGCAGGCAGTCCGCGAGCTGTTGGCCCCGGTCGCACCGGTGATCGTGGTGCCCGGCGGTGCGGAACGACAGGCGTCGGTGGCCGCCGCGCTGGCCGCGGTGCCCGCCGGCCCGACGATCGTGCTGGTGCACGATGCCGCTCGGGCGCTCACCCCGCCGGAGCTTGTCGAATCCGTCGCGGCGGCGGTCCGTGGCGGATGTGACGCGGTGATTCCGGTCCTGCCGGTCGTCGACACAATCAAGGAAGTCGGCGCCGACGAGGTGGTGCTCGGCACCGTCGACCGGTCCGCCCTGCGCGCGGTGCAGACCCCGCAGGGTTTCCGTCGGGCCGTGCTCAGCGCCGCGCACGCCGCCGCCGGTGACCCCCTCACCGACGACGCCGGGCTGGTTGAGAAGCAGGGCGTCAGGGTGACCTGCGTGCCCGGCTCGGAGTACGCAGTGAAAATCACCCGGCCGTTCGACCTGGCTCTGGCCGAGCATCTGCTTACGGCCGGCGGCTGACGCGTACCCTCTGATCATGATCGTTCCCCGGGTGGCCATCGGCACCGACGTGCACGCGTTCGAGCCGGGCCGGCCCTGCTGGGTGGCCGGGCTGTTCTGGCCCGACCAGGACGGTCTCGCCGGGCACTCGGACGCCGACGTGGCCGCGCACGCCGCCTGCAACGCGCTGCTCTCCGCAGCCGGTCTCGGTGATCTCGGTTCCGCCTTCGGGGTGGGCCAGCCGGAGTGGGCCGGCGCGTCCGGGGTGGCGCTGCTGACCGAGACGGCCCGTCGGGTGCGGGCCGCCGGCCTGGAGATCGGCAACGTGTCCGTGCAGGTCATCGGCAACCGTCCCAAGATCGGCCGGCGTCGTGCGGAGGCGCAGGAGGTCCTCTCCGCTGCGGTCGGCGCCCCGGTCACCCTCTCGGCGGCGACCACCGACGGGCTCGGCTTCGCCGGCCGTGAGGAAGGGTTGGCCGGGGTCGCTGTGGCCCTGGTGTACGACGCGCCGGCCGCCTAAGCTCGCCGCGATGTCCAGCGACCCCGCCCCCGACCAGTCCGCCGCCGACGGCTACGTCCAGCGGGCCCAACTCCTCGCCGAACTCGGCCGCTACGACGAGGCGGCCGGGGAGCTGGCCTACGGGTTGGCCCTCCAACCGGATGACGTCGACGCGCTCACCATGCTGGCCCGGGTGCACCTGGCCGCCGACCGCCCGGCCGAGGCACTCACCGCCGCCGACACGGCCGTGGCCGCCGCACCGGAGGCCCTGCCCCCGCTGGTGGCCAGGGGCATGGCCCTGGCCGACCTGGAGCGCTACAGCGAGTCGGCGGCCACCGCCGACCGGATCCTCGCCCTCGGCCCGACCGACGCGTACGCCCAGCGGAGCGCGGCGGCGATCCTGGCCGGCGCCCGCAACGGTCAGCCGGCGCTGAACGCGGCCTGGCGCGGTGTCGAGTTGGCCCCACAGGAGCCGCAGGCGCACCTGGTGCTCAGCCTGGTCGCCGCCCGCCTGGACCTGTTCGACCTGGCCGAGCGGGCCTACCGGGAGGCCCTGCGGCTCGACCCGCGGATCGCCGAGGCCGGCCACGACACGGGTGTCATGCGGCTGGAGCAGCGCCGTTGGTCGGAGGCGTTGGAACACGTCGCGGAGGCGGTGACGGTCAGCCCGAGCCGGATCGACTCGCCACGGACCCTCGCCTACGGGCTGCACCGTCTGGTGCTCTACGGCGCGGGCTGGTCGCTGGTGGCGGCGGTGCTGGTCGCGTTCGCGGCGTCGGCGAACGACGGGTTCTCCCGCATCGTGGCGGTGCTCGCCGCGCTCACCGGCGGGGTCGTCGTCTGGCAGCTCGCGGCCCGGCTGCCGGGGCTGACCCGGACGGTCCTGCCCGCCCTGCTGCACTCGGACCGCGCGATGGCCCTGGCCATCTACGCGGTGGCCGCCGCGCCACTGCTGTTGCTGATGTACGCAGTGGTCGGCTCCCCGTGGCCCCTGGTGCTGGCCATCGCCGTCACTGCGGTAGCCGAGTTCGCCATCTTCACCAGAACCGCCATCCGCTAGGGCGCGTTTCATAAGGGCGGGCCGCCGCGGGCCGGCCATTTCTTATGAAACAGGCGCTAGCCGCGACGCGCCCACGTCCAGGCGTACCCCTCGTCTTCGCAGGCGCTGGCGGCATCGCAGAGATCCAGTGGACGGAAGGTGTCGACCATGACGGCCAGTTCGTCGAAGTAGTCCGCGCCGATGGAACGCTCGGCGGCACCCGGCTGGGGGCCGTGGGTGAAACCGGACGGGTGCAGCGAGATCGAGCCCTGCTCGATGCCGGAGCCGCGGCGCGCCTCGTAGTTGCCCCCGGTGTAGAAGAGCATCTCGTCGGAGTCGACGTTGTGGTGGTTGTACGGCACCGGAATCGACTGCGGGTGGTAGTCGACCTTGCGGGGCACGAACGAGCAGATGACGAAGTTGGGCCCTTGGAAGGTCTGGTGCACCGGCGGGGGCTGGTGGATGCGGCCGGTGATCGGCTCGAAGTCGTGGATGGAGAACGCCCACGGGTAGAGGTGCCCGTCCCAGCCGACCACGTCGAACGGGTGCTGGGCGTAGACGTAGCGGGTCCAACCGCGCCGGTGCCGGACCAGCACCTCGACCTCCTCGCCGTCGACGAGCAGCGGGGCGTCGGGGCCGCGGACGTCCCGTTCGCAGTACGGCGAGTGCTCCAGGAACTGGCCGCGTACGGAGAGGTAGCGCTTGGGTGGGCCGATGTGCCCGGAGGCCTCGACGGCGAGCAGCCGGACGGGCTGGTCGCCGGTGGGCACCAGCCGGTGGATGGTCGAGGTGGGGATGACGATGTAGTCGCCGGCGACCGCGTCCAGCACCCCGAACGGGGACTCGACCCGCAGGTTGCCCGACTCGACGTAGAGGCAGTGGTCGCCGGTGGCGTCGCGGAACAGTGGCGAGGGCCGGTCGGCGAGGACGTAGCCGATCCGTACGTCGTCGTTGGCGAGCAGGTACTGCCGGCCGAGGATGGGGTCGGAGCCGCCGGTGTCCAGTTTGTGGGTGCGCAGGTGCCGGGGCTTGAGCGGCAGGTTCGGTGCCCGGGTGAACGTGGGCGGGGCGAACTCGTCGGCGGCCAGGATCGCGGTGGGCGCGTGCCGGTGGTAGAGCAGGGACGAGTCGGAGGAGAAGCCCTCCTGGCCCATCAGCTCCTCGGCGTAGAGGCTGCCGTCGGGCTGCCGGAACTGGGTGTGGCGCTTGCGCGGCACCTCGCCGACGCTGCGGTAATACGGCATCTCGCCTCCCGATATGTCCCGTTCACCGGCCGAAGGCGTCCGATAATCGGACGCTGTTGTCCGTTCCTCGTAGCGTCCCGTACATTCTTGTTCCGTGTCAACGCAGGTGCCCGCACTCCTCAACGGCCTGGTGGACGACGCCGCCGTCTTCCCGCCAGGCAGCGCCGCGCTGCCCGACGCCCTCGCCGCCCACCGCCAGCACCGCGCCGCCTGGTACGCCGACCTGGTCGGCCCACTGCTGATCCCCGCCTCGGCGGTGGTCGCCGGTGAGCTGAGCGGCCTCGTCGACCCGGGCGAAGGCCTGGTGGTCGGCGTGATCGGTGACAACGGGATCGGGAACCTGCCGTCCGTGCTGTCGTTCCTCACCCCGTACGGCGTCACCGCGCGCCAGGTCGAGGTGGCTGTCGCCAAGCGCGGCGAGGACCCGCTGCCCGGCATCGCCGAGTTGCTGCGGTTGACCGACGCGCTACCGGGCGTGGAGGGCGTCTACGCCGAGCTGCCACTGACCTTCGGGCTGATGGGCGCGCTGGACGCGCTCGTCGCCGCGCGGGCCGACGGGGTGCCGATCGCGGCCAAGTTCCGCACCGGCGGCCTGGCCGCCGAACTCTTCCCCACCCCGACCGAGTTGGCCACGGTGATCTGCGCCTGCCGGGACCGGGGCCTGCCGTTCAAGCTCACCGCCGGGCTGCACCAGGCGATCCGACACCTCGACCCGGAGACCGGGTTCACCCACCATGGCTACGCCAACGTGCTGGCCGCCACCCTGGCCGCCGCCGACGGTGACGGGGTGCGCTCGGTCGCCGAGCTGCTGACCATGGTCGACCCGCGCCCCCTGGTGGAGCGCGCGACGGCACGGCTGGACGCGCCGCGCCCCCTGTGGGTGGGTTTCGGCTCGTGCAGCATCCTGGAACCACTTACCGATCTGATCCGGCTTGGGCTGGTGAACGGGGGCTACGACGCATGACCTGGGTGACCGGCGCCGACGGTTCGCCGTACGGGGTGACGAACCTGCCGTACGGGGTGTTCCGGCAAAACGAGGGTCCGTCGCGGATCGGCGTACGGATCGGATCCTGGGTCCTCGACCTCGCGGCCGCGGAGGCGGCCGAGCTGGTGCTGGCCGCCGGCACGCTGTGCCGGCCGGTGCTCAACGACTTCATGGCGCTGGGTCGTCCGCAGTGGACGACGGTGCGCCAGCGGATCGTCGAGCTGCTGACCGACCCGGCGCACCGGCCGGCGGTCGAACCGCTCCTGGTGCCCCTGGCCGACGTGGAGCTGCTGCTTCCGTTCGAGGTGGCCGACTACGTCGACTTCTACTCCTCGGAGCACCACGCCTCGAACGTCGGGCAGATCTTCCGCCCCGGTCAGCCGCCACTGCTGCCCAACTGGAAGCACCTGCCGATCGGCTACCACGGCCGGGCCGGCACCGTCGTCGTCTCCGGCACGCCGGTGACCCGGCCGACCGGGCAGCGAGCCTCCGCCGAGGGCCCGGTCACCGGCCCGTCGGTACGCCTCGACATCGAGGCCGAGGTCGGGTTCGTGGTGGGAGTACCCAGCGCGCTGGGTGACCGGGTCCCGGTGGACGACTTCGCCGAGCACGTCTTCGGGGTGGTGCTGGTCAACGACTGGTCGGCCCGGGACATCCAGGCCTGGGAGTACCAGCCGCTCGGCCCGTTCCTGGGCAAGTCGTTCGCCACCTCGGTCTCGGCCTGGGTGACGCCGCTGGACGCGCTCGCCGACGCATTCGTGCCGGCCCCCGACCAGGACCCGCCGGTGGTCGACTACCTGCGGGACGTGCCGCACCTGGGCCTGGACCTCCGCCTGGCGGTCGAGTGGAACGGCGACCAGGTCAGCGAGCCCCCGTTCGCCACCATGTACTGGACTCCCGCGCAGCAGTTGGCGCACCTCACCGTCAACGGCGCTTCGCTGCGTACCGGCGACCTGTACGCCTCCGGCACCGTCTCCGGCACGGACCGAGGACAGGTCGGGTCCTTCCTGGAACTGACCTGGGGCGGGGCCGAGCCGGTCAAGGTGGGCAACGAGAGCCGCACCTTCCTCGACGACGGCGACACGGTGACCATCACCGCCACCGCGCCCGGCCCGGACGGCACCACCATCGCCCTCGGTGAGGTATCCGGCACGGTTCGTCCGGCCCGCTGAGCGGGCACCCGCCATCCGTCTCGTGCACGGGACCCCTGATCGCACCGGCTGTGCGATCACCGGCCCTGGTTGATCCGTTGATCGTCCGGATTCCGTTGCTACACCGCGCAATCCGAGCCGGGCTCTGCCCGGGAACAGCGGTGAGGCATCCCGACGCACACGGAGGTAACGACGATGCACGATCTTGCGGGCGCGGTCTGGCGTACCAGCAGCCGCTCAAACGACCAGGGGCTCTGCGTGGAGGTGGCGGACAACCTGGTCGATGTCCATGGTCTGGTCGGAGTCCGCGACTCCAAGGACCAGGCCGGTCCCACACTCGCGGTCAGCCCGCCGGGGTGGACAGCGTTCATCGGCGCGATCCGGGCCGGTCGCTTCGATCGCTGACCGGCGCTTCGGCACCGGTCGACGACGACCGGTGCCGAGGCGACCGACCGATCGGACAGCGTGGCCTCCGGGAGGTGGAAATTCCGTCCCGGGGGCCCCGTCCGGCCCTCACTCCGCGTACCGTCGGGGACACGGGAGGGTGGAATGTCGACGGTGGCGATTACCGGAATCATCGAGGCGCACGCTGTCGACGTCTGGCGTCTGCTGACCGACCTGCCCGGCCGCGCGGCCCGGCTGACCGCAGCCGGCCCGATCGAAGTGCTCACGCCCGGTCAGTTCGGGCCGGGCACCTCCTGGCGCGAGGAGCGGGTCCAGCCCGGCGGCGGCACGCTGACCGAGGAGTTCCTCGTGGTGGAGGCGCTCGCGCCGCAGCGACTGGTGCTGTGTTCCTCAGGTGCCGGTGCCGACTACCGCATCACCTGGAGTCTGCGACCGGTCCGCCGCCGCCGTAAGGGATGCACGGCGATCACCGTCACGCAGGAGGCGGTGCCGACCGCTCCGTACGGCCGGGTGGTGGCGCTGCTGCTCGGCGGGCTGGCCGCGCGGGCGGTCGAGGCGGCGCTCTGGCGTGATCTCGCTGATCTGGCCGTCGCGGCCGGTGCCCCCGGCTCCGTCGAAGCCGCCTGAGCACCAGCCGGTCCCCCCTTGCCGTGACCTGACCGGGGTCCGAACCTCTCCGCTGGGTAGGGTGCCGGGCGGAGGTGCGGCATGAGGTTCCCGAGAGGCCGGCGACTGCTGGTGATCGCGGTCGCGGCGCTGCTCGCGACGGCGGCCGTCGCGGTCATCGTCCACCGGGTCCTCGCGCCGGCAGAGGTCAGCACTGTGGCGCGGGGCGACTATCCGCCCCCGGCCCAACCGGCTGCCGGAGTGATCGGTCGGTTGCCGGTCGCCCCGTTGATCGTCGACGGCAGACTGCGGGTGTACGCCGCACACCGCCAGGTCTACGCCGACCGGCCGGTCAACGGGCGGTACCGGACCAGCCCGTACTGGTCGTACCGGCGGTGGCCGGCGGAGCTGACCGGGGTGGTGGCCAGCGGCAGCACTGTGGTCAGCCGCTGGTCGGACGGGCAACTTGTCGCACTCGACGCCCGGACCGGCGGGGTGCTCTGGCGAACCGACGGCCCGAAGCCCGCCGAGAGCACGCCGTTGGTGCGGCGCACCGGGGCGGCGACCGTCTGGGACGCGCCCGGGATCCAACTCACCGACCTCCCGGACGGGCGGGTCGTGCTGGTGGTGACCGGGGACGCCCAGGCGCGTGGGGTCGAGCTGGGCGGCGGTCGGGAGCTGTGGCGGGTCGAGCTGCCGGGCAGGTGCCGCAGCGATGTCGGCACCACTGCCGCCGGGCAGTTGATCGGTCTGGACACCTGCGCCGGGGCGGCCACTGTCGAGTTCCGGGACGCGGCGACGGGCGTGGTACGGGAGCGTTGGCGACCGCCGGGCGGCCCGGACGCGTTTGTGGTGACGCCGCTCGGCTGTCGTACCGGCCGGTCGGACTGTCTGGGGTTGCGGACCGCCGGGCCGGGCGACGAGGGCGGTCGGGGTTGGCTGTTGGGTGCCGGACCGCCGGTCGCCGCCCCGGCGCTGGACCTGGCCGGCGCCGTGCTGGTCGGTGAGCAGTCCGTTGCCGTGCTCGACGGGGTCGTGGTGGGTCGATCGGCGCGTACGGGCACCGAGCTGTGGCGGTCTGCGGGCCTGGGCGCGGCCCGGGTGCTGGCCGCGCAGCCTGGCCGGGTGCACCTGTTGACCGAGGCGAACGATCTGGTGACGCTGGATCCGGTGACCGGAAGGCAGTTGTCCCGCTTCGCGCTCAATGTTGGCTCGGACGGGACCGGCTGGGCGCCCGGGGCGGTGACCGCCGAGGACGGGTTCGTCGCGGTCGAGCGGCTCCGCAAGCCGGTCGACCCGACCGGCGATGATCGGCGCTATTACTACACCGGCGAGGCAGTGATTCTGGCCGCCACCTGATCGTGGCGTCTTCGACCCCGGAACACCGAACCGCGCATTCACCTTTGTCGTAAAAGGGTGCGTTTTTCACGGTTCAGGTTTCCGGTGGAAGGGGTCGGCGCATGGCCAGGACAGCAGCCAACTACCTCGTGGGTGGCGCGCTCGCCGCCACCGCGAGCCTGGCGTTGGCGGTGTCGCCGGTGCTGGCCGCCGACCCCGCCGCGGCGCGTGGGTTCAGCGCCGCCCGGGCCGAACCGTCGTTTGTGCCCCACCTTCCGAAGTAACCGGTTGTCGGACAAACCGCCCACTGTTCACTGTTGAGGTGATGGCCGCCTGGTCCGGGGCGGCGCCGATGGCCTGGCGCTCAGGCCAGGGCGGCCTCGGCCGAAGCCAGGAACGCGTCGTTCTCGGCCGGGGTGCCGATGGTGACCCGAACCCCGTCGCCAGCGAAGGGCCGCACGATCACACCGCGCGCCTCGCACGCCTTGCCGAACGCCACAGCCCGCTCGCCCAGCGGCAGCCAGACGAAGTTGGCCTGGCTCGTCGGCACCTCGGGCACGAACTTACGCAGCGCCTCGGTGACCCGGTCCCGCTCGGCGACGACCAGAGCGCAGCGGCGCTCCATCTCCGTCACCTGGGTCAGCGCGGCGAGCGCCCCGGCCTGGGCCGCCGTACTGCTGGAGAACGGGGTCGCCACCTTACGGATGGCAGCGGCCACCACCGGCTGGGCAACCAACCAGCCCATTCGCAGCCCGGCGAGGCCCCACGCCTTCGACAGCGTGCGCAGCACCGCCACATTGGGCCGGTCCAGGTAGTCGAGACCGTCCGGCACCTCCGGGTCGGTGACGAACTCCCGGTACGCCTCGTCGATCACCACCAGCACGTCGTCCGGCACCGCGTCGAGGAACCGGTCCAACTCGGCCCGGCGCACCGCCGTACCCGTGGGGTTGTTCGGGTTGCAGACGAAGATTACCCGGGTCCGGTCGGTCACCGCCGCGGCCATCGCCGCCAGGTCGTGCCCGTGCCCGGCGTCGTTGGGCACTCGCACGCTTGTCGCGCCGCTGGTCGCCACGATGATCGGGTACGCCTCGAACGACCGCCACGCGTAGAGCACCTCGTCACCGGGCAAGCAGGTCGCCCGCACCAGGTGTTCGGCGAGCGCCACCGAACCGCAGCCGGTGGCGATCCGGTCCGCGTCCACCCCGTACCGCTGGGCCAGCGCGTCCCGCAGCGCGACCACGCCCATGTCCGGGTAGCGGTGCGAGGTGGTGATCGCCTCGGTGACCGCCTCCACCACGCCGGGCAGCGGCCCGTACGGCACCTCGTTGCTGGCCAACTTGATGGCCTCCGGCAGGCCCAGCTCGCGGGCCAGGTCGGCGGGGCTGCGCCCCGGCACGTAGCTGGGCAGCGCGTCCAGGTCGACGCGAGTCAGCCGCAGCGCCGGTTGGTGACGTCCGGAGTCGGTCATGGGGTGTCTCCCGGGGGCTGGTTGCGGTCGTTCGAGGGTGCGGAATCGGTGCGGTAGGGGACCTCGACGACCACCGTCTGCGCGCGCTTGTCGTGCAGCGCCTGACGCAGTGGGTGGTCGAAGAGGGGAGAGAGAGCATCGACCAGTTGCAGCACCAGGCCGAGCCCGACGCAGTACCAGAGCAGAGTTGGCAGGCCCAGCGTGCTCCACCGGCTCAGCGCCCGGCGGACGCCCAGCGGTTGGTCGGCGGCCATCGGCACCGCGCGGATCCGCATCAACCGCTTGCCGATGGTCTGCCCACCGGAGGCCATTGTCGGCACCTCGTACGCCAGCCAGAGCGCGGTGGCGATCAGCAGGATCGCCACCAGCAGAGACCCGGCCTGCTCGCCGGGCATCGGCAGGCCCTCGGCGGAGGTGTCGCCGCGGGCCGCGCGGCGGAAGACCTCCTCCCAGTACGGTGCCCACTCCTGCGCCCAGCGCCAGACGAACCAGCCGTTGACGACCACGTTCAGTGCGAAGACGAGACCGAAGTCGATCAGCCGGGCGACGAACCTCCGGCCGTAGCCGGCCAGCCTGAGGCCGTGCGGTCGCGGCTCGGGCGGTCGTCCTGGCCAGCCGGGGTGACCAGCCGGAGGCGCCCAGCCGGGAGGGCTGCCCGGAGGCGCCCAACCGGGCGGGCCGCCCTGCGGACCCCACCCGGGCGCTCCGGTCTGCGGTCCCCAACCCGGGCCGTGGCCCGGTTGCGGGCCGTACCCGGGGGGTGAGCCCTGCTGTGGCGACCAGCCCGGCGCGCCGGTCGCCGAGTCGGGGGTCGTCGACGCCGCGGGCGCGGCGGGGGTGACCGGCGCGGGCGGCGGCTCGGCCGGCGGCGGGCCGTCCGGCGGGGTGGCGTCGACGGGAATGGGCGCACCGAGCCAGCCCTCGCCGTCCCAGTAACGCCGGGTCTCGGTGTCGGCGGGGTCGACGTACCAGCCAGGTTGAACGCTCACGCCGTCGCTCCGCTTCGCTCACTCACGGGGACACCTTAACGACGACTGTTCCCGAGAACCCGGCATGGCGGCACTGCGGGGCGTACCGGTGGGGGTGTGGGCCGGGTTGCGGCGCGACGCCGCCGGTGGTGGGTCGGGGCCCACCCACCGGCGGCGTCGGGTACGACGAAGGTTGCGTCACGCTCGCAAGTGTTACAGGTTGCCGCGGGCTTCCTGCTCCCGCTCGATCGCCTGGAAGAGCGCCTTGAAGTTGCCCTTGCCGAAGCCCAGCGAGCCGTGCCGCTCGATCAGCTCGAAGAAGACCGTGGGGCGGTCCTGCACCGGCTTGGTGAAGATCTGGAGCAGGTAGCCGTCCTCGTCCCGGTCGACCAGGATCTTGCGGGCCTTCAGCTCCTCGATCGGCACCCGCACGTTGCCGATGCGGGCGCGCAGCTCCGGGTCCTCGTAGTACGAGTCCGGGGTGTCCAGGAACTCCACACCGGCCGCGCGCATCGCGTCCACGCTGGCCAGGATGTCGTTGGTGGCGACGGCGATGTGCTGGGCGCCCGGGCCCTGGTAGAACTCCAGGTACTCGTCGATCTGGGACTTCTTGCGGGCAATCGCCGGCTCGTTGAGCGGGAACTTCACCTTGCGGGTGCCGTTCGCCACGACCTTGCTCATCAGCGCCGAGTAGTCGGTGGCGATGTCGTCGCCGATGAACTCCGCCATGTTGGAGAAGCCCATGACCCGCTTGTAGAACTCGACCCACTCGTCCATCCGGCCCAGCTCCACGTTGCCGACCACGTGGTCGACGGCCTGGAAGAAGCGCTTCGGCTGGATGCCGGCGTCGATCATCGGCTGCCGGTCCACGATCGCGCCGCGGGCTACGAAGCCGGGCAGGAACGGGCCGGTGTAGCGGGACCGGTCGACCAGGGTGTGCCGGGTGTCGCCGTACGCGGCGATGGCGGCCATCCGGACGGTGCCGTGCTCGTCGGTCACCTCGTGCGGCTCGACGACGCTGGCGGCGCCCTGCGCGATGGCGTGCGCGTACGCGGCGTCCACGTCCGGGACCTCCAGCGCGATGTCGCTGATCCCGTCGCTGTGCCGGGCCACGTGCTCGGCGCCCTCGGCGTCCGGGCGCACCGCGCCGGTCAGCACGAACCGGGCCGAGCCGCTGGTCAGCACGTACTGGGCGTGGTCCCGGTAGCCCTGCTCGGGGCCGCGGTACGCCACGCAGGTCATGCCGAAGGCGGTGGAGTAGTAGTGGGCGGCCTGCTTGGCGTTGCCGACCAGGAAGTGCACGTGGTCGAGGCCCCGGACCGGGAACGGGTCGTGGCTGATGTCGTGGTCGACAGCGCCGACGAGCCGGTCGACGTCGACGTCCTCGGTCGACTGGGGTCGGTCGATCGCCTGGGTCATGGTGGGCTCCCTCGCGTACCGGCCGGCCTTGTGGGCCGCCGTGGTCGGTTCTTGTGGCGAGGATCGCTGCCCCGGCGTGGAGTGGGCAACTGTTGCCAGAAATGCTGGTCAGGTTGCGCATTCGGTATGGTCATCACTCATGAATGGTGAGCAGAATGTACAGCTCGACGTGCTCGACGTGCGCTTGATCGAACTGCTCGCCGAGGAGCCGCGGATCGGGGTGTTGGAGTGCTCCCGGCGGCTCGGGGTGGCTCGGGGCACCGTGCAGGCGAGGCTGGACAAGCTCGTCGAGCGGCGGGTCATCAAGGGCTTCGGCCCCGAGATCGCGCCGGCCGCCATCGGGTTCGGGGTGACCAGCTTCGTCACCCTGGAGATCAGTCAGCGGCACGGCCACGACCCGGTCACCGCTCACCTCGCCGCCATCCCCGAGGTGCTGGAGGCGCACACCATCACCGGCTCCAGCGACCTGCTCTGCCGGATCGTGGCCCGCTCCAACACCGACCTGCAACGGGTCATCGACCAGATCGTCTCGTCCGCCGGCATCACCCGGGCCTCGACGATCATCGCGCTGGCCGAGCAGATCCCCTACCGCACGCTGCCGTTGGTGCGCAGCGCTGTCCGGGCCGAGGGAAGGGCGCTGTAACACCTCCGAGCCCAGAAAGCGCGGCGACACGGCGGCGCGAGCGTACGGAAGATCCGTGATCGTGGCTACGGTGTGCGGGTGGCGAAGGGGAGCGTGCGCGGTGGGCTGCTGCTCGGCCTCGCCGTGGTCGTCGCGCTCGCCGCGACCGGCGTGTGGAACCCGTTCCCCGGCCTCTGGGACTGGGTGGACCGCAGCGAACCCATCTCCGAGCCGGACGTGGTCTGGCAGCAACGGGTCGGCGGCACCCCGCGCAGCGTGACCATCGCCGGCGACGCCGTCGTGGTCGAGCAGCGCACCCGGGTCGAGGCCCGCAGCCTGGCCACCGGCGCCCAGCTCTGGGAGCGCAAGGCGGACTGGGCGGCGGTCGCCGGCGGCGACCGCGACCCGGTCGTGGCCGTGGGCAAGCTCCTGGTCAAGGGGTACGAGCTGCTCGACCCGACGACCGGCGTGACCCGGCGACGTGACGATGACGCGGTGGCCGTCTGGACGTACCGCAACCTGCTCCTCGACGCCCGGTGCACGGACGCCACCGACTGCACCCTGAGCGCCTGGGACCCGCGCGGCACCGCGCCGCTCTGGACGGCCTTCCTGCCCGGGGTGCACAGCGGACTGCTCGCCGACAACCCCGGTCTGCGGGGCACCCGCCGGCTCACCGCCACCCGGATCGACGACGGCGTCGCCGGGGCGGAGGCCGCGCCACCGCTGCTGGGCTTCCCGGTCGACGGTCGGGTCCACGTGGTCGACACCGCCACCGGGCGGGTGTTGCAGAACGTCGAGCCCGGCCGGGACGAGCGGCTCTCCGTTGTGGGCGGTCGGCTGCTGCGGATCACCGCCCGATCCCAGGACGGCACCTGTTACTTCGCCATCTCCGCCCGGGACTCGGCGACCGGGCAGGAGGCGTGGCAGCGGGCCGGCATCAACCTGCGCACCGCGGACTCCGCCGGCTGCGTGCAACGCGAGGACCCGCAGGGCGCGCGGAACGTCATTATCGGCGTCGCCCCGGACGGCCGCGAGGCGGTCATCGACGGGTACGACGGACGGCTGCTCTGGGTCGGTGAGTCGGGCACCAAGCTGATCGCTGTGGACGACCGTTCGGCGGTGTTCCGGGCCGCCGACAAGCGCTCGGTCATCGCCCGTGAGCTGGGCACCGAGAAGGTGCTCTGGACGCGACAGGCCAGCGGCAAGGCCGGGGCCGCGCTCACCCCGTACGCGGTGGTGGTGGCCGACGAGAAGCCTTCCCGGCTGGCGGCACTGGACCCGCGTACCGGTCGGGAGCTGGCCGTCCTGCGCACCTCGGCGAACGCCCTCGCGGTCGGGTCGCAAGGCATGATCATCGGCGAGGGGCGAGAGATCGGGTACGTCCGCTTCGGCGCGTCCGGGAACTCGCCCGCCCGACCGCCCGGCGACGGTGGGAACCCCGGGCCGGGCAGCACCGGCCCCGGCGGGCCGAACAACGGCGACTGCGGGCCGAAGGGCGAACTCTGCCCCGACCCGGGCGGCGGTAAGGACGGCTGAGCGGGCGGTGCACCTGATGTTCGGGCCCGGCACGCCCGGTGGATGAGAGCGGCGTCCCAGCACCCGCCCGGCGGGTGGGAGTGATCGACCGGTCTGCCCTAGGCTTGCCGCTCATGAGCAGTGCCGCCGCATTCTCGTACGCCCCTCTGCTGCCGACCGGCCCGGACCAGACGGACTACCGCCTGGTCACCGACGAGGGCGTGGACGTCGTACACGGCCCGGGAGGCCGCCGGTTCCTCACCGTGGAGCCGTCCGCGCTCACCGCGCTGACCGCCGAGGCGATGCACGACATCGCGCACTTCCTGCGCCCCGCGCACCTGGCGCAGCTCCGGGCGATCATCGACGACCCGGCCGCCTCGCCGAACGACAGGTTCGTCGCGCTGGACCTGCTGCGCAACGCCAACATCGCCGCCGGCGGTGTCCTGCCCATGTGCCAGGACACCGGCACCGCCATCGTGATGGGCAAACGCGGCCGGCACGTGCTGACCGACGGTGCCGACGCGGAGGCCATCTCCCGGGGCGTCTACCAGGCGTACACCAAGCTGAACCTGCGCTACTCCCAGCTCGCCCCGCTGACCATGTGGGACGAGCGGAACACCGGCAGCAACCTGCCCGCCCAGGTGGACCTGTACGCCGAGGACCCGGACGGGCACCCCGACGCGTACAAGTTCCTGTTCATGGCCAAGGGTGGTGGCTCGGCCAACAAGTCGTACCTCTACCAGGAGACGAAGGCGCTGCTCAACCCCACCCGGATGATGCAGTTCCTGGAGGAGAAGCTGCGGCTGATCGGCACCGCCGCCTGCCCGCCGTACCACCTGGCCGTCGTCATCGGCGGCACCTCCGCCGAGTACGCGCTGAAGACCGCGAAGTACGCCAGCGCCAAGTACCTCGACGCGCTGCCCACCTCGGGTTCGATGAGCGCGCACGGCTTCCGGGACCTGGAGCTGGAGGCGGAGGTGCTGGAGCTGACCCGCAACTTCGGCATCGGCGCGCAGTTCGGTGGACGGTACTTCTGCCACGACGTGCGGGTGGTCCGGTTGCCCCGGCACGGCGCGTCCTGCCCGGTGGCGATCGCCGTCTCCTGCTCGGCGGACCGCCAGGCCGTCGCCAAGATCACCCCGTCGGGCGTGTGGCTGGAGCGCCTCGAAACCGACCCGGCGCGGTTCCTGCCCGACGTCACCGACGAATCGCTCGACGCCGAGCTGGTCGTCCGGGTCGACCTGAACCGGCCGATGGACGAGATCCGCGCCGAGCTGTCGAAGTACCCGGTGAAGACGCGCCTCTCGCTCTCCGGGCCGCTGGTGGTCGCCCGGGACATCGCACACGCCAAGATCGCCGAGCGGTTGGACGCCGGTGAGCCGATGCCGCAGTACCTGCGTGACCACGCGGTCTACTACGCCGGCCCGGCGAAGACCCCCGAGGGGTACGCGTCCGGCTCGTTCGGCCCGACCACGGCCGGGCGGATGGACGCGTACGTGGAGAAGTTCCAGGCCGCCGGCGGCTCGCAGGTGATGCTGGCCAAGGGCAACCGGTCGGGTCAGGTGACCCGCTCCTGCCAGCAGCACGGTGGCTTCTACCTCGGCTCGATCGGCGGCCCGGCAGCCCGCCTCGCACAGGACTGCATCAAGCACGTCGAGGTGCTCGAATACGCGGAGCTGGGCATGGAGGCGGTCTGGAAGATCGAGGTGGAGGACTTCCCCGCCTTCATCGTGGTCGACGACAAGGGCAACGACTTCTTCGCCGAGGTCACCAAGCCGGTGCTCACCGTCGGCCGCCGCTGACCCGACAGGCACGCGAACGGGCGCCGGGCGAATCCGCCCGGCGCCCGTCCTGTCGTCCGTGCTCTGCCGACATCGGTACGCCCGCCCCGCTGGGGTGGGACGGGCGCACCGCCCCCGTCGGATGCCGTCACCGACAACCCGGATTGAGTCTGCTGCGCACCGCTGTCGATCCGCTCTCAGATCACTATCGCCTGACCGAGGCGATCTGTTACCGCCGGACTACTCTGCTGGAAGTTGCACCACTGAAGCGGGAGAGTAGATGCGGTTCGGGATCCTGGGGCCCCTGCGGGTGGGCGGTGGCGAGTCCACTGTCACCGCGGGACGCGACCGGATCGTGCTCGCCATGCTGCTGTTGCGCTTCGGCCGTCTGGTGACGGTCGAGGAGCTGATCGACGCGGTATGGGAGGAAGATCCGCCAGCCACCGCCCGCGCCCAGCTGCAGACCTGCGTGTCGCGGTTGCGCCGCCGGTTCACCGAACTCGGGCTGGCGCCGGAGCTCATCGTCACCGATCCGGCGGGGTACGGCGTGCGTACCGGCCCAGACGACCTGGACGCCGAGGTCTTTGCCCGGCGTGTGGAGGCGGCCCGAGCCGCCGCCACAGCGGGTCGGCTGGTCGACGCCCGGGCCGAATTCCGCGCCGCCTTGGCGTTGTGGCGCGGGCCGGCGCTCGGCGGAATCCCGAGCCGGAGTGTCCGCCGGCGTGCGCAGGCACTCGACGAGCAGCGCCTCACCGCGCTGGAGGAGTGCGTCGACGTCGAACTGCGCCTTGGTCGGGCAGCCGAGCTGATCGAGGAACTGGCGGAGAGCGTCGACCGGCATCCGTTGCGGGAGCGCCTGCGAGGTCAACTCATGCTGGCGCTGTCCTCGGTCGGTCGCCAGGCCGACGCGCTCGCGGTCTACCGGGAGGGTCGGCGGTTCTACGCCGACGAGCTGGGCATCGAACCGGGCGCCGAGTTGCAGGAGCTGCACCAGCGGGTGCTCGCCGGTGATCTGGCCCTGGCCGGCCGGAAAGCGCTGTCGATCGCTCCGGTGCGCTCGTTGCCCCGGGCGATCGGTGACTTCACGGGCCGGCAGCAGACACTGGCCCGCCTGGTCAAGGAGGTGGCAGCCGGTGCCCGGATCCAGCTCATCGACGGCATGGCGGGCAGCGGCAAGACCACCCTCGCTGTGCATCTCGCCACCGCTCTGGCAGACGACTACCCGGACGCTCAGCTCTACATCGACCTGCACGGGCACAGCGAGCGCACTCCGTTGACACCGGCTGCGGCGGTGGCCACGCTGCTGCGGCAACTCGGTGTGCCCGACGAGCGCGTACCCGGAAACCAGGACGACCGGCTGGCGCTCTGGCGCACCGAGCTGTCCGGCCGGCGGGCCCTGCTGGTGTTGGACAACGCGGCAACAGCCGACCAGGTGACACCACTGCTGCCCAACGGCTCGCAGTGCCTGATCCTGATCACCAGCCGCCGCCGGCTGGTGGGGGTGGACGAGGGTCGGCCGTCGTCGCTTCCCGTGCTCGACACCGACGAGGGCGTCGAGCTGCTGGGGAGGGTGGTCGGCATGAACCGGGTGGCGGCCGAGCCGGAGGCAGCGATCGAGGTGGTCCGACGCTGCGGTCACCTGCCGCTGGCCATCCGGCTGGCCGGTGCCCGACTGGCGCACCGACCCCGCTGGCGGATCGCCGACTTGGCCGAGCGGCTGAGCACCCGACCGGATCCGTTGGCCGAGTTCGAAGCGGGCGATCGGTCCGTCGGTCGCGCCTTCAACCTGTCGTACGCCCAGGTGTCGCCGTTGGCGCAGCGCGCGTTCCGGCTGCTGGGTCTGCACCCGGGCGTACGGTTCGACAATCTGGTCGCCGCCGTACTGGCCGAACTGCCGCTGCCCGAGACCCAGGACCTGCTGGACGAGTTGGTCGACGCGCACCTGGTGGAGGAGACGGAGCCGGGCCGGTACCGGTTGCACGACCTGGTCCGGGAGTACGCGCGGACGTTGGTCGCCGAGCCGGAACGGGCCAGCGAGCGTCGCGACGCCATCGAGCGTCTGCTCGATCATCACCTGCACGTCGCCGTGGCGATCGCCCGCAAGAGGGAGCTTTCCTCAATCCACTCGCTGTTCGTGGTGACGGCGCCGATCCGGGCAGACCTGGTCACGATCGTCGCCGAGCAGAGTCGAGCCTGGCTCGACGAGAACCTTGCCCTGTGGCCCGCCCTGGTCCGGTCGGCGGAGACCGAGGGGTTTCTCCAGCACTGCTGGCAGCTGGCGAGGGCCGGCTGGCACGCCCAGTTCGAGAGCGGCCGGCTGGACGAGTTGATCGAGACGCACTCCGCAGGACTGCGCGCCGCCGAGGAGTTGGGCGACGACCGTGCGGTGGCGACCATCCTCAACTATCTCGCCTCGGCCCACTACCGGTTGGGTGACTTTCCCGAGTCGGTTCGGTTGATGGAGAGGTCGCTGAAGCTCTTCCGCCCCCTCGGTCTGCGCCGCGAGTTCCGCAACACCCTCGGCAACCTGGGCACCTCGTACGCCGCCAACTACCAGTTCCGCCAGGCCCGGGAGAGCTACGACGCCGCACGGGCGTTGGCGACACGGATGCGCGACACGGCAGGGCTGGCGAACGAACTCAACAACCTGACGATGACCCTGCTGCTCTGGGGGCGGCACGACGAGGCGCTGCGCACCGCCCGACTGCATCTGGGCATCGCCCGCGAGGTCGGCGATCCGCGCCGGATCGGCAACGCCCTCGGGCACCTCGGAATGATCCGGCATCGGATGGGTGACATCGTGCCGGCGGAGCGGTTGCTGCGGGTGGCGTTGCGCATCAAGCGAGAGGTCGGAGCCCGGTTTGGCGAGGGTGAGGTGTTGAACGAGATCGGGATGATGGAACGTGAGGCCGGCCGTCCTCAACGGGCCGCCGACCTGCACCGCGCCGCACTGGTCGCGATGACCGAGGCGGGGGACCGCATCGCCCAGTGCGGCTCGCGTAACCTGCTGGCCCGAGCCATCCTGGATCAAGGGGACGCGACAAGTGCACTCGACCTGCATCGTCGGGTGCTCGTCGACGCCACCGGGCTGAGTTCCCCACACGAGCAGGGCCGGGCGCTGGAGGGCATCGCCCGCTGTTTGCTGTCGATCGACCCGGCGGCGGCGCGGGCGCACCTGACCCGGGCGCTGGCGCTGTTCCGGCAGATCGATTCGCCGGAGCAGCACGAGGTGGAACGGCTGCTCGCCGAGTTGGGCTGACGGATCATCTGCGAGTCGGCCACGGGCGCGGCAGGATGGTACGCGTGACGACTCCAGAGGCGACCGGTTACCGCATCGAACGCGACTCGATGGGCGAGGTGGAGGTGCCCGCCGAGGCGCTGTGGCGGGCGCAGACCCAGCGCGCGGTGCAGAATTTCCCGATCTCCGGCCGAGGTCTCGAACCGGCTCAGATCAAGGCCCTCGCCCAGATCAAGGGCGCGGCGGCCGAGGTCAACGGCGAGTTGGGTGTCATCGACGCCAACGTGGCCGCCGCCATCACAGCCGCCGCCGCGCACGTGGCCGACGGTGGCTACGACGACCAGTTCCCGGTGGACGTGTTCCAGACCGGCTCGGGCACGTCGTCGAACATGAACACCAACGAGGTGATCGCCACCCTGGCGAGCCGTGAGCTGGGCTCACCGGTACACCCGAACGATCACGTCAACGCCTCCCAGTCGAGCAACGACGTCTTCCCGTCCTCGATCCACCTGGCGGCCACCCAGTTCATCGTGGAGGATCTGCTGCCGTCGCTGGCGCACCTGGCGGCCGCCTTGGAGGCCAAGGCGGCGGAGTTCGAGACGGTGGTCAAGGCCGGTCGTACGCACCTGATGGACGCCACTCCGGTCACCCTCGGTCAGGAGTTCGGCGGGTACGCCACCCAGGTCCGCTACGGGATCGAACGGCTGGAGGGCGCGCTGCCCCGACTGGCCGAGCTGCCGTTGGGCGGCACCGCCGTGGGCACCGGGATCAACACCCCGCTCGGCTTCGCCGCCGCCGTGATCGACAAGCTGCGCGAGTCGACCGGGTTGCCGCTGAGCGAGGCGCGTAACCACTTCGAGGCGCAGGGCGCCCGGGACGCGTTGGTGGAGACCTCGGGGCAGCTGCGTACCGTGGCGATCGGCCTGTACAAGATCGCCAACGACATCCGCTGGATGGGTTCCGGCCCCCGCGCCGGCCTGCGTGAGCTGCGCATCCCCGACCTCCAGCCCGGCTCCTCGATCATGCCGGGCAAGGTCAACCCGGTGGTCGCCGAGGCGATGCGACAGGTCTGCGCCCAGGTGATCGGCAACGACGCGGCGGTCGGGTTCGCCGGCTCGCAGGGCGACTTCGAGCTGAACGTGATGCTCCCCGTGATGGGCCGCAACCTGTTGGAGTCGATCCGGCTGCTCTCCGCGGTCAGCCGGCTCTTCGCCGACCGGCTGGTGGCCGGCCTGGTCGCGGACGCCGAGGTCTGCCTGGCGTACGCCGAGGGCTCACCGTCGATCGTCACGCCACTCAACCGCTACCTGGGGTACGACGAGGCCGCGTCCATCGCCAAGGAGGCGCTGGCCAAGCAGACCTCGATCCGCGAGGTGGTGATCTCCCGGGGTCACGTCGACTCCGGCAAGCTCACCGAGACCCAACTCGACGAGACGTTGGACCTGCTCCGGATGACCCACCCCTGATCCGGACCGCCCCGCTCAGCGCAGGTGTCGCGGTCTCGCCCAGCCGAGGAAGCGGGTGAAGAGCGCCGCGGGGTCCGGGCCGTCGTGCGGGTTGAGCCGATACAGGTCGGCGGCCGCCTCGTGCAGGACCGTGCACAGGTAGACGCTCAACCCGATCCGATCGTTCGCGTACTCCTGACGGAGAGTGAGTCGGGCGACTGGACATGGCCAGGGCGCGGCACAGACCCGGCAGAGCCAGAGCGGGCGCAGCGGCAGGTGCGGTCGTCGGGGTGTGGTCGCGCGGTCGGGCAGGGTGGTCCTGGACATGGCGTTGCGGTCCTTTCGAGCTGACTCGCTTGTGGCATCACCCCGCGCCCTCCGCACCTTCTGCGTCTCCGCGCCCCGTGCCCCCGCGCCCCGTGCCCCCGCGCCGCCCCCGCGCGCCGTGCCCCCGCGTTCTCGCTTCCTGCGTCGCGCGCGCCCCGGAGGCGGCACTCCGGCGGCGACGGCGCGTCAAGATCGTGCTCGATCCTGGATGTAGTGGTTTCCGCACGTCAGGACCCCACTACTTCCACGATCGAGCACGATCTTGGGCGGTCGGTCGGGTTGGGTGGGGGTGGGACCGCCCGGCACGGGGGAGCGGGCGGTCCCGTGCGGCGCCGCCGGGCCCGGGGGACGGGGAGCGGTGCCGCGCTTCACAGTCTGGTGATCGGACGACTACGGTCGGAAGGGTTCGGCCCACCTGTCGTAGCTGCCCTGTTCCGGGCCGCGCCGGCTCTGTTGGTCGGCTGGAGTTGATCGTCGGCGGGTTGGAGAGTGGCTGGGCATGGCCGATGGACAGATGACGGCGGCGGCGTTCCTGATCGCGGAGCTGCGCCGGGCGCGGGTCCGGCGCGGCTGGAGTCAGGACGAGCTGGCCAAGGCGGTGAACTACTCGGCGTCGATGGTCAGCGCCGTCGAGCTGGGCCAGCAGGTGCCCACCACCAAGTACCTGGAACTCGTCGACCGCGCCCTGGACACCGGCGGCCTCTTCGGCCGGATGTCCACCGAACTGGTCAGCCTGGACCGGGCCCAGCCCTGGCTACGCGGCTGGCAGGCGATCTTCGAGCAGGCGCGCACGGTCCGGTGGTACGAGCCTCGCTACGTGCCAGGGCTGTTCCAGACCGAGGACTACGCCCGTGCGGTCTTCGAGGCGGGCGGCCTGCTCGCTACCGAGGAGGTCGACCGGCGACTGACCGACCGGATGAGCCGCCAAGAGGTTCTGCACAGCGAGCGGTCGCCACACGTCGTTGCGGTACTGGACGAGGCGGTGCTGCGACGGCGGGTGGGCGGGCGGAAGGTGATGCGCGACCAGACGCTGCACCTGGTACGCATCGCCACCGAGCACCCTCGGGTCCGGCTGCATGTGGTGCCGCGATCCGCCGAGGAGTATCCGGGTCTCGGCGGGCAGTTCGCGCTCGCCGCCCTGCCCGACGGCACGGAGGTGGCCTACCTGGACTGTCAGGTTCGCGGCCAGGAGTTGGACCAGCCGAAGGATCTGTTGCGGTTGCAGCGGGTCTGGGAAGCTACCTTGGGTGAGGCCCTGCCCCCGCAGGCGTCCATCGAGTTGATGAACGAGGTGGCCGAGTCGTGGAGCTGAGCGGAGCTGAGTGGCGCAAGAGCAGCCGCAGCAACCAGGACGCCAACTGCGTCGAGGTGGCTACGAATCTGGGGAGCGTGGTCGGGGTGCGAGACAGCAAGGACTCGGACGGTCCCGTGCTCGTTGTCGACGCGTACTCCTGGCGGCTCTTCGTGGCCGCGCCTCCGCGCTGACGCGACCGCCTCGCCCGCGACGGCGGTCGGGTTTTCCCCGCAGATCTGGGGCGGCCCGGGTAAACGGCTCGACGGGGTGGCGGGGCAGCGGGATGATCCGGCTGTGGGTGACGATGCGGCGGGTGTGCCGGCGGGGACCGAGCGGTTGCGGTTGCGGCGGCTGACCACGGCCGACGTGGACGCGCTGGTCGAGCTGGACAGCGACCCCGAGGTGATGCGTTTCCTCACCGGTGGCGTCGCGACCCCGCTGGCCGCCGTGCGTGACGAGCACTTGCCGAGGCTGCTGGCCCAGTACGACAGGCATCCCGGGTTGGGTCGGTGGGCGGCGCACGATCGGGAGTCCGGCGAGTTCGTGGGCTGGTTCGCGCTGGACCCGTCGGAGGACGGCACCGAGGCCGAGTTGGGCTACCGGCTGCGCCGCTCGACGTGGGGGCGAGGGCTGGCCACCGAGGGATCGCGGGCGCTGGTCCGGTACGCCTTCGACACCCTCGGGGTGCGTCGGGTCTGGGCCGAGACGATGGCTGTCAACGAACGCTCCCGGCGGGTGATGGTGAAGGCCGGGCTGCACTACGTGCGGACCTTCCACCTCCAGTGGGACGACCCCATCCCGGGTACCGAGCAGGGCGAGGTGGAGTACGAGGTGCGGGCCGAGGAGTGGGCGACAGTCGGTCAGGAACGGCCGGCGGCCCGGCGGGCGCGGTAGGCGGTCACCGCCGCGCGGTTGCCGCAGCCGGCCTCGCAGAACCGCCGGGACCGGTTGCGGGACAGGTCGACGACCACGTTGTCGCAGTCCGGGTATTCGCAGATCCGCAGCCGGCTCAGTTCGCCGGTACGGACCAGGTCGGCCATCGCCATGGCGGCCTCCACCGCGATCCGGGTGGCCAGCGGCGCGTCGCGGGGCACGGCGTGCAGGTGGTACGGCTCGTCGTCGTGCTCGATGAGCTGGGGCAGCGCCCTGTGTTCCAGCAGCAGGCCGTTGACCACCGCGACGATCTCAGGTGGCTCGGCGTACCAGATGCGGCGCAGTTGGGGCCGCAGGTCTCGAACCGCCCGCAGTTCGGCGTCGGTGTGCTCGTGCCGGCCGCTGTAGGAGTAGCGGACGAAGAACGCGTCCAGCGCCGCGACGTCGGGCAGTAACTCGCCGTCCCGGCCCGCGGTGTTGACCAGCGCCGCGGCGGCGATCAGCGAACACTCGGTGTCATGAGCGAATAGCAACTTGACTCCTGTCATGGCTTCCGCCTAGCGTCATCAGCACAAGGATAGTTTGCTCATGACACGGTGCCCATCCCGAGGAGCGCGACATGCACTCACGACCTGCTGCCGGCGTCGGGTTGGCGCTGCTCTCCGCAGTCACCTTCGCCACCTCCGGAACCTTCGCGCGGTCGCTCATCGAGGCCGGCTGGTCGGCCGAGTCCGCGGTGATCGCCCGCGTCGGCGTGGCCGCCCTGGTGCTGGCGATCCCCGCCCTGCTGTCGCTGCGGGGCAAATGGGACGTGCTGCGGAGCAACGCCACCGCCATCGGGCTGTTCGGGCTCCTCGGAGTGGCGCTGGCCCAGGTGTGCTTCTTCAACGCCGTGCGCTACCTGCCGGTCGGTGTCGCGCTGCTGCTGGAATACCTGGGCATCATCCTCGTCGTGGTCTGGATGTGGCTGCGGCACGGGCAGCCGCCCCGCCGACTCACCGTCGCCGGGTCGGTGGCCGCGCTGGCCGGGCTGGCGTTCGTACTCGACCTCGCCGGCACCGCCGACTTCCACCCGGTAGGCGTGCTCTGGGGGCTGGGCGCGGCGTTCGGCCTGGCCGGGTACTTCGTGCTCGCCGGCCGGGTCGACCCCCGACTACCCTCGGTCGCCATGGCCAGCGGCGGAATGGCGGTCGGCGCCGCCGTGCTGCTCCTCATCGGGCTGACCGGCCTGCTGCCACTGCACGCCACCTTCGGCGAGGTCACCTTCGCCGGGCAGCCCACCAGCTGGTTGGTGCCCATCGCCGGGCTCTCGCTGGTGGCCGCCGTCATCGCCTACCTCGCCGGTATCGCCGGCACCCGGATCCTCGGCCCCCGCCTGTCGTCGTTCGTCGGACTGACCGAGGTGCTCTTCGCGGTGCTGATCGCCTGGATCTTCCTGAACGAGCTGCCCACCGGCTGGCAGTTGTTCGGCGGCGTGCTGATCGTCGCCGGCGTCTCCCTGGTACGCCTCGACGAGCTGCGAGCGACGCCCGCGCCGGTCACGCCGGTCACGCCCGAGCCCGAACTGGCACTCGACGGTCGGTGAGGGTGTGGCGGTCGGTGTACTGCCTGATGGTCGGCGCTAGTCAGCGGGCGGTGGCTTCGGCGGGCGGTGGGTTTCGTGGGCGGTGAGAGAGTGGCGTTGTGCTGACCACTGTGGTGTTCGATGCTGACGAGACCCTGTTGGACCTGCGTCCCGCAGTGACTGGCGGGCTGGTGGCTGTCCTCGACGAGATGCGGCGGCGCACCCCGGTGGCGGCCGGGGTGACGCTCGCCGAGCTGGAGTCGGACTGGGACGTCGTCTTCGGCGAGCTGACGGCCGCCCCGGTGATGGAGATCCGGCGCGCCGCGCTGGCCCGGTCGCTGAGCCGCGCCGCGCTGGCCGACCACCTGGACGAGATCGCGGACCTCTTCTTCGCCCGCCGGTTCGCCCTCACCCGACCGTTCCCGGACGTACCGCCAGCGCTGGCCACGCTGCGCGGCCAGTACACGCTGGGCTTCGCCACCAACGGCAACAGCCGCGCCGAACGATGCGGGCTCACCGGCGAGTTCGCCTTCGAGCTGTACGCGCACGAGAACGGCCTGCCCAAGAAGCCGGCCCCAGAGTTCTACGCAGCCGTGGTCGAGGCGGCCGGCGTGCCAGCCCGGCAGATCGTGTACGTCGGTGACTCCTGGGAGCACGACGTGGTGGCACCTCAGCGGGCCGGCCTGCGATCGGTGTGGCTGAACCGGCTCGGCCTGCCGCGCCCACCCGGCTGCACGCCCGACGCCGAAGTCTCCAGCATGGCCGATCTGCCGGCCGCGCTGGCGGGATTCACGGCCATAACGGGCGCTCAACTGGCGTAATCCCGAATGGTGTTGTGTGATGGCTGCCACGTCCCTCAACGAGAGGATCCGATGTGGTGAGCAAGCGCTTCACCGCCCGTACGGTCGCGACCGCGGCAGTGCTGGCACTTACGGCTACGGGGTTGGGTGTGCCGGCCAACGCCGCGCCGAGCGACTCCCGCACCTTCACCGTCGTCGCCGAGGATGGCGTCGCCGCCGACACGGCCGTCGCCGCGATCCAGGCAGCTGGCGGCACTGTGGTGTCGCGGTCCGACGAGGTCGGCATGTTCCAGGTCAGCAGCGACCGGGCCGACTTCGCAGCCAGGGCGACCGCCGCGCCGACGCTGATCGGCGCCGCCGAGCAGAAGGCCATTGGCCGCAAGCCGAAGCTGGACCGGGTTGAGCAGGAGACCCTGACGGCGGCGTCGGCGGGGGCCGCAGCCCGACGCGGTGCCAAGATGGACCCGCTCGACGAAAAGCTGTGGGGCTTGGAGATGATCCAGGCCGACAAGGCCCGCAAGATCGAGCCGGGCGACCGCCGGGTGACCGTCGGCGTGCTGGACACCGGCGTCGACGCCAGCAACCCGGACATCGCGCCAAACTTCAACTGGTCGCTGTCGCGCAACTTCGCGCCCGACCTGACCGACGTGGACGGCCCCTGCGAGGTGTCGAGCTGCCTCGACCCCGTCGGTACCGACGACGGCGGGCACGGCACCCACGTGGCCGGCACCATCGGCGCCGCAGCCAACGGCTTCGGCCTCTCCGGCGTCGCCCCGAACGTATCGCTGGTCGAACTCAAGGGTGGCCAGGACTCCGGCTACTTCTTCCTCGACCCGGTGGTCAACGCCCTGGTCTACGCCGGCCGGTCCGGAATCGACGTGGTCAACATGTCGTTCTACGTCGACCCGTGGCTCTACAACTGCTCCGCCAACCCGGCCGACTCGCCCGAGGACCAGGCCGAGCAGCGGGCCATCATCAAAGCGATGAAGCGGGCGCTGATCTTCGCGCACAACAAGGGCGTCACCCTCGTCGGTGCGCTCGGCAACAACAACGAGGACCTGGGCGCACCGCGTACCGACGTCACGAGCCCCGACTACGGCGCCGCCCCGTACCCCCGCCCGATCGACAACGAGAGCTGCTGGGACCTGCCCACCGAGGGCCCGCACGTGATCGGCGTGTCGTCGGTCGGCCCGTCCGGCAAGAAGTCGGACTTCTCCAACTACGGCACCGAGCAGATTTCGGTCGCCGCGCCCGGTGGATTCGCGCGGGACGGCTTCGGGACCCCGACGTACAACACCCCTGGTAACCGGATCCTCTCCAGCTACCCGCTGAAGGTGCTCCAGGAGGAGCCCATCTCCGTCACCATCCCGGACCCCAAGGTGGACGCGGACGGCAACATCGATCCGCGCGTCGCCACGAGCGTGTTCAAGCAGTGCAAGGCCAACGGCGAGTGCGGGTACTACACGTACCTGCAGGGCACCTCGATGGCGTCCCCGCACGCCGCCGGTGTCGCCGCGCTGATCGTCAGCCGGTACGGCAAGCCGCAGGGCCGGGGTGGCTTCGGCATGTCGCCGGACCTGGTCGAGCAGCACCTTTACCGCACGGCGGCCGAGCACGCGTGCCCGGAGCCGCGCCTCCAGCAGTACCGCAACGAGGGCCGGGACGAGACCTACGACGCGTACTGCGCCGGTGGGGTCAACTTCAACGGCTTCTACGGCTACGGGATCGTCGACGCCTACGCGGCGGTGAAGACCCCGCTCAAGCCGAACGCCCGCCCGTAGCGCACATCGCACTGCGGTGGCCCAACCGCCACCGTCCCCGGGGCCCGGTCGACACTTCGTCGACCGGGCCTTGCGGTTGTCCGGGCCTTGCGGTTGTGCGGGCCTTGCGGTTGTGCGGGCCTGCGGTTGTGCGGGCCTGCGGTCACTCGGCCCTGCGGTCGCTCGGGCCTGCCGTCACTCGGCCCTGCGGTTGCTCAGCCCTGCCGTCACCCGGGCCTGTTGTCACCGGCCGTCGCCCGGCGCCGGTCATGATCGACTCGGTTTCCTTGAAGGCGCGGCGTTGGTGGCTGAAGGATGGCGCGGTTTCCAGGAACCCGAGTTGATCCTGGTCATGTTGATCCTGGTCATCAGGACGATCCCTGTCGCCAGCCGCGGCTGACCAGGGCGCCGCGCACCTCTCTCAGCACCGCCGGGAACTCGCCGTGCAGCCGTCGACTGGTCACGTGCAGGACCAACCAACCCGCGGCGACCAGCTGATTCAGCCGACGGCGGTCGCGGTGCAGCTGCTCTGCGTCGGAGTGCCACTTCCCGTCGTACTCGACCGCCACCCGATATTGCGGCCAGGCCAGATCAGGGTGCAGAACAATGCCGGTGGGCAGGCGTACCGGATGTTGAACCGCTGGGCGCGGCATCCCGCCCAGCACCAACCGCACGCGTAGATGGGACTCCGGCGGAGACTCGGCTCCGCCGTCGGCCAGGTCGAAGACCCAGCGCGCTCGTCGCCCACCGGGTCGGTCAGCATTGCGGGCAGCCAATGCTGTCAGGGTGTCGCGTTCGGCCAGCCCCTGCCCGAGCAGCGAGTCGACGATCGCGACCGCCCGGACCGGGTCGAGCCACACAGCCGTCTCCCAGGCGGCCCGCCCCGGGTCGGACCGCGGGATCGGGAGGTCCCGCTCCCTGGACCTGTTCGGGCTGGCCGCCGCCCACCCATCGCCCCGACCCGCCACCACCAAGCCCCGTGCTCCGACGGGCACGGCGGTCGGGCGCGACAGTTGCCGTGTTGGGCGTGGTGACATTCCGGCGGCAGGTGGGCGGTTCACTCCCGTAGGTCGCGCTGCATCACGTGGACGTCCAGCGCTCGACGGTCGCCCTGCGGCTGGCGGCCGGTCTGCGTCTGGCATTCGCCCTGCGGCGGGCGATCGTCCCGCGTCGGGCAATCGCCCTGCGGCGGGCGGTTGGCCTGCGTCCGGCATTCGCCCTGCGGCTGGCGATCGGTCTGCGTCTGGCATTCGTCCCGCCCCGGGCGGTCGTTCTGCCCCGGGCGGTTGGCCTGCGTCCGGCATTCGCCCTGCGGCTGGCGATCGGTCTGCGTCTGGCATTCGTCCCGCCCCGGGCGGTCGTTCTCCCCCGGGCGGTCGTCCTGCGTCTGGAGGTCGGATTGCGGCCGATTGATGTCCTGAGGTCGGCGGACGGCTCGCGTCCGGTGGCCGGCGCGCGTCCGATGGTGGTCTTGTGCCTGCCGGTCGTCGTGTGGTTGGCGCGGCCAGCTCAGACGTCTCGCTCGCCGGGAGCGGGGTGATGGCGTTGACGTGCACGCGGAGGCCGCGCTGTGGGCCGATCCGCAGCGGTCGAGGCACGAGGACGTGCACATCGTCGGTGAAGCTCGCGGCATGTTGGACGCCGTGCAGGTAGGCGGCCGACGGGCCGCCGACCACCACTCCGGGCGGTAGCCGGAGGAGTGCGGCGCGACACGCGAGGGCATGGTCTCGGTCCAGCCGCGAATCGGCGTAGATGTCGTGGCGCAACCGCACCCAGGCGGAGTTGCGCAGCTGATGTTCGGTGAGCAGGCCGTCCCGGACAGCGTCGGAGCCGCGGAAGACCTGCCAGGCCAGGGCATCGGGGCGATGCGGACGTAGGGGCATGCCGAGCAGCCTGCCGACCACCGATCGGCCATCGAAACCCCTGTGGACAACCCGGCCCGCGCGTGCCGCCGGACCTGTGGACAACCACGAATCCGCCTGCCGATCGTGCTATGGCACTGGCCGGGACGGCCGGCCAATCAGGCATCGGGACCGCTGGTGGGCGGTGATCGACTCGCGTTCCCGGAAGTCGGGCGGTCACCGGCTTCGGGACACCGCGACTTCCGTGAACCCGAGTTGATCAAGCCGCAGAGGCCGGGCACGTGCGGCGGTGAGGGGGCGGGGTCAGCTGAGGGCGGTGCTGATGGCTCGGGCGGCGGCCAGCACCTGGGGGCCGATGGTGTCGACTTGCAGTGGGGCGAGCGCGACCACGCCGACGCTGGCCTCCAAGCCGGGTACGCCGAGCACCGGTGCGGCCACCCCGTACGCCCCGGCCTGCAACTCTCCACTGCTACTCACCGGCTCTGCCACCCCGGCTCGGCCGGCCAGGATCGCCCGGCCTGCCGCTCCCCGGTCCAGTGGATGCCGTGCCCCGGCGCGGTACGCGACGTGGAACGACGTCCAGCTCGGCTCCACCACGGCCAGGGCGACGCCCTCTCCACCTTCGACGACTGTCAGATGCGCGGTCGCGCCGGCCTGTTCGGCGAGGCGACGTAGCGCGGGCAGCGCGCCCTCGGCGAGCAGCGGCTGGGCGCGTCGGGCCAGGTGCAGCAACCCGGCTCCGAGGCGCAGCCGACCGTCTCCGTCGCGGCGCAGCATGCCGTGGCCGGTCAGCGCGCTGACCAGCCGGTAGACGGCGGCCCGGCCGACGCCGAGTCGATTCGCGGCCTCCGTGACGGTCAGACCGCCGGGGGCGTCGGCGACCAGGTGCAGCAGCCGCAACCCCCGGTCCAGCGTCTGCGAGGTCTCCCCGCTCCGCCCAGCAACCGCGTCGGCCGGTCTCATGCCAGCGTCGGCCGGTGTGAAGGCCGCGTCATCCGGCCCGGAGGCCGGTGCGAAGGCCGCGTCGCCCGGCCCGGAGGCCGCGTCGTCCGGTCCGGAGGCCCGCCCGGAGGCGCGTCCGAAGGCCGCGTCGCCCGGCCCGGAGGCCCGCCCGGAGGCGCGCCCAAAGTCCGCGTCGCCTGGCCCGGAGGCCCGCCCGGAGGCCGTGTCGTGCGGCCCGGAGGCCCGCCCAAATTCCGGGTCGGGCAGTCCGAAGGTCGGGCCGGTGGGGCTGGTTGGCGGGTCACCGGAGCCACCGGATCGTGCGGTCGCATCCACGCCTGGCAGCGTACGACCCGGCACCGGCGGACCCGGACAGGCACGGACAGCTACCCTTGTACGGTGACGCTACGCCTGTATGACACCGCCACCCGATCGGTGCGGGACTTCGTCCCGCGGGAAGCCGGCAAGGTGGGGGTCTACCTGTGTGGTCTCACCCTCCAGGCCCCGCCGCACATCGGCCATCTTCGCTCCGGCGTCAACTATGACGTCCTGCGCCGCTGGCTGTTGGCCGCCGGCTACGAGGTCACCTTCATTCGCAATCTGACCGACATCGACGACAAGATCCTGGTTAAGGCGGGCGAGCAGGGTCGACCGTTCTGGTCGATCGCGTACGCCAACGAGTTGCTGCTCGCCGAGTCGTACCGGTCGTTGAACGTGCTGGCGCCCACCTATGAGCCGCGCGCCACGGGGCACATCCCCGAGATGCATGAGCTGATCACGAAGTTGATCGCCGACGGCCACGCGTACCCGGCGAGTGACGGTTCCGGCGACGTCTACTTCGACGTGGCGTCCTGGCCGGCGTACGGGTCGCTGTCGGGTCAGTCTCCGGACGCCATGCAGTCGGCCGGGGACGCCCCGGATCGGGGTAAGCGGGACCCGCGCGACTTCGCGCTGTGGAAGGGTGCCAAACCGGACGAGCCGGCGGACGCCTACTGGCCCTCGCCGTGGGGGCTGGGCCGTCCGGGCTGGCACATCGAGTGCTCGGCGATGTGCTGGCGTTATCTCGGGCCGGAGTTCGACATTCACGGCGGTGGCCTGGATCTGACGTTCCCGCACCACGAGAACGAGATCGCCCAGTCCCAGGCGGCCGGGTTGCCGTTCGCCCGCTACTGGGTGCACCACGGTCTGCTGAGCATCGGCGGGGCCAAGATGGGCAAGTCCGCCGGTAACGCGCTGGGCCTGGCGTACGTGGACTCGCTCGGGGTGCGGCCGGTGGAGTTGCGCTACTACTACGCTGCCGCGCACTACCGCTCGGTGATCGACTACTCGGAGGATTCGCTGCGGGACGCGTCCACCGCGTACCGGCGGATCGAAGGGTTCGTGCAGCGGGCCGCCGAGCGGGTCGGTGCTGGGCAGCTCGGCGAGTTGCCCGCCGGTTTCGTCGCGGCGATGGACGACGACCTCAACACGTCCGCCGCGTTGGCCGTGCTGCAACAGCACATTCGGGACGGCAACACCGCGCTGAGCGTCGGCGACGATGTGACCGTCCGCACCACGCTGGCCGTGGTGCGGGCAATGCTGGATATTCTCGGGATCGACCCCCTCGACCCGGCCTGGACCGGTGGCGGCCCATCGGACGATCTTCGTGCGGTGGTGGACTCCCTGATCGCGCTGGCCCTGGAGCAGCGTGCGCAGGCGCGGGGCCGCAAGGACTGGGCCGCCGCGGATGCGGTGCGTGACCAGCTCAAGCTGGCCGGCGTGGTGGTCGAGGACACCCCCCAGGGCCCCCGTTGGACTATTGGAGAGCAGGACTGATGGCCGGCAACTCGCAGCGCCGTGGCCGGCGACTGACGTCGAAGGCAGGCGCCCCCAAGGGCACCGGCGGCAAGAACAAGGACTCGTTGGCCGGGCGGGGTCGCACCCTGCCCGCGGACGAGCGGCCCTGGCACAAGGGCTACTCGGGCACCGAGAAGCTGCCCCAGCGCACCGCCTGGAAGCAGGACAAGGAGCGCCGCGCGGCGGCCGAGGAGGGGCGCGCCCCCAAGATCGGTCAGCCTGGCAGCAAGGACACCACCTGGGGCCGGGGCGGCGGTCGGGGCGTACCTGTCGGTCGGGGTGCCAGCGGCGGGCGGGGCGGCAAGCCCACCGGGCGGTCCGGCCCCCGGGTCACGCCGGGGCGCAAGTCCAACCCGTCCAAGGACACGCCGGAGCTGCTGGTCGGGCGTAACCCGGTGCTGGAGGCGTTGCGCGCCAACGTGCCGGCGACGGCGCTCTACACCGCGCAGGGCATCGACATGGACGACCGGGTCAACGAGATCATCCGGACCGCCGCCGACCGGGGCATCGCCAACCTGGAGATCAGCCGCGCCGAGCTGGACCGGATGACCGGCGGGGTGCTGCACCAGGGCGTGGGCCTGCAGGTGCCCCCCTTCGCGTACCAGCCGTTCGAGGACATGGTCGCCGCTGCCCTGGAGCAGCAGGCTCCGCTGCTGGTCGCGCTGGACGGTGTCACCGACCCGCGCAACCTGGGCGCCGTGATCCGGTCGGCTGCCGCGTTCGGCGCGCAGGGTGTCTTCGTACCCGAGCGTCGTGCCGCCGGGATCACCGCGACCGCCTGGCGGACCAGCGCCGGCGCGGCCGCGCGGGTGCCCGTGGCGCAGGTGACGAACCTGACCCGGTCGCTGAAGGCGTGCCGCGACGCCGGCTTCATGGTCGTCGGCCTGGATGCCGACGGCGACACCGACCTCTACAACCTGGAGGCCGCTGTCGGTCCGCTGGTGGTGGTGGTCGGTTCCGAGGGGCGTGGTCTTTCCCGCCTGGTCGGGGAGACCTGCGACCTGACGGTCAGCATCCCGATGATCTCCGAGGTCGAGTCGCTCAACGCCAGCGTGGCCGCGGCGGTCGCCCTGGCCGAGGTCGCCCGTCGGCGCTCCGTCGAGCTGTAACGCACGTCCACGAAGGCCCTCTCCCGCCGAGCGCGGGAGGGGGCCTTCGTGGTCAGATCTGACGGGTCCACGCGACGAAGAGCAACGCCCCGGCAACCGCCATCAGCAGCACGGTCGGAAGCAACCAGAGCGAGCCCCGCTCGCCGTCCAGGCGTCGGGTCAGCCGCTGGTGCACGGCGGCGATGCCGATCAGGGCGGCCAGCCCGGCGGCGGCCATCGGCAGGCCGACCAGGAAGTGCGCCAGCCACGCGCCGGCCCGGGTCGGGCCACCCCAGGAATTGTCGTACGGCCCCGGGTCCACCACCCCGTAGAGCACGCCGCGCAGCACCATCAGCAGTTGAACGCCGAGTGGCAGCAGGGCCACGGCACCCACGAGCAGGCTGAGCAGCGCGTGGCCGAGCACCGCGACCGTGCCGGGCCGTCGGCCGGGCACCGCGGTCGGTGGCATTCCGAGCAATCCGGTACGCAGGGCACGCCAGCGTGCGACGGCGGCACCGGCCCCGCCCAGCGGGGCGGTCACCAGCGCGAGTACGGCGACCGGGACCAGCGTCGCGCAGTAGGCGAGGCTGCGGCCGGCCAGGCGGGCGATCCGGTGCGTCCGACGACGGGCGGTCGGGTGGGCGGTGACGATGGCGGACACGGCGTCTCCTCGGGTTCGGAATGCCGTGACGGTACGAACGTCATCGCCCGTGCCGAATCACCCCACAGAGCCATCCCCGCGCTGGCTCCACAGGGTGACAACCCCCGCCGGTACGACGAAGGGGCGGCCCGCCGAAGCGGACCACCCCTGTCGGTTGCGTTACGTCAGATCCGGCTGCCCGTGGAGGCGTGGAAGACGTGGCTGCGACCGGCGACCGGCTTGACGAACACGGTGTCACCCATGTTCGGCATGTTGCGCCGGTCGGTGCGGACGACGAAGCGCTCCGAGTTGCCACCCAGCGCGGCGTGGCCGTAGACGTTGGCGTCCGAGCCGAGGTCCTCGACCAGCTCGACCACGACCGGCATGCCGCCCTCGGTCGGGCTGACCAGCTCGCAGTCCTCCGGACGGAAGCCCACGGTGACCTTGCCGTCGCCACCCTCTGCGCGGGCCGCCTCGACCTGCTCGCGGGTCAGCGGGATCTGCAGCTCGGCGAACTCGGCGCCCCGCTCGTTCAGCGGAACGGTCTTGATGTTCATGGCGGGAGAGCCCATGAAGCCGGCGACGAACACGTTGGCGGGGGTGTCGTATAGCGCCCGCGGGGTGTCCACCTGCTGCAGGACACCGTCGAGCAGCACCGCGACCCGGTGACCCATGGTCATGGCCTCGACCTGATCGTGCGTGACGTAGACAGTGGTGACGCCCAGCTTGGCCTGCAGCGACGCGATCTGGGTACGGGTCTGCACGCGGAGCTTGGCGTCGAGGTTCGACAGCGGCTCGTCCATGAGGAAGACCTGCGGCTCGCGGACGATCGCCCGGCCCATCGCGACACGCTGACGCTGACCACCGGAGAGCGCCTTCGGCTTACGGCTGAGGTATTCCTCCAGCTGGAGCAGCCCGGCCGCCTCCTTGACCCGCCGGTCGATCTCCGACTTGGAGGTCTTGCGCAGCTTCAGGGCGAACGCCATGTTCTCGTACACCGTCATGTGCGGGTAGAGGGCGTAGTTCTGGAAGACCATCGCGATGTCACGGGCCTTCGGGGGAAGGTGGGTGACGTCACGCTGGTCGATGTAGATCGAACCGGCGTCCACGTCCTCCAGGCCGGCGAGCATCCGCAGGCTGGTGGACTTACCGCAACCGGAGGGGCCGACCAGGACGAGGAACTCGCCGTCGCCGATCTCGAGGTCCAGCTCGTTGACGGCGGGACGCTCTTGGCCCGGGTAGACCCGGGACGCCTTGGAATAGGTGACCGTAGCCATGGTGAAGCGCTTCCTTTCACCGGCAGGAACGTGCCGGACGATCCGAGTGAAGGAGCAACCGGCACGTGTCCGTGCCGGTCAGCGGACGGCGGCCCGGTCGCGGGGGGCGCCAGGTCGTCGTCCGTGTCAGTGAACCGTAAACGCGTTTACCCGTGCTGCCAAGGCGGGGGGCCGTCGAACCCACCAGGCGGGCTACGCATTCCGGTCACTCGGGCACGGTCATACATCAATCGACGCAGTGTGAAACGCGTCTGCGTCGGGATGTTGACGATTCCCGTGGTCGGGAGGCCTCGCGATCGGGATTACCGGACGTCAGTCGCTATGCTGACCTCGACGCACGCGCCCCTGTAGCTCAGCTGGCCAGAGCACTCGCCTTGTAAGCGAGATGTCGCCGGTTCGATCCCGGCCGGGGGCTCCAATTTCACAAGGCGCACGGCTTGACGGATGGCATGTAGGGAAAAGCGCTCAACGAGACTCAGGACGCAGGGGTCAGCTGAGGCCGTCGGATGAACTGTCGATCGCGGGCGGCGACCGAAGCCGTTGGGCTGGCCGCTCGGAGGATGACGTCGAGGACCAGGTCCGGATCCGCTACGTAGGCGCCGCTGGCCCATGCGGCGTTTGCCTCGATCACGGCCCAGGAGCCGTCGACAAGTCCTACGTCCACGACGATGGCGGAGGGCAGCGTGTGCCCGTAGCCGGCGACGAGGTCGGTGCCGAAGGCCGAGCCCACGCGCGCCGAGAAACCGGTCCAGGCCACCACCGCCGTGCCGTCGCCGACGCCCGACGTCCGCGCCGAGTTGGTCGCGGGACTCCAGCGGTCGCAGGGGGTTGCGCACCGGTACGCGGTGCGCGGCGGCCTGCCCGAAGGGCAGAAGGTCGCCGGCACGGGCGCCTTCGACCCGAAGAAGCGCCGTTTCCAGAGCACGGTCTCGGTCACCGGCGGGAAAGACCCGTCGGCGGGAAGCCGGATCGTGATCGGCACAGACAGTTACGTACGGCCGTCGGACGAGAAGGACTGGGTGCACGTCGATCTGAAGCGAGTGAAGCCCGACAATATCTTCCTGCGCTTCGACTGGGCCGACCCGACCGGTCTGAAGGCGTTCACCTCGTCGATCGTCTCGGTGGACCGCGTCGACCCGCACACCTACACCGGCCGTTTCGACCCGAACGGCAAGGACGCCACTGCGTTCCTTCCCGTGGGTGCGCCGAGCATCGTCTCGATCGGCACACGCCTGTCGCCGTTCACGATCACCACCGACGACCAGGGCTGGGTCACCTCGATCAAGGTGGAGCTGAGCCCCAGCAAGGGCCCGAAACTGACGATGACCACCACCATGAACGATCACGGGAAGCCCTTGAAGATCAACGCGCCGAAAGGTGCTGGTGAGGCCGCCGACTTCTATTACTGCAAGTGACAGTCCAGCCGTACCCGATCGGTGTCACTCCTGGCGCACGGTGCCCCACAGCCGTGGGTGGCGGTGGTGGTCGCGGGATGCCCCGAGCCGAGCGGCGGGTTGGTCGACCGGGCGACGGAGTTCCTGGCGGTAGCCTGGGGCCGGGCGGTGAGCGGAGCGAGACCGGGGGGTCGATGAGTCGCGCTGTGGAGGAGTCGAACCGGGCGATGCTGCGCGCCCGGGACGCGATGGACCGGGCGTACGCCGAGCCGCTGGACATTCCCGCGTTGGCCCGGATCGCGCACGTCTCGGAGGCGCACTTCATCCGTACCTTCCGGGCCACCTTCGGTGAGACCCCGCACCGCTACCTGCAACGTCGCCGGGTGGAGCGGGCGATGGCGTTGTTGGTGGAGACCGAACGGGACGTAACGGATATTTGCTACGCCGTCGGCTTCGGCAGCCTGGGTACGTTCAGCCGGACGTTCCGGCAGATCGTCGGGGAGTCGCCCTCGGATTTCCGGCGGCAACGCGTTGCGCCGGCCAACGTGCCGTCGTGCTTCACCAAAGCCTGGACCCGACCCAGCAGTTTTGGATAAGCAGCAGGTCACGGCCTACCTCTAGCGTCATGGGCATGACAATGAACGCGATCAGCCGCTCCCAGATATACGTCCTCGACCAGGACGCCGCGCTTGACTTCTACGTCAACAAGCTCGGCATGGAGGTCAACACGGACCAGGACCTCGGCTTCATGCGGTGGTTGACGGTCAACCTGCCCGGTGACCCGGAGCGGGAGATCCTGTTGGAGAAGCCGGGCCCGCCCGCGCTGGACCCGGCCACCGCCGAGCAGGTCCGGGAGCTGCTCACCAAGGGTGCCCTCGGTGGGTACCTCTTCATGACCACCGACGACGCCCGCAAGACGCACGAGGATCTTGTGGCGAAGGGCGTCGAGATCACCGACGAGCCGACCGAGCGCCCGTACGGGATCGACTTCGGCATCCGTGACCCGTTCGGCAACCGGATCCGCATCGGCCAGATGTTCCACCGGGCGTAGGCGGCGGGCGACGAGCCAGGCCGCGGCGTCTCCGGTGGTACGACCGGCCGCTGTTGGTCGGGAGCGTCTGCTGCTGATCGGCGGGGTGCTCGCCGGCCCGATCTTCGTCGCCTCGGCGATCGTGCAGGCGGCGACGCGGGACGTTCGGCCTGGCGGTGACGGCCAGCTGGCTGTGGGTGTCGGTCACCTTCGCGCGGGCGGCGTCCGCTCGGGCCGACTGAGCCGACGGCCGCAGGACAGCACCGGGAGGTGCGGGTGGAACCCGTACCTCCCGGTGTGTTGGGGTGGGGCCATGGCGACCCGATTGCTGTACCTGACCCGCCACGCCGAGCAGGATCTGTCCGAGCTGAGTGGGCCAGATGCCGGCGAACCGGATACCGGCCTGTCGGAGCGCGGCCGGCGGCAGGCCACCCTGCTGGGCGAACGACTGCGAGCCCGCCGGTTCGCCGCCCTTCATCACGGGCCGCTGCGCCGGGCCGCGCAGACCGCCGAGCTGATCGCCAAGTCGCTGCCCGAGGTTCCGGTGTACGAGACGGAGTTGGCCGGCGACCACCTCCCACACGACACGGACCCGGCTGGCCTGCCGCCCGCGTACGCCGAATTTCTGACCCAGTTCTCGGCGGCCGAGCGGGTCGACGGGCCGCGAGTGACGGCGGACGCGGTACGGCGGTTCGCCGGCCCGGTCGGCGAGGGGCCTGCCGGCGGTGAGCCGGTCCGCGAACTGGTCGTGACGCACAGCTACCTGATCGCCTGGCTGGTGCGGCATGCCCTCGACGCGCCGGAGTGGCGGTGGCTGGGCTTGAACTCGCACAACGCCGGGCTGACCGTGATCCGGTACAGCGCGGCCGGCCCGCCGAGTCTGATCGCCGTCAACGATGTGGCGCACCTGCCGCCGGAGCTGCGGGGCACCGGCCTGCCCCCCGACTATCTGACGTAGGTCTCGGTGGCCCGCAGCAGCAGCTTGACCACCGACTGGGTGGCCGGCGGCGGGGTCCCGTCGTCCGGGCAGGTGGTGTATCCGGTGTCGTTGCTGGCCACGGTGAGGCGGTAGTGCATCACGTCCGAGCAGCGGGTCGCGGTGGTCGGCTGTCGCGCCTCGGTGGCGAGCCGGGGGTCGGCGGCCAACCCCGCGAGGGTGCCCTGGTCGGCAGGGGTGAGCCGGCCGTTGCGCCGACTGCCGGCCCGATCCGTCACGGTCCACTGGCCGTCCGGCTCGACGACGATGGACTCACCGCGCCCGGCGAAGCCACCGGAGATTCGCAACGTCACTCGGGGGGCCACACCGTTGGCCCCGGCGCTGACGGTGGGTGCGGTGGTCGGCTGCGAGGTGCCGGTGGCCGGGGCAGTCGGGCCGGCAGCGGTGCTCGCCGAGGGCTGGGTCGAGGTGGTGGTGGGGGCTCGGTCGACGCTGGTGCAACTGGTCAGCAGCGCGGCCAGGAGCGCGACAGTGACGACGGTCGTCGATGCGGGTCTCATCCCCGTCGGACGTACGACCCCGACCATCGGTTCCCCCGGCACGAACCACACCCGACCGCCCACGCCATCTGATCCAGGCTGTTTCCAGCGGTGCGCGTACGCCGGGCGGAGTCGGCAGAGGCGGCCGGCGGGCCGCGCCGCGACGACATCTCCTGGGCTGCCCGGCAATCCTCGGGCGCGCGCCGTTATGGGCGCCGCACCGGTGTGCCGCCGATCGGCCATTGGCGGCGACCGCACGAGCGGCGCGGGAAGGGAGCGGATGTGTCCGACGCGGAGTTGACAGTCGAGGTGACCGGGCCGGTCGTCACCGTTGTCATCAGCAACCCGGCCCGGCGCAACGCGATGACCGCAGCCATGTGGCGTCAGCTTCCCGAACTGCTCGACCGGCTGGAGCCCGACCCGGCCGTACGGGCGTTGGTGCTCACCGGGGCGGGCGACGCGTTCTGCGCGGGCGCCGACCTCGGTGACCTGGCCGAGCTGCTCGACGCCGGTGACGCCAGCATCGCGGTGGCCGCCGAGGAACGGCTGGCCCGGTTCGCCAAGCCGACAATCGCCGCCATCCGAGGCGCCTGCGTCGGGGGTGGGGCTCAGCTCGCGGTCGCCTGCGACCTGCGAATCGCCACGGACGACGCCCGTTTCGGCGTACCGCCGGCCCGGCTCGGGCTGGTCTATCCGGCACCGACGACGCGCCGGCTGGCCCGACTGGTCGGCCCGTCCGCCGCCAAGCATCTGCTGTTCACTGCCGAGCTGATCGACGCCGAGCGGGCCCTGCGGATCGGCCTGGTCGACGAGGTGCTGCCGGCCGACCGGCTCGCCGCACGGGTGGACGAACTGACCGCGACGATCGCCCAGCGGTCGCCGCTGAGCATCGCCGCCGCCAAGGAGATCATCGACGATCGGGCCGAGCCGGCACGGATCGCCTGGTGGCACCGGAAGGTGGTGACCACCGGCGAGGCCCGGGAAGGGGTCGCGGCGATCACCGAACGGCGTACGCCCCGCTTCGCCTGGCGACCACCGACCGACGACTGACCTCAAACGCTGCTGCGCGATCATTCGGAGCTGACCGGCTGGCGTCGCACCCATTGCGATATTTCGATCCCGGGTACCCGGTTCTCACGCCGGTACGGCAGGCTGTCCGTCGTGCAGCGTGATCAGTTGCTTGCGGGCCGCTACCGGCTCCTGGAACGCCTCGGCAGTGGCGGCATGTCGGCGGTGCACCGGGCGTACGACGAGGTGCTCGAACGGGACGTGGCGGTGAAGGTGCTGGTCGCCTCGGACACCAACGCCCGACAGCGGATCCGGGGCGAGGCCAAGGCCGCCGCCCGACTGTCGCATCCGCACGTCACTGGCGTCTACGACTACGGCGAGTCGACATTGGACGGCGCCCAGGTCCCGTTCGTGGTGATGGAGTTGCTCGGCGGGCACACCCTCGAACATCGGTTGGTGGTCGGGCCGTTGCCGCCACGCGCCGGTCTGCGGGTGTGCGCCGAGGTGGCCTCGGCGCTCGCCGCCGCGCACGACCAGGGGTTGGTGCACCGCGACATCAAGCCGGGCAACGTGATGCTCACGCCTACCGGCGCGAAGGTGCTCGACTTCGGCATCGCGGCAGCCGCCGGCGCCCCGGAGATCGACTTCGAGGGGCGGCTGCTGGGCACACCGGCGTACCTGGCGCCGGAGCGGTTGCAGGCCGGCGAGGTGCTGCCGGCCAGCGACGTCTACGCCCTCGGCCTGCTGCTCTATCGGGTGCTCACCGGCCGGCTGCCCTGGCCCGCCGAGGCGCAGACCGCGATGCTCCGCGCGCACACCCACGTCGAGCCGGACCAACTGCCCCAGATCGATGGCGTGCCGCCCGAGGTGCACCGGCTCTACGGCTGGTGCCTGGCCGGCGACCCGGCCGACCGGCCGCCGGCCGCCGACGCGGCCCGCATCCTGCTCGCCGCCGCCAGCGGAGCCACGCCCGAGGGCGCCGCCGTCGCCGCCGAACCGGCGACAAACGTCGCCGAGCCGACCAGCACCGAGCCGACCGGCAAGGGCCCGACCGGCACCGGGCCGACCGGCAAGGGCCCGACCGGCACCGGGCCGACTGGCAAGGGCCCGACCGGCACCGGGCCGACTGGCAAGGGCCCGACCGGCACCGGGCCAATCGGCAAGGGCTCGACCGGCGTCAGGCCGGCCGGCGGTTCGGCGGCGCCGATGACGCGCGGGCCGTGGCGTCGGGGGCGGGCCATTCTGACGGTCGGCGGTGCAGTGATCGCTGCGGTGGCGTTGGCCGGGTCGCTCGGCGACTTCGGCAATCGTCGTCCGGGGCAGAGCGCCGCGCCGACCGGCAGTGGTCCGGGCACCACCACGGTGGGGATGCCCCGCGCCGAGGAGCCGACCGACGGGCTCGGCGCCGAACCGTCCGCCGTGTCGCCGACCAGGAACACCGCGCCCGCTACCCGGAGCGGCCCCGCGACCGGTCCGGGCGGGACAGCGGCCCCGGGCCCAACGCCCACCACCGTGGGCCCGACCCCGACCTGGGCCACGCCGACCCCCACCAGCGGCGCCGGCGTACCCGTTGACGCGCGCGGCGGAACGGTCACCGTTCGCTGCGTGGGGAATTCGGTCGAGGTGGTCGAGGTGGTGCTCGCGCCCGATTTTCGGGTCGAGGCGTACGACCCGGGGCCGGCGAGGCAGATCGTTGTCGAGTTGACCTCCACGGCGTACCGCAGCGAGATCCGGGTGCAGTGCCCCAATGGCCAACTGAAGTCGAAGGTCAAGGAAGGCACCGCCTGATCGGGGGCCGGCGGGTGCCGCGCCCGGGACGTACCCGGGACGCGGCCCCCCGTTCCCGCCGGCCGGTCCGTCACCGCCCGGCCAGCGCACCCCAGCCCGGGTTCACCGGCTCCCGGCGTAGCGGCATGCCCGCCTCCGCTGGCGTCCGGTCACCCTTGCGCTGGTTGCAGGCGTAGCAGGCGGCGGTGGTGTTCCGCCAGGTGTTCCGGCCGCCGCGCGAGCGGGGCAGGATGTGGTCGATGGTGGAGGCCGGGCCCCCGCAGTACGCGCAGCACCTGTCGTCGCGGCGCAGCACACCGGCGCGCGACCAGGCCGGCCCGGAGTTGAACCTCCACCGGGTGACCACGAAGCGGACCAGCCGCACCACCCGGGGCATCGGGAAGACCCCGATCACCCGGTCTGGCTCGGCCTCGTGGATCTCGGCGACCCGACGGCAGAGCATGCGGACGGCGTGTTGGACGGTGACCCGGTGCAGCGGGCCGAGGTCGGCGTTGATGACGAGAACGGCGTCCACCGGAATCTCCTTCCGTGCTGATGACGAACAAGGCGACGACGAACAAGGCGAACGATGGACGGACAGCAAGAAGCCGCCCGGTCCGGCTGTCGGACGGGGCGGCTCAGCGCGTACGGCTACGCGTCAGTCGGGCCAGCCCGCCCGGGGACCTTCCGCTCGGTAACCGTCACCGAGCAGCGTCGACGGCACGGTGGTGACGTGCGACATCGTCATGAGCTGCTCCCGCGGTGGTGGTTGACCTTGCGCGCTCACGGTAGGTCGACGCGGGAGGTACCGGCAACGTATTTCGATCGGCCCGTCTCCTCGGGACGCCGCTGGCGGCGGGTGCGGGGTGTTGCTTTCGCGGCGGCCTGGGCGGTGGTCAGCGGCCGGTTCAGCCGCAGGGCCATCCGGGCCGTGAGTTCGCTGTCCAACAGGGGACGGTTGACCTCACCGGCGACCGCCAGCGCGGGCCCGGAGACCGACCGCCAGATCGCGGCCAGTCCGGCGCCGAGACCCACCAGGGCGACTGTGGCCCGAGTGGTCGGTGAGCCGGCGGCCGCGGCGGCACTCACCCCGACCACAGCGAAGAGCACCAACAGCAGGGGTACGAGCACCGGCCAGAAGATGCCTCGCGCCGCCTGCGCCACCAGCCGCCGGTCCCGGATGATCAGATTCCTGGCGATCACCGCGTAGTCCTCCTCGTCGAGCAGGTCACGCGGGTGCAGACCGCCGGTGAGCACGTCGCGCCAGAGGTCACCCTGGCCGCGCAGCGCCCGGCTCAGGGCGGCGGGCGTCGGCTCGGTCGGGTCCCCGTGGCCGGCCCGGTCGACAGCGCTCGCCCAGGTGGCCAGTGACCGGCGCACCACCGCGGCCGAGTAGGGCGGCAGCACGCTGGCCAGTTCGTCCAACCACCTGCTGATCTGGACCTGCCGGCCGCCGAACTGGCGCAGCAACTGTGTGACGTCGCCGGCTCGGACGGTGTCGGCCACTGATCGGCCCAGCCGGTAGGCGAGCCCGACCCGGTGGTTGGCGGCCATCGCCCAGCGCAGCACCTCCACGTTGAGGTCGTCGAGGGCGAGCAGCAGCGGCACCGGGTCGGCGGGGTCGGGCTGACCCAGGTCGGGCAGCAGGGCACGGGCCGCCGACGTGTCGGGCACCGGCCCGGTGTGCCGGGTGAGGTCGGCGATCTGGGCCAGGGCGACGTCCACCCCGTCGAGGTACATCCGCATCCGCCGGTGGGCGGACATCTCGGTGAGGTTGGAGAGTTTGGCCGGCGGTACGGCCGGGCGGGCCTCGACGAAGGCGCGCGGCTCCGCGTGCTGCCCGTGGTGGTAGGCGTCCGCCATCCACCAACCCAGCCGGAGCGCGGTGACGATGCAGGCGCGCTCGTCGCGGGTCAGCGGGTACGCGTCGTCGCGGCCGATCTCGTCGATCGACGAGCCGTCCTCGGCTCCGGCGTGGTGCAGTGGTGACATCTCCCGCTGCCCTCCCGCCCGGCCGATCGACGGTTGATCATTCGAGCGTACGGCAGCGAATCGGGGCTTATGTGGTGTTTTGTCGATTCAGCCTGCCGGCCAGCAGCCCGCGCGGTCGGATCGAGCGCACCGGCTCTGCCGCGCCACCCTCGGCGCGCAGGATGTGGTTCGCGGCGATGATCCCGGTCGCGGCCGAGCGTTCCATCAACGCGCTCGGGAAGTCCGTGGCGATGCCGTCGCCGGCCAGGTAGAGGCCGTCCGCGTCGGTGCGTACCCCCGGTCGCCAGGCGTGGCTGCCCGGCGTGAACGCCGGCGCCTGCGCCTCCACCCGGGCCCGCAGCTCGCGGACCCGCAGGTCGCCGGCCTCCGGCCAGAGCGCGACAAGCTCGCGGCGCATCCGCTCGGCCAGTTCCTCGGCCGGCACGCCGGGTTCGCAGGCGTACGCGTGCAGCTCGATGACCGACCCGCCGGTCTGCTGCGCCCAGCGCCGCGGCTCGTCCTCCAAGCGGTGGTAGAGCGTCACCGAGTCCAGAGTGGGCTGGCGGGAGACGCCGCTGAACACCGCCCGTTCGGCGGCCACGTCCCCGTCACACCAGTAGCGCGCCACCGCGTACGGCGGGCCGGGGGTGCCGAAGGCAGGCATCCGTGCGGCCAGCTCGGGGGCCTGCTCGGCCAGGTCCGGGGAGGCGGCGACCAGCGCCGCGAGCGCCGGCGGGTCGACGGCGAGCACGACGTGGCCCGCCGGGTGGCTGCCGCCGTCGGTGGTCGTCACCAGCCAACCCTCGGCGTCGCGGTGCACCCCGGTGGCGGCGCAACCGGTCAGGACCCGGCCGCCGTGCTTCTCCACGTGCCGGGTCAGCGGCTCCCAGATCGCCGTGGCGTAGTCCTCGTCCGGGCAGTCGAAGGCCAACCCCTCCGGGTTGCCGAGCAGGTAGAAGTGGAACTGGGCGACCATCTCGGCCGCCGACATCTCCGCCTCGTGGTTGAAGAACGAGTGCGAGAAGACTTCGAACAGCATCGCCCGCGCCCGGTCCGGCAGCCGCAGCGACGCCAGCAGCTCGTCGGCTGTGGCGTCGTCCAGTTCGGCGTAGGTGCGCACCGGGTCGTAGCTGAGCAGCGGCAGCGCCGCGTCCCGGTCCATCAGTCGCAGGTCGGCCAGGCGCAGGCTGGGGCTGCGCAGCAGCAGCGCGAGCAGGTTCGCCGGCGGCGCGGGCGGCAACTTGCCGAACTCCTCGGTCGGCCACTGCTCGCTGAGAATCGGGTAGCCCGGAATGGGCTTGAGGAAGCCCAGGTCACTGTCGATCCGGCGGAGGATGGAACGCCAGTTGTAGTACTGCCGGAAGAACGCGTGGAAGCCGTGCTCGTTCTGCTGGCTGCCGTCGGCGAGGGCCTCCGGCCAGGCGCCCAGTCGACCGCCGAGCGTCGGTGCCGCCTCCAGCACCGTGACCGCCACACCCCGTTCGGCAAGCACCACCGCCGCCGACATGCCGGCGATGCCGCCACCAACCACCAGCGCCGTGGTCGATCGCGGCACCCGGTCGGCGCCACCACCGCCCGGGTCCACCTGATGCTGCCGTACGCCGATCAGCCGACCTACCACTTGGGACAGCGCCATGGGCCCAGTCTGCCCCACCTGCGGCTTAGCCGTCCGGTAAGCAACGGCGGGGGCGGTCGGAGCCGGGCCAGACGTACTCCAGATCCGCTGGCACGTCGTCGCCGAACAGCGGGCGGTAGTGCGCCGGGTCCTTACGCAGCAGCGACGAACGGTGGCTCAGGTGCAGGTCGTCGCGGCCCAGCCACGGTGGCAGCTCACCGGCTCGGGCCAACTCGTCCTGGGTCCGTATCACGCCGGCCCCGCAGGCGGCGGCGAGGTCGACGGTCATCGTGGTGGCGCAGGTGTCGGCCCGCCCCGGCTCGGTCCAGACCGCACACATGTCCAGCCCGTAGCGGACGAGCGCCTCCTCGTACCCGGCCCACATCTTCACGGCCGGGTGGTTGCGCCAGCCGTACCCGGGTCGGGTGAGCCCGCGCAGCACCTGGATGGCCTCCACCCGCTGCTTGCCCAGCCGCTTCTGGTCCAGCGCGCGGGCGCTGGCCAGAAAGCCCGGGTACGGGAGGAACGTCTGCATGTCGGTGCTCTACCCGTCGCCGGAGCGGACATACCTGGTCACGGGATGATCCGGACGGGGTCGCCCACCATGGCCGTGCTGATTACGATCCGGGCATGGCGGAGCCGTGGCGGGACCGGGCGCGACGGGCGGTCGAGTGGAACTGGCGGCTGCGATCCGTCGGTGACCCGCGCCCGCACTACGTGATCTGCGGAAAGGACGCGCTCGCCTACTACGTGGCCCGGGCGATGCTCGAATCCGAACTGCCGGCGGGTGGAGCCCGGGTGACAGTAGTGGTGCCCGAGCGTTACCGCAGCAACGGGCCGGACGTGGCCGGGCTGCGCGGGGTCCGGGTGGTCCGCTCGGACCGGCTGGACGTGGCCACCTTCGAAGCCGCCGGCCTGGCCGGCGCGACCGGGCTGGCCCTGCTGCACCAGGACGACGTCGGCAACCTGCACGCCGCGCTCTGCGCCCAGGCTGTCGACCAGCGGGTCCGCCAGGTGCTGCGGATGTTCAACGGCACCCTCGCCGACGGCGTACGCAAGCTGCTTAAGGCCCCGGTCGAGGTGCTCTCCGACGCCGAGATGGCCGCGCCGGCCTTCGTGGCCGCCGCGCTCAACGAGGTCGACCCCAGTTCCTTCCAACATCGGGACAAGACACTGCGGGTGGCACGGCGGGCCGACGTACGTCCGCAGGACGTGGTGTGCGCGTTGGCGCACCTCAGCGAGGCGCAGGGGGTGGAGTTGCTGCCCGCCGATCAGGCCGGCGCCGACCTGGTGCTCGCCGAGGCGACCGGCCAGCCACCGGGCACCGAGGTCGCCGCCCGCCGGCTGGTCCGCGCGCGTCGGCGGCGCCGCCCGGTCGCGGTGGTGATGGGCGCGGTCCGCGGCTTCGCCACCCGCAAGATCGGCATCGCGGTGATGGTGGTGCTCGCGCTGATCGCGGTGCTGGGGGCGCTGATCTCCCGCGCCGAGGACGTCTCTCCGCTGGAGGCGCTGTACCTGACGCTCGTAACCACGCTCAGCGGCGCCGACCCGGACACCACAAAGGCGGCGGACGCGCAGATCATGCAGGTGGTGCTCAACCTGGCCGGGTTGGCGCTGATCCCACTGATCACCGCAGTGGTGGTGGACGGCATCGTCAACGCCCGGCTGGCCCTGCACACCGGCCGCCTGCAACCCGCGCGCGTCGGGCACGTCGTGGTGATCGGCCTGGGCAACGTCGGCACGCGGGTGATGGCGCAGCTGCGCGAGTACGACGTCGAGGTGGTGGCCATCGACAAGACCGCGGAGCCGCGCGGCGCGGCCCTGGCCCGCCAACTGGAGGTGCCGCTGATCGTCGGCGACGCCGCGTTGCCGGAGACGCTTGTCGCCGCCTCGGTGGCCGACTGCCAGGCGCTGGTGGTGGCGTCCACCGACGACGTGGCCAACCTGGAGGCGGCGCTCGCCGCCCGCGATCTCCGTGCCGACCTGCGCGTGGTGCTTCGCCTCTTCGACGGTGACTTCGCCGAACGGGTGGAGGAGACCTTCGCGCTCGGGGTGTCCCGGTCGGTCTCCTACCTGGCCGCCCCGGCATTCATCGGGGCGCTCACCGAACGTGCCGTGATCAGCACCATCCCGGTCGACAGGCACGCGCTGCCGGTCGCCGAGGTGCCGGTCGCCCCCGGCTCCGAGCTGGACGGTCGACCGCTGGACGTGGTCAACCGGGACGGGCAGGTCCGGTTGATCGCGCGTACCCCGGCCGGCGGCGCCAGGACGATCTGGTGGAAGGACCTCGACCCCCGGCAGGTGATCTTCGCCGGTGACCGGTTGACAGTTGTCGCCCGGCGGCGCGGATTGGACTGGCTGACCCGGCAGTGCGCCCCGCCGGCCCACCAGGCCCCGGTCCCTCGGCCGGCCGGGTCGGTCCACGGTGGGGTGCACGCCCCGGCGGCCGCAGCTCCCTCGGTGCCGGGCCAGACAGGCTCACTGAGCGGCGTGGCACCCCCCGGCGGGGAAGCGCCCTCGACAACCAACGGCGGCCCGGTTGACGAACGTGAGCTGACCCGCCGGCATGACGGGACCGGCGAGGTGAGCTGACGGCAACCGGCGCGGCCGGAATCGGTAGGCGTTGAGCGACAATCCATGGCATGCGTTTCCGCATCCTGGGGCCGACCCAGGTGGTGCTGGCCGACGGGCGAGAGGTCCCCGTGGGCGGTCCGCGGCTGCGCGCGTTGCTGGCGCTCCTCCTGCTCGACGCGGGCCGGGTGGTCTCCGCCGAGCGCCTGATCGACGGCCTGTACGGGGAGCATCCGCCCCGGGGCGCGGCCAACGCGCTCCAGTCCCAGGTGTCGCGGCTGCGCCAGGCATTGCCGGTCGGGCACGACCCGGTCGAGTTCCACCCGGCCGGCTACCGCCTCGCCGTGGATCCCGAGGATGTCGACGCGTACCGGTTCGAGCGGCTCGCCGAGGCGGGTCGCCGCGCGCTCGTCGACGGCGACTGGCCCCGGGCGTCGGCGGTATTGCGCGAGGCGCTGGAGCTGTGGCGTGGTTCCGCTCTGGCCGATGCCATCGGCCCTGCCGGCGCTCCCGTGCAGGCGGCCCGGTTGGACGAGCTGCGGCTGGCCGCGATCGAGGATCGGGTCGAGGCCGATCTGGCGTTGGGCGCGTCCGTGGCGCTGGTCGCGGAGCTGCGGGAACTGGTCGTCGCGCATCCGTTGCGGGAGCGCCCGCGGGGCCAGCTCCTGCGCGCCCTGGCCGCGCTGGGTCGGCCGGCGGAGGCGCTGGCCGAGTTCGAGGACGCCCGGCGCACCCTGGCCGAGCAGTTGGGCGCCGACCCTTCGGCGGAGCTGGCCGCGATCCACCTGGCGGTGCTGCGTGGTGAGGAACGCCTGTCGGCCGAGCCGGCGCTGCCGAGCCAGCTCACCACGTTCGTCGGGCGGGAGGACGAGCTCAAGCGTGTCGGTGACCTGCTCGGCGAGCGTCGGCTCGTCACCCTCACCGGCCCCGGGGGAGCGGGCAAGACGCGCCTGGCGATCGAGGCTGCGGGCCGGGTCGACGGGGAGGTCCGTTTCGTCGAGCTGGCCGGGTTGGCCGACGGTTCGGACGTACCGCAGGCGGTGCTGAGCGCGCTCGGCCTGCGTGACGCGGGCCTGCGCGCCCCGGCCGAGCCCGGTTGGCAGACTACCGATCGGCTGGTCGAGGCGCTGGCCGAGCGGCGGCTGCTGCTGGTGCTCGACAACTGCGAGCACGTCCTCGTCGACGCGGCCCGACTGGCGTCCCGGTTGTTGAGCGCGTGCCCGGCGATGCGCGTCCTGGCCACCAGTCGGGAGCCGCTCGGGCTGGCCGGCGAGGCGCTGTGCCTGCTGTCCGGGCTCACCCTGCCACCGCTCGGCGCGTCCGCGCTGGACGCCGACGAGTACCCGGCGGTCGGCCTCTTCGTCCAGCGGGCCGTCGACGTCGCGCCCGACTTCAGCGTCACGCCGGTCAACGTCGAGATGGTGTTGCGGATCTGCCGCAGCCTGGACGGCCTGCCGTTGGCGATCGAGTTGGCCGCCGCGCGACTGCGGGCGCTGTCCGTCGCCGAGGTGGCCGCCCGTCTCGACGACCGGTTCCGGCTGCTGTCGACGGGTAACCGGGCCGTGTCGCCGCGACACCGCACCCTCCGGGCCGTGGTCGAGTGGAGCTGGGATCTGCTCGACGACGCCGAACGGGATGTGGCCCGACGGCTGACCGTCTTCGCTGGTGGGGCCACGCTGGAGGCGGCCGGGCGGGTCTGCGGCCTGCCCACCGCCGAGTTCGTCGACGCGCTCACCGGTCTGGTCGACAAGTCCTTCGTGGAGATGACCGGCGGCCGGTACCGGATGCTCGAAACGGTGCGGGCCTTCTGCGCCGAGCGTCTCGCCGAGGCCGGTGAGGTCGACCAGCTTCGCCGCGCGCACACGGCGTACTTCCTGGAGTTCGCCTGGACCGCAAGCGACCACCTCCGGTGCGCGGAGCAGCTGCACTGGTTGCGACGGCTCGACGCGGAGCGGGACAACCTGCACGCGGCGTTGCGCCGGGCCACCGCGGCCGGTGACGCCTCCGATGCGGCGGCGATGGTCGCGGCCCTGTCGTTCTACTGGTGGCTGCGCGGCATGCGCGGGGAAGGGGCGCGGCTCGCCGCGGACGTCCTTGAGCTGCTCGGCACCGAGGCGCCGCCGGGGCTGGCTGAGGAGTTCGCCCTCTGCGTCTACAACGCCTCGCTCGCGGGCTCGGGCTACCTGCCGTCTGTCGGGACGCAGTCGTCGGTGATCCGCAGTCTCGACCGGCCGCCGCGACAGCCGTTCCTGCTGTACCTGTCGGGGATCTCGACCGGGCCGCCGTCCGGTGGTGCCGAGGATGTCGACGAGCTGATGGGGGAGCTGCGACGGCTGGTCGGCCCGGACGTGTGGATCAACGCGCTCGGCGCGATGGGCAGCGGCTCGGCGCTGATGTGGAGCGGCCAGTGGGACCGGGCCAGGACCGCGCTGGCCACCGCGCTCGACGGCTTCCGTAGCACCGGGGACCGGTGGGGCGCCATGATCACCCTCGGTGCGCTCGGGGAACTGGCTGCCTGGCAGGGTGATCCGGAGGCGGCGGGCGCCCACATGGATGAGGCCATGGGACTGGTCGAGGCGCTCGGCTCGGCCGTCGACCAGTCCGACATGCTGCGTACCCGGGGTGAGATAAGGCTGCGCGCCGGTGACCTCGCGGCGGCGCACGACGACTTCGCCGGTGCGCTGCTCCTCGCGCAGCGCAGCGGCGCGCCCGAGTTCGTGGCCAGCGCCCGACTCGGCCTCGCCCAGGTGGCCCGACTGCGCGGTGAGCTGGCCGAGGCGAGGCGGTTCTGCGAGGAGGCGCTGGCCGGTGGGCTCACCGGCTGGTACGTCGGCGAGGCCGCCCGCGCCGAGATCCTCCTCGCCCTTGCCGAGATCACCGAGGCGGAGCAGGCCGGTGCGTCGCCGTCAGCGGACGGTGCGTGATCCGTCAGCGCCCGACCGCACCGTGGGGGCATGACGACATTCGAGGTGGTCGCCGAGGGTCTGGGCAAGCGGTACGGCCCGACCCGCGCGCTCGACACGTTCGACCTGACAGTGCCGGCCGGCACGGTCCACGGACTGCTGGGACCGAACGGCGCGGGCAAGACGACTGCCGTACGGATCCTCACCACGCTGCTGCGCTTCGACACGGGACAGGCCACAGTGGCCGGGTACGACGTGCTGCGCCAGCCGGACGAGGTGCGCGCCCGGATCGGGCTGACCGGGCAGTACGCCGCGGTCGACGAGATCCTCAGCGGTCGACAGAACCTGGAGCTGTTCGGCCGGCTGTTCCGGCTCGACCGACGGGAGGCCCGCCGTCGCGCCGGTGAACTGCTCGAACGGTTCGGGCTCGACGAGGCGGCGAGCCGGTCCGCCGGTGAGTACTCGGGTGGGATGCGCCGCCGACTGGACCTCGCCGCCAGCCTGATCCGCACGCCGCGTGTGCTCTTCCTGGACGAGCCGACGACCGGCCTGGACCCGCGCAGTCGCAACCAGGTGTGGGACCTGGTCCGTGGTCTCGTCGCGGAGGGGACGACTGTGCTGCTCACCACGCAGTACCTGGAGGAGGCCGATCAGCTGGCCGACCGGATCTCGGTGATCGACTCCGGTCGGGTGGTGGCCGAGGGTTCGCCGGACCAGTTGAAGGCGATGACCGGTGGTGACCGGATCGAGGTGGTGGTCCGCGACGCGGCCGAGTTGAGCCACGCTGGCCGCGTCGTCGCGGCGATCTGCGGCGCGGAGCCCGAACTCGACCCGGAGGTCCGCCGGCTCAGCGTGCCGGTGGTCGATCGCGTCGCCGGCCTGGTCGACGTGGTCCGCGGCCTGGACGACGCCGGGATCGCCGTCGAGGACGTCGGCCTGCGGCGCGCGACGTTGGACGAGGCGTTTCTCCACCTGACCGGGCACCGGCCGGATGAGGCCCGGGAACCAGTGGCCGCCGGACGGAAGGCGGACGTGGCATGACCACTGTGATCGCCGACGGTTGGACGATGACCAGGCGGAACATGATCCACGTGGTCCGCGCGCCGGAGGAGCTGATCCTCTACTTCTCGCTGCCGATCATGTTCGTGCTGGTCTTCGGGTACGTGTTCGGAAGCGGCATGCAGGTGTCCGGTGGTGGCAACTACCGCGAGTTCCTGCTGCCGGGGGTCTTCGTGATGACGATGCTGTACGGGCTGGGGGCGACCGCGACCGGCGTGGCGCTGGACCTCAGCCGGGGTGTGGTCGACCGGTTCCGGTCGATGCCGATGGCCCGGTCCGCCCTGATGACCGGTCGCAGCGCCGCCGACCTGCTGCGCGCCCTGCTGGAGATGTCCACCCTGCTGATCTGTGGGCTGCTCGTCGGGTGGCAGTGGCGGCAGGGCGTCGGTAAGGCGCTGCTCGCCGTCGGGCTCCTCCTGCTGCTGCGAATCGCCATCACCTGGGTCGGCATATACCTGGCGCTGCTGGTCCGCAACCCGGAGACGGTCGGCGTGATCGTCTTTCCGGCGGCGTTTCCGTTCACCGCGATCTCCAACGTGTTCGTGTCTCCCGAGCTGATGCCGTCGGTCATCGGGACGATCTCGGAGTGGAATCCGTTGTCGGCGACCGTCGCGGCGATCCGCGAACTGTTCGGCAACCCGGGGCTGGGTGGCGACTCCTGGCCGGCGGAGCACGCGATGCTGTTGGCGGTGCTGTGGCCGGTGCTGCTGATCGCGACGTTTGCTCCGCTCGCGGTGCGCCGCTACCAGCGGTTGAGTCGCTGACTCCGGCCGGCTGCCCGGGTCAGCGGCGGGCCCGCAGGGCGTAGAAGGCGGCGCCGACGGCGAGGACACCGAAGCCGGCGAGAACGCTGCCCAGCGGCAGGTTGACCGCCAGCAGCAGACAACCGGCCAGCCCCAGACCGGCGAGCACCCGGACCGGCAAGCGCCGGTCCGGGTCCCGGCCCAGGGTGAGCGCCGCCGCGTTGGTGATCGCGTAGTAGACGAGCACCGTGCAGCTCGAGAAACCGATGGCGTGGCGTACGTCGCCGAGCAGCACCACCACGATCACCACGGCGGCGACCGCCAACTCGGCCCGGTGCGGCACCTGGTGCACCGGGTGCACCGCGGCCAGCGCGCCGGGCAGGTCACGGCGGCGGGCCATCGCGAGGGTGGTCCGGCCGACGCCGGCGACCAGGGACAGCAGCACCCCGACGACGGCGATTGTGGCACCGGCGCGGACCACCCACGCCAGGCCGGGCAGCCCGGCGGCGGTCACCACGTCGACAAGGGGCGCGTCGGAAGCGGCCAGCCGGTCGCCGCCGAGCACGCCGAGGGCGACCACGGCCAGCACCAGGTAGATCGCGAGCACCACGCCGAGCGCCAGCGGCACCGCACGCGGGATGGTCCGCTGCGGATCGCGGACCTCCTCGCCGAGCGTGGCGATCCGGGCGTACCCGGCGAAGGCGAAGAACAGCAACCCGGCAGCGGTGAGCACACCCCGTGCCGAGCCGCCGGGCTCGCCGAGCCGGTCCAGGTGCACCGGCCCGCCCAGCAGGCCGACGACAGTGACGAGGGCCAGCACCGCGAGCACCAGCGCGACCAACGCCCTGGTCACCGTGGCGGTCTTGCCGATGCCGCGCAGGTTCACAGCGGTCACCGCGAGCACGGCGGCGACGGCGACCAGCCGGCTCTGGCCCGGCCAGAGGTACGCCCCGATCGTCAACGCCATCGCCGCGCAGCTCGCCGTCTTGCCGACCACGAAGCCCCAGCCGGCCAGGAAACCGGCGAACGGCCCGAGGCGCTCCCGGCCGTAGACGTAGGTGCCGCCGGACTCCGGGTAACGGGCCGCGAGCCGCGCCGAACTGGTCGCGTTGCAGAAGGCGACGAAGCCGGCCAGCACCAGCGCGGGCAGCAGGCCGGCGCCGCCGGCCGCCGCCACCGCCGGGCCGAAGACCACGAAGACGCCCGCGCCGAGCATCGAGCCCAACCCGATGACAACCGCATCGGGTACGCCCAGTCGCCGCGCCAGTTGGTTCACGAACCGAAACTCTAGGGGTACGAGGTGAACGGCCGGTCCCATTCCCGTAGCCGGCCGGGGAGCGGCAGATCGTCCCAGGGCACCCGGTGCAGCAGCCGGTCCAGGAACAGCCCCAGCAACAGCCCGGCCACCGAGTCGGTCAGCCAGTGCCAGCCGAGGTAGGTGGTGGTGGTGAGGACGACCAGCGGCGGCACGACGCGGATCACGGTGACGAGCCGGGCCGGTAAGTGCCGGCCGAAGCTGCGGGCCAGCGGGGCGAGCAGCAATGCGATGACGCCGTACCAGACGATGGCGTTGGCGACGTGCCCCGACGGGTAGGACTGGGCGAACCGGACCGGCAGGTCGTCGTGGAAGAGCGGCAGGGTCTGCTCGGGCGACAGGAACGGCTCCTTGACGCTGGCGCTCGGCGCCGCCCGCGCGGTCCAGACCTTGAGCGGACCGATCGTCAAGTAGGTCAGCACGAAGCCGACCACCGGCGGCAGGATCGGCCGCACCGACCGCAGCCGGACGGCCAGCAGCACGCCCAACCCGGCGGCGATCAAGGTCAGTGGGGTGCCCTGGCCGAGCAGGTTGAGCACCCGGGCCACCCAGTAGGCGACCGTCGGCCGGTGCCCGTCGGCCCAGTCGGCGACCGCCCGGTCCAGCCCGAAGAGCTGATCGGCGGCGAGCGCGACCGTCAACCCGACCAGACCGACCAGTAGAAGCGCGTCGAACCACCAGCCGGCCGGGCGGACGGGCCGTAGCCGCAGGTCACGTCGTACCGCTGTGGGTTTGAGCACGCGACCACGCTACCGGCCCGGCGCGAGGCCCGGGTGTGCGGCGCTGTGGGCCCAACCACGATCAGGGGCGGATGCGGGGGCGACCAGTCATGCTTGTGCCCGTGCGGATCACGTCTGCCCTCGTGGACCCGGCGCTGCTCGACCTGCCGTGGTCGACACCGCTGGAGGAGTGGCCTGCCCAACACCTGGTCGCGCTGCCGCAGGGCATCTCCCGGCACATCGTCCGGTTCGTCCGGTTGGGCGACTACGTGTACGCCTTCAAGGAGACCCGCGAGCGGATCGCCGAGCGGGAGTACGACCTGCTCCGGGCCCTGGAGCGGATCGACTTTCCGTCGGTCGAGGCGGTGGCGGTGGTCGCCGACCGGCAGACCGAGGACGGGGAGCCGCTCGAATCGGTGCTGATCACCCGGCACCTGCAGTTCTCGCTGCCGTACCGGGCGCTCTTCTCGCACACCCTTCGGCCGGAGACGATGAGCCGGCTGCTCGACGCGCTCGCCGCCCTGATCGTGCGGATGCACCTGACCGGTTTCTTCTGGGGTGACTGCTCGCTGTCGAACACGCTGTTCCGGCGGGACGCGGGCGCCTTCGCCGCCTACCTGGTGGACGCGGAGACGGGTGCCCTGCACAACTCGCTCTCCAACGGTCAGCGCGGCGAGGACCTGGAGATCGCCCGGGTGAACATCTTCGGTGAGGCGCTGGACCTGCAGGCCGCCGGCCTGCTGCACGAGTCCATCGACCCGGAGGTGGTCTGCGAGGAGGTCGTGCAGCGCTACGAGCGGCTCTGGCACGAGATCACCTATGAGCAGGCGATCGAGCGGGAAGCCCGGCACGACATCGAGGGCCGCATCCGCCGCCTCAACGAGCTGGGCTTCGACGTCGCCGAGGTGGCCATGTCGTCCATCGACGGTGGGCGTTTCCTGGTCCGGCCGAAGGTCGTCGACGCCGGCTACCACACCCGGCGGCTGCTGCGGCTGACCGGGCTGGACGCCGAGGAGAACCAGGCGCGCAAGCTGCTCAACGACCTGGACGCCTATCGCGCGGAGAGCGACCTGATCGACGAGCAGCAGGCCGCCCACCGCTGGCTCACCGAGGTCTTCGAGCCGGTGGTTCGGGCCGTCCCCACGCATCTGCGCCGCAAGCTGGAGCCGCAGGAGCTCTTCGCCCAGATCATCGAGCACAAGTGGTTGCTCTCCGAGCAGGCCGGCCGGGACGTCGGGATGCGCCACGCGGTTCAGTCGTATCTGTCCGATGTGCTGGTGCACCGCCCCGACGAGCAGGCCGTCCTCGGCGTGGAAGTCGACAGCCTGAGCTAGGGCCCAGCCTGGTTTCTGGGCGTCACTCCACCCAGGAGCCTCCGCGCAGCACCCGCACCACGTTGAGGTCGTCGTCCAACACCACCAGGTCGGCGCGCAGACCCACCTGGAGGGCCCCGACCCGGTCGCCCAGGCCGATGGCCCGCGCCGGGGTGGTGGCGACCATCCGGGCGGCGTCGGCGATCGGGATTCCAGCGTTCACGGCGTGCCGCAGCGCGGCGTCCATGGTGAGCGTGCTGCCGGCGATCGCGCCGTCGCGGGCGAGCCGGGCCACCCCGCCGGCGACTGTGACGGCCTGGCCGCCCAGCTCGTACTCGCCGTCTGGCATTCCGGCGGCGGCCATCGCGTCGGTGATGAGCGCGGCGCGGTCCGGGCCGGCGGTCGCCGTGACGAAGGTCAGCATGCCGTCGTGCAGGTGCACCCCGTCGGCGACCAGCTCGCAGATCACTGTGGGCGCGTCGAGCAGGGCCACCACCGGCCCGGGCTCGCGGTGATGCACCGGCCGCATCCCGTTGAACAGGTGGGTGCCGACACTGGCGCCGGCGGCGACCGCCGCGCGGGTCTGCTCGTACGTGGCGTCGGTGTGGCCCACCGCCGCCACCACCCGCTGCGCGGTGAGCAGCTTGATCGCCTCCAGTGCGCCGTCGCGCTCCGGGGCGAGGGTGACCATCCGGACGGCGCCCCGGCCCAGCTCGATCAGCTCGGCCAGCTCGTCGGTCGACGGGTCACGCAGGTACTCCGGGTTCTGCGCGCCGCAGCGGGCGGTCGACAGGTACGGCCCCTCGAAGTGGACCCCCGCCAACACACCCTCGTCGACCAACGGGGCGAACGCCTCGGTGGCCGAACGCATCAGCGAAAAGGGTGCGCTGACCAGGCTGGCCAGCAGGGTCGTGGTGCCGTGCGAGAGGTGGAAGTCGGCCGCCGCGCGGGCCTCGTCGGCGTCACCTGTGGTGAAGGTGTGGCCGCCACCGCCGTGGGTGTGCATGTCGACGAAGCCGGGCAGGATCCAGTGCCCGTCGCGCACCGACGGGTACTCGGCCACCGCGGTGATCCGGTCGCCGTCCCACTCGACGCAGCCCTGTCGGACGACTCCGGTCGGGGTCACCACTCGGCCGTTCACCCGTACGGTCATCGCTTCTCCTGAAGGTCACGGACACCCACGGCGTCCAGGGCGAGCAGGGCGGCACCGAGGCAACCAGCCTCGTCGCCCAGGGCTGCCGCGACCAGCTGCGGCTCCCGGTGGAAGGTCATTCTTTCGTGCAGCGCCGCCCGCAGCGGGGTCAGCAGCCGGTCCCCGGCCTGGGCCAGGCCGCCGCCGAGCACGATCGTCGCCACGTCGAACAGCGCCTGCCCGCTGGCGAGGCCATCAGCGAGCGCCTCGATCGCCTCCTGCCAGACCTTGCCGGCGAGCGGTTCGCCGGCCGCGGCCCGTTCGGCCACCTCGGCCGCGGTCACCGGGGCGTCGGCGGTCTCGCCGGCGAGTTCGGCGTAGCGGCGGCCGATCGCGGCGGCTGACGCCACCGCCTCCAGACAGCCGGGACGGCCGCAGCCGCAGCGCGGGCCGTCGGGCCGGACCAGGATGTGGCCGATCTCCCCGGCGGCGCCGTGGGCCCCCACCGCGGCCGTGCCGTCGACGACGTGCGCGGCGGCGATGCCGGTGCCGATCGCCACGAACAGCACGTGTCCGGTGCCGCGTCCGGCGCCGAGCCGGGCCTCGGCGAGACCACCGACACGCACGTCGTGGCCGAGCGCCGCAGGCAGGCCGAGCCGCGTCACCGTCAGGTCCCGCAGGGGTACGTTACGGAAGCCCACGTTCGCCGACCAGACCGCTACTCCGCGCGCCTCGTCCACCACCCCGGGCACGGCGATGCCGACCGCGATCGGGGTGAGCCCGTCGGCGCGGGCCTTGTCGGCCAGCCCGTCGGCCACGTCCAGGATGGTGCCGACCACGGCGGCCGGGCCGCGCGCGGCGTCGGTGGCGTGCCGCTCGGTGCGCACCACGACGCCGTCCGGTCGGACCAGGGCGCACTTCATGCCGGTGCCGCCGACATCCAACGCAACGACCACCCGGTCATCGGTCATGGCGCGAGAACCACGGACCGGGTCAGGTGTCGGGGCGCGTCCGGGTCGAGTTCCCGGCTGGTGGCCAGCGCGACCGCGAAGCGCTGCGCCAGGATCAGGTCGGCCATCGGGTCGACCGGGGTACGGCCGGCGGACCAGCTGCCCAGCACCGTGCGCCAACCGTGCGTGCGGCTGTGCACGAAGGCCGCGCCGGTGGCGGCCACGTCCTCGGGCAGCCCGTCGGGCAGCTCACCGAACGCCCAGACCAGACGCCCCGGCGCGGCGACCGAGATGGGGCCGTGCCGGTAGTCCATCGCCGGGTACGCCTCGGCCCAGAAGGTGGCCGCCTCGCGGCACTTCAGCGCCGCTTCCTGGGCCAGCCCGATCGTCCACCCCCGACCGAGGAAGGTGGCCTGCTCGATGGTGGTCGGGTCGATCGGCAGCGGGGACCGCACCGCCACCTCGGCGTCGGCGGCGAGCGCGGTCACCGGGTCGCCGAGCTGGGCCCGGAGCAGGGCCAACGCGGTGGTCGCGAATCGGGTCTGCACCACCGACCGTTCGTCGGCGAAGGGCATGGCCACGGTGGCGGCGGCCAGCTCGACCGCTGGTGACGTGGGGTCACCGACGATGACTGTGGTGGGTGTCTGCCCGCGCAGCGCGGCGAGCAGTTCCAGCACCTCGGTGGTGGTGCCGGAACGGGTGATCGCGATCAGCCGGTCGTAGCGGCGGCCGGCGGGGAACTCGGACGCCTGGAACGCGTCGGTCTCACCCTGGCCGGCCTGCTCGCGGCGGGCCGCGTACGCCATCGCCATGAACCACGACGTGCCGCAACCGACGACGGCGACCCGCTCCCCGGGGCGCGGCAGGTCACCGCGGACCACCTCGGCCAGCCTGGCCGCCTCCCGCCAGCAGTCGGGTTGGCTCGCGATCTCCGCGTCCACGTACGCCATGGGAAACTCCTCGCAGGGCCGATCGGTGCGCAATACGGCTCGTTAGACCCGCATTTCGCGCGTTATTCTGCGCGAACGCGGGTGACCATGGCAACCGACCAGTCGATCGCGCAGGTCAGTCTTTTGCGCCAGCCTAGTTTCGCGCACTAGTGTGCACGCAATCAATCACCGTCCGTGCAGTTGCTGGGAGGGCCCCCGCAGTGGACCGGTACGCCAGATGGAACGCCCTGCTCGAAATGCTGACCGACAACGGCCGGGTCAGCGTGGAGGCGGCAGCCGAGCGGCTGGACGTCTCCCAGGCCACCATCCGGCGTGACTTCGACCAGCTCGCGCAACAGCAGATGATCACGCGGACCCGGGGCGGCGCGGTCGCCAACGGCGTGTCGTACGACCTGCCACTGCGCTACAAGACGGCCAAGCACTCGGCCGAGAAGCAGCGGATCGGGGCGGCCGCCGCAGCGCTCGTCACGCCCGGCACCGTGGTCGGCCTGAACGGCGGCACCACGAGCACCGAGGTCGCGCGGGCTCTCGCCGTGCGGCCGGATCTGAACACCAGCGCCGAGGGCGCCCAGCTCACAGTGGTGACCAACGCGCTGAACATCGCCAACGAGCTGCTGGTCCGATCCCGGATGAAGGTGGTGGTGGCCGGCGGCGTGGTGCGCCCGAAGTCGTTCGAGCTGGTCGGCCCGCTGGGCGGGGCGTTGCTGCGCGAGGTCACCCTTGACGTCGCCCTGCTCGGGGTGGACGCGATCGACCCGCAGCTCGGCGCTGCCGCCCACCACGAGGGGGAGGCGGCGATGAACAACCTGATGGTGGCCCGCGCCAAGCGCGTGGTGATCATTGCGGACTCGTCCAAGTTGGGGGCTCACGCCTTCGCCCGGATCTGCCCTGTCGAGCGGGTGGAGACGCTGGTGACCGACTCCGGTGCCGCGCCGGAGGTGGTGGACGCGTTCCGCGCCGCTGGCGTACAGGTCGTCTGCGCCTGAGCGGTCACGCTCTGTCGATGAATTAGCCCGATCGGCGCGTCGATGCATACCGCGTATTGCGCGCGCCTGCATACCGCGTATGGTGTCGGCTGTCACGCCCACCCATCGGGGGAGGTGCAGCTTGCCAGCTGTCCTGGAGATCGAAGGTCTACGTAAGACGTACAAGAGTCGTCGACGCGGCACCCGCAACGCGCTCGACGGCTTCGACATGCGGGTCGACGCGGGGCAGGTGCACGGCTTCCTCGGTCCCAACGGGTCCGGCAAGACCACCACGCTGCGTACCCTGCTCGGCCTGATCCGACCCGACGGCGGCCGGATGGCGCTGCTCGGGCACGAGGTCCCCGACGCGCTGCCCGCTGTCGCCGGCCAGGTCGGCGCGATCGTGGAGAGCCCGCAGTTCTTCCCGCACTTCACGGCCCGGGACACGCTGTCCCTGCTGGCCGGGGCGGGCGAGGTGCCCGCCGTCCGGGTCGACGAGGTGTTGGAACTCGTCGGGCTGCGCGACCGGGCAGGCGAGCGGGTCAAGACGTACTCGCTGGGAATGAAGCAGCGGCTCGCCGTGGCCTCGGCCCTGCTGAAGAACCCGAAGCTGCTCATCCTCGACGAGCCGGCCAACGGCCTCGACCCGGGTGGCATCCGGGAGATGCGCACGCTGATGCGTACCCTCGCCGAGTCCGGAATGACAGTGGTGCTGTCCAGCCACATCCTCGGTGAGATCCAGCTGATCTGCGACTCGGTCACCATCATCTCGCTGGGCCGGCGGGTCGCCTTCGGCCCCGTCGACGAGGTCCTCGCGCAGCACTCGTCCGGTGCGGTCCGGATCCGGCTGGAGGCGGTCAGCGACCTGCCGGTGGCCACCGAGGTGCTCACCGAGGCGGGCATCCGGGTGACAGCTCAGCCCGACCACCTGATGTTGGCCGGCGTCGACAAGCCGGCGGCGGTGACGCGGCTGCTCGCCGAAAAGAACCTCTACGTCAGCGAGTTGGCGCCGATCGCCGTCGATCTGGAGAGCGTCTTCCTCGAACTGACCGCCACCGCGCCGGTCCCCGGTCAGCACCGGCAGGTAGACGAGTCCATGAAGGTTGGCGGGACGGGTCAGCCCGGCCCCGCCGGGGGAGGGTGGGGCGCGTGAGCCTCTTTCGTACGGAGCTGCGCCGGCTTGCCAAGCGGCGCTTCACCCGCTACTCGACGCTGCTCGGCCTGCTGGTGCTGGTCGCGGTGGTGGTCGGGGTGTTCTTCACCAATCAGAAGATCGACGCCGGTCAGCTCGCCCAGGCGGAGCGTCAGGCCGACCAGCAGTACCAGGAGCAGGTGCGCTGGAGCGAGCAGGAGCGCACGGCGTGCGAGCAGGCCAAGACGGCCGGCACGGCGACCGACGGCCGCTACCCGGACGACTGCTCGGTGATTACCGCCCCGTCCCGGGACCAGATCGAGGCGAGTTGGTTCCTGCCCTCGACGTTCGACTTCAAGGAGACGTTCGACGAGACGCTGATCCCGTTCGCGGCGATCCTCGCCCTGGTCGGGTTCGTCGTCGGCGCGTCCTTCGTCGGTGCCGAGTGGAGCACCGGCGGGATGATGAACCTGCTGCTCTGGCGGCCGAAGCGGCTCACCGTGCTGCTCACCAAGCTGGCCGCGCTGCTCACCGGCATCCTGGCGGTGACGCTTCCGGCCGCGGTGCTGTGGTTCGCCGGGTTCTGGGGTGTCGCCACATTCCGGGGCAGCACCGAGAAAATGACCTCCGGGGTCTGGCAGTCGTTCCTGCTGACAGGTGTGCGGGGAGTGGTGCTGGTGTTGGTGCTCACCACCATCGGCTTCGCCCTCGCCTCCTTGGGTCGGCACACAGCGATGGCCCTCGGTGGCGTGGTGGCGGTGATGGTGGTCGGCCAGTTCGGCCTGGGCATCCTGCTGGAGATGGCAAGCGTGCGGTTCGCCGAGGCATGGCTGCTGCCCACGTACATCCTGGCCTGGATGACGAAGACGGTCACCCTCCAGGACTGGAACTCGTGCAACGCGACCTACTACGGAGAGTGCGAGCCGGCGAAGATGGACATCACCTGGCAGCAGTCCTCCGTCCTGCTCTCGGTCTCGGTGGTGGTGATCCTCGGGGCGGCGCTCTGGACGATGCGTCGCCGCGACATCACCTGACCTGACCGAAGTGACGCGGCGCGGCTGGCCCGGCCGTCGGGGTTCCCGGCGGTACGGACCGGCCGCGCCGCTTGCTGCGTCCCTGGTCGCCGCTGGCTAGGCTGAGCGACATGTCCGCCGACACCACCCCGGCCGCCCCCGAGCCGTCCATCGACGCTCGTCCGGGTGAGGCCGCGGGTGCTGCCGGGCCGACCGTCCCGAATCCCCGACCGGCGCCGCCCATCGAGACCGACGAGTCGACGTCGCCGGCGGACGAGGCGGCGCAGCCCGCCGATCCCGCGCCGGGGCTGACCGAGCGGGAGCGGGCCATCCTCGCCTTCGAGCAGCAGTGGTGGCGGCACGCCGGCGCCAAGGAGCAGGCCGTCCGGGACACCTTCGGGATCTCGTCGACCCGGTACTACCAACTGCTCAACGGTCTGCTCGACAATCCGGCCGCCCTCGCCGCCGACCCCGTGCTGATCAGCCGCCTCCGCCGGTTGCGCTCGTCGCGCGCCCGTAACCGCCGCCGCTGACCTGGATTCCGCGATCTCGCACTTTCTGTAGCTGTCTCGTGGCTTTCGCACGTCTTTGTCGGGACACAAAGTGCGAGACCGCCGCGTCGGGCGTCGGCCAGCCGGCCCAGCCGCATGGCGGCTGACCAGGCGGGTAGGCGGGAGGCGTTCCGGGGTCGCACGCGACCTCGGACCCAGGAAGGGAGCGGGGTATGACGGCAACGAACCAGAGCGGCACAGGACAGCAGGCCCGCCAGGAGGCTTCGCGAGTCGGCCAGCAGGCCACGCAGGCCGGGGGTCAGGTCGCCCACGCCGCCGCTGAGCAGGGCGGGCAGGTGGCCGCAGAGGCGCGGCGACAGGCCCAGCAGTTGACCGGCCAGGCCACTGGGCAGCTTCGAGAGCAGGCTCAGTCGCAGCAGCGGCGGGCCGCCGAGGGCCTGCGCGACCTGGGTCAGAACCTCAGTTCGATGGCCGAACGGGACGGCGATTCCGGGCTGGCCGGTCAAGTGGTACGCAAGGCGGCCGACGCCGCCCAGCAGGCCGCCGGTTGGCTCGACGAGCGAGAACCCGGCCAGGTGCTCGACGAGGTACGCACGTACGCGCGGCACCATCCGGCGACGTTCCTCGCGGGCGCGACGGTGGCCGGGCTGCTCGTCGGGCGGCTCACCCGTGGTCTGACCGCGCCGGCCTCCGGCAACGGTCACGGTGGCAGAGCGTCAGGTGCTCCGTCACCCGCACAGGGCGCACCGGCGGACGCCGGTGAGCAACCGTACACGGGGACGGCACGGGCGCAGAACGTCTCGCCCACCGGTGAACCGGCGCGGGACCTGCCCGGCGGGGTGGCACCGTGAGCGCCCCGGAGAAGGAACGAACCCAGGCCTCGGTAGGCGAGCTGCTGGGCGACGTGACCCGGGACATGTCCACCCTGGTGCGCAAGGAGATCGAGCTGGCCAAGGCCGAGCTCCGCGAGGAGGCCAGTCAGGCGGGCAAGGCCGGCGGTATGTTCGGCGGCGCCGGGCTGGCCGGGTTCCTGGCGGTGCTCTTCGTGTCGTACGCCCTCTGGTGGGGGTTGTCGAACACGATGGACCAGGGGTGGGCGGCGCTGATCGTCGCGATCCTCTGGGCTGCCGTGGCCGGGGGTCTCTTCATCAACGCCCGGACCCAGCTGAAGCGGGCACGTGCGGTTCTGCCCCGGACGAAACAGACTGCCCGGGAGTTTCCGGACGCCCTGCGGGGTCGGTGAACGAGTCGGGAGGGAACAGGTCATGTCCAGTAATCCGGACCAGATCCGGCGGGAGATCGAAACCACCCGCAACGAGTTGAGCAATGACGTCGATGCGCTGACCGACAAGGTCAACCCGCGTCGGATCGCCGGTGACCGCGTCGGGCAGGCCCGCGGCGCGTTCACCCGAGCGAAGGAGAAGGTGATGGGCAGTTCGAGTCACATGGGGCAAGAGGCTGGCCAGCGGATGTCGCACATGGCCGGCTCGGTGCGCGACGAGACCCGTTCGCTCGGGCACCAGTCTCGGGAGGCAATGGGCTCACTCGGGCACCAGTCTCGGGAGGCAATGGGCTCGGTGCGGGACGAGGCGCGCTCACTCGGGCAGCACTCGCGCGAGCAGGCTCAGGGCAATCCGATGGCCGCCGGCCTGGTCGCCTTCGGCGTCGGTCTGCTGGCCGCCTCGCTGATCCCGCCGAGCGGGCGTGAGCGGCAACTCGCCGGCCGAGCGCGGGGCATGGTGACTGAGCACTCTGGTCAGCTGCGTGAGCAGGCGAGCCAGGTTGGCCACCAGATGCAGGACAACCTGCGGGAGCCTGCGCAGCAGGCGGCGCAATCGGTCCGGTCCACCGCCCAGCAGGGCGTGTCGGCGGTACGCGACCAGGGCCGTTCGGCCGCCGGTCAGGTGCAGGGAGAGACGCATGCGGCCGTCGACGACCTTCGACAGCGCTGACCCGATCGGTGCGCCGGGGCCGGTGCCGGTGATGCGGGTACGCTCCGCGTCCGCGCCGGCCCCGGGCCGGCCGGTCAACGAGGACCTGGTCTTCCGGTTCGGCCCGCTGGTAGGTGTCCTGGACGGCGCGACGGTTCCGGACGGCTTCGACACCGGCTGCGTGCACGGACCCGAGTGGTACGTCCGGCACCTGGCCGCCCGGATCGGCGTCGCCGAGGCGGTACGCCCGGCCGCCCGGCTGACCAGCAACCTGGCCGCGGCTATCCTCGCCGTACGCGCCGACCACGGCGGCCAGTGCGACCTCGACCATCCGGGTACCCCGTCCAGCACTGTCTGCCTGCTGCGGGACTGCGGCGACCAGGTGGACTACCTGGTGCTCTGCGACAGCCCTCTGGTCCTCGACACCGGGGGGCAGGTCAGCGTAGTCACCGACAACCGGCTGGACGCGGCGATGGCGGAGCTGCGGGAGACAGTGGCCATCGTGCCGGGCGGCGCGGCGGACCCGGTTACCCGGTTCCGGCACGCCGTGAGCGTCCAGCGGGAGCGGATGAACCGCACCCACGGCTACTGGGTGGCGGCCTCCGACCCGGACGCGGCGTTCCACGCGGTCACCGGGACCGCGCCCCGGCGCGGTCCGGGGGCGCTACGACGGGCGGCGCTGCTCAGCGACGGCGCGTCCAGCGCGGTGGAGCAGTTCGGGCTGACCGACTGGGCCGGTCTGCTGGACCTGCTGAGCGCCGACGGTCCGGGCGCGTTGCTCGACCGGGTGCGGGACGCCGAGCGCGACCATCCCGATCGGCTGCGTCGGCACAAGTCCACCGACGACGCGTCGGTGGTGTTCTGCGAGTTCGAGTCGACCGTTTGAGCGTTCGCCACCCGTCCGGGTGACGACAGAGCGTGATGTGAAACACCCGAGCCGCCCGACCGGCCGGTACCGCTGACCGGACCGCCAGTGGATGGCCAATGGGGTGGACTTCGGCCGATGAGGGCGGCAGACTGCGGCACGTGGCGGGTGCGGTCCGGCTGGAGCCGGTGGACGAACGGAACTTGGAGCCGTTGCTCTCCGTAGCGGCGGCGGAGGCGGAACCCGGAGATGTCATGCCTCCGGTCGAGGCGCCCGCCGGCTGGTCACTCGCCCGCCGAGAGGCATTCCGAGAGTTCCACCGGGCGAGCTTCGGTGGGCTGGACGGCCCGACCCGTTCCCAGATGTACGCCATCCTCGTCGGTGGCGAGGTGATGGGCATGGTGCGGATGACGCGCTGTGACGAGCCCGGCACTGTGGAGGCCGGGATGTGGCTCGGCCGTTCGGCACGGGGGCAGGGGATCGGCGCGGCCGCCCTGCGGGAGCTGCTGAACGCCGCCGCTCGGGCGGGCATGCGGGCGGTGGTCGCCGAGACGACCCCGGACAACATCGGTGCGGTCTCGGTCCTGCAGAAGTGCGGCGCGAAACTGCGCGAGGACGGCGGCAAGGTGCGTGCCGAAATCTGCCTGGATTCGACTCCACCCGCTCTTTGAGGGCGGCTCTTACATTTCGGCTTCTCTGGCGTTATCCCTGCTCGTGACCGAACTGAAGTCCGTTTTGGGGGCTTCGGTGTCGCCTTTCCCAATGCATTCCTCCCAGCGTCGACGGACATTGTCGTAGCGGTTTCGGAGTAATGCCGACGGGTACTGCCCGCCGGGTCCGCAAATACGGACGTCAGATCGAGGGCACGGTTCGCGCTGTTCCCGGTGGCCCTTCTTTGGCCCTCTCGGCAGACGTCCGGACCACCGGGGAGCAAGGGAGACCTGATGAAGACCGGAACACGAATCGGGCTGGCGGTGGGCTTCGGCTATCTGCTTGGCCGCCGCCGCAAGCTGCGTACCGCGCTCACCCTGGCTGCGGCGGTCGCCGCCGGCCGGGCCAGCCGGGACCCCGGCGGTCTGCTGAAGCGGGGCACCGACGCGCTGCACTCCTCCCCCCAAATGAGCAACCTGGGCCGGCTCGGCGGCCCGCTGATCAACGCCGGCCGCGCAGCCGCGACCGCTGCGGCCGGCAGCAGTGTCGACGCGCTCACCGGGCGACTGCGCGGCTCCGCCGACGCGCTGCGCCGCCGTTCCGGCAACGACAGCGACGCGGGCAGCCAGGGCGGATCGGGGAACCAGAGCACTGGCAGCCAGAACGGCACCGACGACAACGGCCCTCGCGGCGACGGTGACCGCGGCGCGACCAACGACCGCGGCGATGCGGCGGCCCAGCAGCGGCGGGGGCGGTAAGCATGGCGGCGAACACCAACCCGGCAGGGCTCGGCGACAAGCTGCGCGGCCAGTTGGCCGACGAGGTGCGCAACCTGGCCGGGGCGATCGGTGATCGCGCGATGAGCGTGGTGACCGAGCGGATCACCGGTGCGACCGGCCGGCTCAGCGAGTACGCGCGTCAGGGTGGCGGACCCGGTCTGATCGCCGCCGCCACGGGTGCGCAGAAGTTGGTCGAGGGCGGCTCACCGGTGAAGGCGATGGTTCATGCCGGTGTGGCCGGCGGTAAGGAGAAGGTGATGTCTGCTCTCGGCCGTGCGAGCGGAAAGGGCGGCAAGGGCGGCGGGAAGAAGAAGGTCACCAACATCGTCGAGACGATCGAGGTCGGTGTGCCGGTACGGGCCGCGTACAACCAGTGGACTCAATTCGGCGACTTCCCCAGCTTCATGAAGAAGGTCGAGAACGTCGACACCGACTCGGACGAGAAGTTGACCTGGAAGGCACAGGTCCTCTGGTCGCACCGGACGTGGGAGTCGACCATCATCCGCCAAGTGCCGGACAAGCTCATCCACTGGCGGTCCAAGGCCGAGAAGGGCTCGGTCGACGGCACCGTCAGCTTCCACGAGATCACCCCCGACCTGACCCGCATCCTCGTGGTGCTGGAGTACCACCCGCAGGGCCTCTTCGAGCACACCGGCAACCTGTGGCGCGCTCAAGGTCGCCGGGTGCGGCTGGAGTTGAAGCACTTCGTCCGGCACGTGATGACCGAGGTGGCGCTCGATCCGGACCAGGTCGAGGGCTGGCGCGGCGAGATCCGCGATTCCCAGGTGGTCAAGGACCACGAAACCGGCCTGCGGGAGGAACAGGAGCAGCGCGAGCGAGGTGGTGGCGAGGAGCAGCGCGGTGGAGCACCGGCCGGGCCCGAGGACCAGGAGTACGACGAGGAGGAGCCGCGCCGCCGGCCGGGTGGGCGACTGCGCCAGCGACCGCCCCGGCGCCCGGTCGAACCCGAGTACGACGATGAGTACGAGGCCGACGAGGACGGCTACGACGAGGGCTACGCGGACGAGCCCGACGAGGAGCCGCCGCCACCCCGCCGCCGCGTACCCGAGCGGGCCCGGCGAGCCCAGCCCCGCGAGGAGCCGCAACGGCCTCGGCCGCCCGTCCGACGTGGACCGGAGCCACCGCGCCGACCAGTGGTGCGCCGTCGCCGGAAGGAGGACGAGTGACGCTGGTACCCGGCGATGACGCCGTCGGCGGCGCCCTGGAACGGGTGGGTTCCGCCGGCGGGCTGGCCGACGTCGTGGAGACCGTGCTCGACAAGGGCGTGGTGATCGACGCGCAGGTGGCTGTCGGAGTCGTCGGCATCCCCCTGGTGGAGATCAATGCCCGGGTGGTGGTGGCGAGCATCGAGACCTACCTACGGTTCGCCGAGGCGGTCGACCGGCTGGGCATCGCACCGGACGAGGGTGAAGGGCTGTCCGGTCTCCTCGGTGGTGTCACCGGCGCCGTCCGGGATGTCACCGACTCGGTCGGTGGTGTCGCCGGCAGTGCGCGCGACCTGGGGAGGAGCTGAGATGGGCGACGAGACCGGACTGTTCGTCTACGGGTTGGTGCCCGCCGACGTGGAGGCGACGCCCGACGCCGCCGGTGTCGGCGACTCCTCCGGCGAGGTGACGGTGATCCGGCACGGGGACGTCGGTGCCCTGGTCAGCCCGGTGCCGCTGGACGCGCCGCTCGGCCGGTCGACGGACCTGCGGGCGTACCAGGACCTGCTGGACGGCACGGCGGCGGTGGCGCCGGTGCTGCCGGTGCGGTTCGGCACAGTGGTCACCGGCCCGGACGCGGTGCTCGACCTGCTCCGACCGCACCACGACCGTTTCGCCGCCGCGCTGGCCGAGTTCGAGGGCAGGGTGCAGTACGTCGTACACGGGCGCTTCGACGAGCGGACGTTGCTGCGCGGCATCCTCGACGAGAACCCGACGGCCGCCAGGCTCGCCGAGCAGATACGTGGTCGGCCCGAGGCGGCGAGCCGTGAGCCGCGCATCCGGCTCGGCGAGGTCATCAGCCAGGCGGTGGAGCTGCGCCGCGAGGCGGAGAACCGGCGGATGCTCGACGCCATCGCCGAGTTCGTGGTCTCCACCCAACTGCGCCCGCCCAGCCACGAGATGGATGCGACCCATGCGGCCCTGCTGGTGCAGAGCGACCACGAAGACGCCCTGGTGAACGCCCTGGAGGAGTACGCGCAGGATCGCCGGGGCCTGCTGCGGTTGCGGCTGCTCGGACCCCTGGCCCCGTACGACTTCGTCGGCGCCCACCAGTTGGCGGGCTGACCCGTGGACCTGCTCTGGGCGCTGCTGACCCTGCCGTACGCGCCGGTGCGGGGTCTGACGGCGGTGGTCGGGGTGGTCGCCCGCGAAGCCGAGTCGCGGCAGCGCAACCCGGTCAACGTCCGGCGCGAGCTGGAGGAGTTGGACGCCGCGGTGGCGGCCGGCGAGCTCAGCGCCGAGGAACGCGACCACGCTGAGCAGCGGGTGCTGGACCGACTCACCGGGGGCGCGGACCGGACCGGCGAGCGACCTCGCCCGGCGCGGCGCCCCGGCACCCGAGGAAGGAGTGCGCCATGACCGACGCCGCCCCGGCGCGACGGCGTGACCCGGCCGCCGAGGGTTACCCCGACGACGAGTACGTGGAGCCGGTGTCGGCGGCCGAGGCGGCCCGGGCCGGGCTGCGGCAACTGGTCGAGCTGACCGGCCGCGAGCCGTCCGTCACCACCTCCCTGGAGGCCACCCAGGACGGCTGGCTCGTCGGGGTGGAGGTCGTGGAGACCCGCCGCATCCCCAGCTCGACCGACCTGCTCGGTCTGTACGAGGTGGAGTTGGACATCGAGGGGAGCCTGCTCGGCTATCGCCGGGTGCGGCGCTACCAGCGCGGAAAGGATGAGGTGGGCTGAGATGACAGCTGCGCAGCCGCCGGTGGTGCAGAACTCCGGCCAGGTCCTGCCCGCCGGCCACGAGCCTGCCAACCTGGGCGACATCCTGGAACGGGTGCTCGACCGGGGCATCGTCATCGCCGGCGACATCCGGGTCAGCCTGCTCGACATCGAACTGCTGACGCTGAAGCTGCGGCTGGTCATCGCGTCGGTCGACACCGCACGCCAGATCGGCATCGACTGGTGGGAGCACGACCCGTGGCTCAGCTCGCGTGCCCGCCCCCCGGTGGAGCCGGGGCCGCGTGACCCGGAGGAGGTCGAGGCGGAGCGGCGGCCCCGAGTGGAGGCCCGGGCACGACGCCGCGACGCCGAACTGGAGGAGTGGGATGGTTGAGGTGACCGTCGACCTGCCCACCGGGGCCGCCGGTGCATGGCTGCACGGTGTGGTGCAGGACGCCGACCCGGCGACGCTGGCGACGATCGTCGGCATGGACGGCGGCCCGGTCCGTGCGGTGTCCGCCGCCGGACTTGTCGCCGTGGTCAGCGCCGCACCGCTGGACGAGTACGGCGAGGAACCACTCCGCCGCAACCTGGAGGACCTGGTCTGGCTGGAGCGGGTCGCCCGAGCGCACCACGCGGTGGTCGAGGCGCTGGCGCGGCGCGGGCCGGTGGTGCCGGCCCGGCTCGCCACCGTGCACACGGACGACGGGCGGGTGGCCGGCTCTCTCGCCGCCAGCCGTGCCGAACTCGTCGCCGCTCTGGACCGGCTGACCGGGCGGGGTGAGTGGGGCGTCAAGGGCTTCCTGGTGCCGGGAGCGGCCACGGTCGCCGCCGGGACGGCCGGGGCCGGCGGGGTGGGGACGGCGTACCTGCGGCGTCGCCGTGCCCAGTTGACGGCCCGGGAGGAACGTCAACAGGTGGCGAGCGCCGCCGCGGACGCGGTGCACAGCGCCCTGTGCGAGCTGGCCGTGGCAGGTCGACGGCACGCTCCGCAGGACCGGCGACTCTCCGGGGTGACCGCCCCGATGGTGCTCAACGGGGCGTACCTGGTCGACGTCGCGGCGCTGCCCCGCTTCAGCGAGCTGGTCGGCACGTTGGGCCGTCGGCATCCGGGACTCCACCTGGAGCTGACCGGCCCGTGGCCGGCCTACTCCTTCGTCGCGGACCGGCCGGAGCCCGCGCTCACCGCACGGGATGCGGGGTGACCACCGCGCTCGCGCCGAACAGCGCCGACGACCCGTTCGCCTACCGGCCGGTCGCCCTGGTGGACCTGCTCGACCGGGTCCTCGCCACCGGCGTGGTGATCAGCGGGGACATCACACTGGCCATCGCCGACGTGGACCTGGTCCGGATCTCGCTGCGTGCGCTTGTCGCGTCGGTCGGCGCGCTGACCCATGCGGAGGACGGCGGATGACCGGGCGGGACGAGGCGACGGAGTTGGCCGCCGCGCTGGGCTCGGAGTTGTGGCAGCCGCCACGGGTCACTCCACTGGACCGCCGGATCGCCGTGGACCGGGACTCGGTCGAGCGTGGGCTGGCGAGCCTGGTGCTGACCGTCGTGGAGCTGCTGCGGCAGCTGATGGAGCGGCAGGCACTGCGCCGGGTGGACCTTGGTGACCTCACCGAGGAGCAGGTGGAGCGCATCGGGGTGACGCTGATGGCCCTGGAGGAGCAGATGGTCGGCCTGCGCGAACACTTCGGGCTGGCCCCGGAGGACCTGAACCTGGACCTCGGGCCGCTCGGTCCGCTTCTCCCCACTGACTGACCCGAGCCGGCCGGCGGCGACCCGGGAGGGGCCGCCGCAGACCGCCTGGATCAGGCCGGCAACCGGACGATGTCGTAGTCGGTGCTCGGCGTCGACTCCACGTCGAACCGGCCGTTCACCACGTACAACGCCGAGCCGAGCAGGTCGCCGGTGGCCGGCGAACGCAGCTGCGGGCCGGTGATCTCCCGCTGCACCACCCCGGCGGTGTACCCGGCGTTCATCCGGACCACCGCGACGACGTTGGTCAGGTTCCGGATCACGTAGAGGATGTGTCCGCGCAGCACCAGCCCGTCGGCGCGTTCCACCGAGTAGCCGCCGAGGTCGACGAGCCGGCTGCCGCCGGTACGCGGGTCGACGCGCACGAGCTGGCCGGTCAGCATCTGCGCGACCAGCAGATCACCGTCCGGCAGTGCCACGATCCCGTTGTGGTAGACGTCCGGAGTGGCGGCCGGACCGCTGAGCTGCAGCACCCGGAAGGCGGTTGGGGCCGGAAGGCGACCACCCGGGCCCAGGGGCACCACGTACAGCACCTGCCGCCCGGAGTCGGTGAAGTAGACCGCTCGCTGGGTGATCACCAGGTCGTTGACGTAGCTGCCCGGGACGTCGGTGAACTGGTAGTGGGCCAGCTTGCTGCCGGTGTCGGCGTCGTACACGCTCGCGCCGCCGCCGGAGAAGTCGGCGGTCCAGAGCCGGCCCTGCGGGTCGAGCTTGAGGCCCGCCTTGTCGGTGCCGGGTGTGCCCGGGATCAGCACCGAGCCACGGCCGCTACGTAAGTCACCCCGCCAGACAGCACCATCCAAGATGGACCCGACAAACACTGTGGTGCCCCGGCCGATCGTCAACCCTTCCGGGGTGAACCCGTTCGGCAGCGCGATCCGGGCGGGGAACGGCCTGGCCGAGTGAGCCGTCGCCGGTGCGCCGACCGAGACCAGGGTCGCCGCCGCCACGAGCGGAACGAGGAGAAGGGAAAGCAGCTTGCGCAAGGAAACACCACCTGACGTCGCAGTGGATGACTCCACTGAGGAATGTGACGTACTAGGAACGTCCCGGGCGCGGCGAAAGGTTGTCCTGGTCTGATCACTCCCGGCCGGCGGCGTACGCGGACAGCCAGGCGACCTGGGCCGGGTCCAGCGACGGGCGTACCCGGGCCCGTGCCGTCGACACGTGCTCGGCGGTGACAGTGGCGGCGGCTAGCGACTCCCGCATCGCGGCCAACGCCGCCTCACGGACCAGCGCCGCGCAGTCCGCGGCGGAGAAGCCGGTCAGCTCGTCGCCGAGAGCGGACAGGTCGACGTCCGGCGCCAACGGCACCTGCCGGGACGCGGCCCGCAGGATCTCCGCACGGGCTGGCCCGTCCGGCGGCGGCACGTAGACCAGCCGCTCCAGCCGGCCCGGCCGCAGCAGCGCCGGGTCGACGAGGTCCGGGCGGTTCGTCGCGCCGACCACCACCACGTTGCGCAGCGTCTCGATTCCGTCCAGCTCGGTGAGCAGGGCGGCTACCACCCGGTCGGTGGTGCCACCGTCGGTGGCCTGGCCACGGACCGGCGCCAGCGCGTCCACCTCGTCCAGGAAGATCAGGGTGGGGGCCGCCTCCCGGGCCCGACGGAACAGCTCGCGGACCGCGCGTTCGCTCTCACCCACCCACTTGGAGAGCAGTTCCGCGCCCTTCACCGACAGCACGTTGGCCCGTCCCGACCCGGCCAGCGCGGTGACCAGGTAGGTCTTGCCGCAGCCCGGTGGCCCGTAGAGCAGCACGCCGCGCGGCGGCTGCACGCCGAGCCGGGCGAAGGTGTCCGGGTAGGTCAGCGGCCACAGCACCGACTCGGTAAGCGTCTGCTTGACCTCGTCCAGGCCACCCACGTCGTCCAGGGTCACCGAGGCCAGATCCAGCGTGGACGCCGCCATCGTGGTGGGCCGGACCACCTCCCGGGCGGCGGTGAAGTCGGCCATCGACACCGTCGGCGTCTCGGCGGACTTCTGTCGCAGCGCGGCGCGTACCCCGGCCTCCCGGACCAGCGCGGCCAGGTCCGCCGCGACGAACCCGGGGGTACGCGCGGCCACGTCGTCCAGCCGGACGTCGTCGGCCAACGGCACCTGCCGGGTCAGCACAGTGAGCTGTTCGCGGCGCAACGCCTGATCCGGGAGCGGGACGCTGATCCGCAGCGACAGCAGGTCGGGGGCGCGCAGCGTGGGGTCGACCGCCTCCGGTCGGCCGGTGGTGCAGACAACGGCGACGCCGGCGCGGATGCTCTCCACGAGGACCTGACGGAACACCGTCGCCACCGGGCCGGCGTCGTCCGCGGGAGCGAGCGCCTCGACGTCGGTGACAAGCAGTACCGCCGGCGCGCCGGCTCGGGCCGCCGTCGCCGCGGCGCGCAACCGCTCGGCGGCGGCCTGACTGGCCAGCGCGGTCACCTCCGGCGCCCAGAGCGGGTGAACGCGGGCACCTACCCGGGCGGCCACGGCCCGGACCAGCGCCGCCTTCCCGGAGCCCGCCGGGCCGACGAGCAACACCCCCAACGAGATGGTGGTGCCGAGCCGGCCCAGCACCTCCCGGTGGTGGAAGCCGAGGTCCAGCAACTCGGTCAGCTCCTCGGCCTGGGCCCGCAGCCCGGGCAGCTCGTCCACGTCGGGCGCGTCCTCGACCGGAACCGCGTCGGCGTTCGTACCCGGCCAGGCCGGCGCGGTGCCGACCGGGGCGGGCCCGCCGTGGGTGCTCGCGCCATGCTCCCAGGCGACCGACGTGCCCATGGTGACCAGCGCGCCGGCCGCCGGCTCGACGGTGACCACGCTGAGCAGGGTGCTGGTCCAGGCGAAGCCGACGGTGTTGGCGAGGCTGCTTCGCGCCGCCTCGACCAGGCTGCGGACCGAGGCGTCCGGCAGCACGTCCTGCGGCAGCAGCGACACGTCATCCCCGGCGGTGAGCACCTTGCCCAGCAGGGCGAGCCGGAGCATCTCCGGGCTGACCGCCGCGACGACGCCCACCGGCCCGGCCAGGACCACCCGGCTCGCCGGGACCAACGGCACCGGGCTCACCCGCACCTGACCGCCGTCGTGCAGACCGAGGTTGCCCAACGTCAGGTCGTCGGCGTACAGCAGGGCGCTGCTCGCGCCCGGCCCGGCCGCCGCCGCGATTCCGGCCGTCTCCCGGCGGCCGGCGAGGCGGACCGGGTCGCCGGGGCGCAGCCCCAGCGCGGTCAGCGCCTCCGGGTGCAGGCGCACGACGCCCCGCCGGGCGTCCAGCGCCGCCGGCCGCAGGCTCGCCGTCAAGGTCAGGTCGGGTTGCGCCACTGCCCGACCGTAGCCGCCGACGGCCAGCCCTGCCGGTCAGCGCCGCGGATCCAGCTCATCCAACAACGTCGGGTCGCTTCGGATCAGCTCGGCCAACCGGGCCGCCGGGTCCGGGGTCAAACCGTCCGGACCGGGCGCCCAGGCCGGCACCGTCCGGCCGGAGAGCGGCCAGGCCGGCGGGGGTTCCACCGGGGTCGGCGGGGGCACCGGTCCGACCGTGACGGCCGGCCCGTCCCAGGAGACCCGCATCGGGTACGTCCGCCCGGCGTGCTCCACCTGCACGGTCACCGCCAGCCCGGGGTAGGCCCCGACGACCTGGCGGACCGCCTCGGCCACCTCCTCGACCGGGCCCCATCCGGCCACGTCGCTCGCCGTCTCCACCCCCGCGTGTCGCGGGTCGTGCCGGCCCGAGCGGGCGTTGCGGGTGTCGCCACCGAGGCCGGACCGGCTCGACGGTGCGGTGGCGTCGTCGCGGTCGGCGGCCCGACGGCGCGACGCCTCCTCACGTCGGGCCAGCCGTGCCAGCGTCTCGTCCAGGTCGCCCCTCACCAGATCACCTCTTCCCGCCACGGCCGGAGCTGGTCGGCTCAGGCCCTCCTGTCCCGGGTAGCCCGGTCCAGCGCGCGGTCCAGGACGACCAGTAGGGCGTCCCGCACCGAGAGCCGGTCGCGGGCATCGAATTGCACCAGGGGTACATGATCGCCGATCGCGAGCGCCCAGCGGATCTCGCCAAGCTCCAGGGCCAGCCGCCCGTCGAAGGCGTTGACCCCGACGACGAACGGCAGCCCGGCCCGCTCGAAGAAGTCGATGGCCGGGAAACAGTCGTCCAGCCGTGCGCTGTCCACCACCACCAGGGCGCCGAGCGCTCCCCGGGCCAGGTCGTCCCACATGAAGCCGAACCGGGTCTGCCCCGGCGTGCCGAACAGGTAGAGCTTCAGGCTGCGGTCGATTGTCACGCAACCGAAATCCATCGCCACAGTGGTGGTGGTCTTGGCGGATCGGGCACCCGGGTCGTCCACGCCGATCCCGGCGGTGGTCATCTCGGCCTCGGTGGTCAGGGGCGCGATCTCGGAGATCGCACCCACTGTGGTGGTCTTGCCCACCCCGAACCCACCGGCCACCAGGATCTTGACCGGAATCGGCGGTGCGGACGGCTTACCGGCCGGAGGAGGCACCGACGCTGTGCCGGACGAGGGCCGGTACGGCGGCGGTGCGGACGGCGGTGCGGACGGCGGTGCGGACGGTGGTGGCCCGGCCCGCCCGACTATCGGCCCGGTGCCCGAGGACATGCCGTAACGGGCGGCGGCGCTGTTCGCGGCGACCCCGCCGAGCGGGGCGACCGGCCATTCAGGAGATCGCACGGAGTCCATCAATCACTCGCAGGATGAGATCGGGGTCGACAGCGTCGTCGGTGTCGGTGACGTGCACGTCCAGGTGCCCGGCGGCGCGTAGATCGCCGACCAGGACCCGGGTCACGCCGAAGTGCAGTCGGGCGCGGGCCGAGATCTCGGCCACCGAGATCGGCTCCGCACAGAGCGCGATGATCGTCTGGAGTTCCGGTGCCAGCAGGGCGCCGGGTGAGGCGGCCCACCAGCCGCTGTCCATGCGAGCGGTCACCTGGGTCTCCAGCCCGATCGCCGGGTCGGCGCCCGCCACCCGCCCGGCCGTGAGCACGAACGGACGGGGACCTGCCGGCTGGCCCCCGTCCGGCTCCGGCTCCGGCAGGGCCGGTGTCGCCGCCGCGCCGTCCCCGGTCGGGGGAGGCGTGCGCAGGTACGGGCGGATCCGAACCCTCGGTTCCGGATCCGGATCCTCGCCGGCGACGTCGGGGGTCACTGCTGAACGGCGTTCTTCAATTCGACGATCAGTCGCGGGGTCAGGGCGCCACCGGCCCGCCCGGCGAAGAGCGTCATCTCGTACGCGACGGTGCCCAGGTTCGCCGAACGGTCGGCGACCACACCGAGCACGGAACCGCTGCTGATCGCGCTGATCAGCAGGTAGCCGTCGGCCATGTCGACGATCACCCGGTTCAGGCCGCCGAGCGCGTACCAACTGGCGGCCCCACCGGCGAGGCTTGTCATTCCGGAGACGACGGCGGCCAACCGCTCCGCGTTGGACCGGTCCTTGATCGCCGACATGGCCATCAGCAGCCCGTCCGAGGAGACCGCGATCGCCTCCAGGACCCCGGCCGTGCTGGAGGTGAAGGAGTCCAGCAACCAGTTGAACGTACGGGCCTCCGGGCTGAGGTCCCCATTGGCGGTGGGCTGACTCTGGTCGACGTTTTCGTGCAGGAAGGGGCTGGTCACCGTGATGATCCTTCTTCGTTCCGGTGGTCGGGGCTGACTTCGCGGAGAGCGCGGGCGACGCCCGCCTCGAACTCGCTGACGAGGTCGCGGACCTCGGCCGGGTCACCGAGGTGGGTGCTCGGCGGTTGGCAGGCCGGGGTGGCGGTGAGGTTCGCCCCCGGTACCCGTCGGCTCAGCCGGGGCCGCTCCGGTGCGGCATCGGTCGAGCCGCCGCCATGCGGCACCGTGGGTCCGGCGCCTCCCGGTGTGCTGGGCAGGTCGACTGTCGTGTCCGGGTCCACCACGGCCGTGCCGGCGCTGGCCGACGGGTCGCTGGCCGCCCGCGTCGAGGCGGCGTCGAGGCCCGGTGCCACCTGCAACTCGGCGCGGCGTACCCCGGCCTGGAAGGCCTCGACAAGTGCGCGGGCGGCGGCGGGGTCCGCGCCGGTGGCGTCCACCGGTCGGGTCGTCGCGGCGGTGGCGTGCAGAGTGGCCCCGGGCACCCGCTGCCGCACCCGTGGCCCGGCCGGCTTGCCCGCCGGTTCCGGGCTCGGGGGTTCGGGTGCGGCCGGCTCCGGCTGGCCTTGACCGAACGCGTTCCAGGACGGGCCGGCGTCGAGGCTGCGGGTGGCCCGGCTGAGGAGGTCCGAGTCGAAGCGGGCCGGCACGGTGACGGCCACCGCACGGGGCTGCACGTCCTGCTCGGGGTCGAGCGTCGGCGTACGCCGATCCCGGGCGGGCACCGCGGCGCGGGCCACGGCGGCCCCGGCACGGTCGGCGCGGCGCAGCACCAGCGACGCCGACGGGATCTCCAGCTGTGCGGTCACCCCGCCGCCGCCGGTGGCGGCCAGGGCAACCTGCCAGCCGTGCCGACGGGCCAACCGGCCCACCACGAAGAGACCGAGCACCTCGGTCGGGGCCAGGTCGAGCCGTTCCCGGCGGGTGAACCGTGCGTTCTCCTCGGCCAGCCGTTGCTCGCTCATGCCGATGCCGTGGTCCACCACTGTGATCCGCGCGCCGAGGCCCGACGTCTCGGCGGCCACCAGCACCCGGGTGTGCGGCGGCGAGAAGACTGTGGCGTTCTCCATCAGCTCGGCCAGCGCCAGGACGAGGTCACCGACGACCGCCGGCGCGGCCGAGACGCCCGCCGGCACCTGCACCTCCACCCGGGTGTAGTCCTCGATCTCGCCGAGCGCCAACCGGACCACGTCGGCCAGCGGCACCGGCGCGGTGTGCGCGTCGGCCCCGGCCGAACCGGAGAGCACCACGAGGCTGCCGGCGTTGCGTCGCAACCGGCTGGAGATGTGGTCGAGGCGGTACAGGTGCTCCAGCCGTCCGGGGTCGGCCTCCTGCTGCTCCAGCCGGTCGATCAGCGCGATCTGTCGACCCACCAGGTTCTGGGTACGCCGTCCGACGTGGCCGAACATCTGCGCCACGTTGCGCCGGCCGGCCACCTGCCGCTCGACCAGCTGCGCCGCCGTGTTCTGCACCCGGTCGAAGGCCCGCGCCAGGTCGCCGATCTCGTCTTTGGCGCGGATGTCCACCGGCTCCAGCCGGACCGCTTGAGGTTTCTCCGACTCGTCGTCGGTGACGCGGACCAGCTCCGCCTCGGCGACCCGGGCGACCCGGTCGGCCGAACGGGTGAGTCGGGTCAGCGGCCGGGCCACCGTCCGCGCCACCGCCACGCTGAGCAGCACCACAAGCGTCAGGATCAACACCGCCACGGCGCCGACCAGGTACGCGGCAGTCAGCGCGCGGCGCTGCTCGGCCGTCACCTCGGCGAGCACGTCGGCGACGAGCTTCTTCTCGACGAACTGACCGAGCCGGATCATTGTGCGAACGGCCGGGAAGAGCGCCTCCAGCGGCACGTCGCGGACCGCGGCGGCCGGATCCCGGGCGCTTCTGACCAGGAAGTCGGGGCTGGTACGCGCGGCCACGGCGGCGTCGTTGAGCTGGGCCACCGTGAGCTGCTCGGGCGTGATCAGGCTGCGGAAGCGCGAGTTGTCGACCATGAGGGCGGCGATGCACGCCACGTACCCGGCGGTGGTGTCCGGGGTGCCGATCGCCTTGACCAGCAGGCTCAGGGTGGCGCAGGCGCCCAGACCCTCGTCGGCGCGGAGCAGCCCGTCGAGGGCGAGCACCTGCCGGCCCGGCAACGTGTCGGTGTCCACCCCGACCACCAGCCGCAGTGACTCGATGATCCCCTTGTTGACCGGGCCGAACGCGTCCATCACCTGACCCGGGTTGGCGGCCTTTGCCAGCACTGCCGTCCGCAGGTCGATGAGGCTGGACACGCCGTCGAGGGCGCGGTCGACCTGGTCGGTCAGCGCGTCGCTCCGCGCCGCCCGGAGGTCGGCCACCCGGTCGTCCACGTCGGCGGACTTGCGGACCAGCTCACTGCGTTCGACCCGGCCGAGCAGGAAGCCGACGGAGAGGATGCGTTCCTGTTGGAGGTCCTGGACCAGGCTGCCGACCCGGCTGGCGAGCCGGACCCGTTCGGCGGTGTCGCCGGCCCGCTGTGCTGCGGCGACCCGGTCGAGCATCACCGGCACGGCCAGGCCGATCATGCTGAGCAGCGGAATCACCACGAGCAGCGCGAGCTTGCCGCGGATCCGGAGCCTACCGAGCAGCATCAAATGCCCCCCACTGTGCGGTCTCCGGGTCACGGGCCGAACCGGCCGGTTGCAACGCGCGTGGCTCGTCGGCCGGTTGCCAGGGGTCGCGGTGCGGTGGGGTGTCCGGGCCCTCCGCGTGGGTGGCGGCCAGGGCGGCCCGACGCCGTGCCCGGTGACCGGCGGCAACCAGCAACGCGGCGAGCCAGCTCAGCAACAGACCGGCGGCGAGCGCCGCCCCGACTGTCAGCCAGCGGTCCCGGTTGAGCCGGTCGATGCGCTCGACCAGCAGCCCGTCCAGCTCGTTGAGGATGACCGGTTGAAGTTGGCGGGCCGAGCGGTGCGAGTTGAGCGCGGCGGCACTCAACTGGCCCGGGTTGACCACGCCGGTGTCCTTGCCCGGCAGGGAGTACGCGGCAAGTGCCTCCACCGAACGCTGGTAGGTGTCCAACGGGGTCAGCACGTTTGCGCCGAGGTCGGTGCTCTCCGAACCGTCCACGGCCGAGCGCAGGTTGTCGACGAGGTCGGCGGCGGGTGTCAGGGCGGACACCCGCAGGCCGGTCAGCTCCATCAGGCCGCGCGGTTGGTCGGCGGCCGGCCGGCGGGCGACAAGCGCGCCCAGGTCGGCGACCCGGCCGGCGGCGACCACCGCTTCGGGCAGTTCCTGGCCGACGCTGTCCTGCAGGAAGAACGAGTCGGCCTCGGGGTCGCGGACCAGCCCGGAGCTCTCCCGGACCTTCCGGTGCAGGGCCAGCAGCAGGTCGGAGGCCTCGCTGTAGGCGGTGTAGGCGGCCTCGGGGTCGGCGGCGCTCGGGCCGCGCAGCGCCTCCAGCTTGGCTCGTACGCCGGCCCAGCGTTCCTGGCTGAGCAGTTCCCCGCCGATGCGGGCGTCGACCGCGGCGGCGTTCTCGACAGCCCTGTTCAACGCCTCCCGGGCGACGGGGCGGCCGTTGACCGCGTTGGACTGGGCCTCCACGAGGGCGTCGGTGACCGCCGCCAGAGCGGTGAGGTACTGCACGCCGAGCCGTTCCCGGGCGGCAAGGTCCCGGTCGGCGGTGATCTGCCGCCAGTTCGACGTGACGAGCAGGCCCAACGGTGCCAACAGTGCTCCGATGAGCAGCAGGGGCAGCAGTCGGCCCAGCGTGGACGGCCGTCGACGGGCCCGCGGCGCGGGGACTGTCATGTATGTCTCCTCCGGCGTGGGGCGCGGATGGGGCGGCGTCGAGCTAGCCGACAAGTCCCGTCCACCGGACCGGAAAACTAATCGAACCCCCGACTGGTCAGACCTCACTCAGCGAGTCAGGTTCGCGTCACTTCGAGCCATGTCACCATTTGTCCGCGTTGCCGGCACGCTCTGTGTCAGCTGTGGGCGTGACATGGAGGGATCGAGGTGGATATCCGCGAAAGATCGGAATTCACGGAATCCGAAGTCAACTCACTGGGCCGCGCTGGACGTTGCGCGCTCGCACCCCTCCCGACACCGATCGGGGCAACCGGACGGACGTACGGCGGATCTCAGCCAACGCTCAGGCTGCGAGCCGTACCGTGTGCCGCATGACATCGCCGTCGCCGGCCGCGTGGTTCCGGCGTGCCCTGCCCACCCGCCGCCGCGCGATCGCCGCCGCGGTGGTCGTCGTGCTGTTGGCCGCCGCCGTGACCTGGGCGGTGTGGCCGCAGGGATCGGGCGTACGCACCGAGAGCGCGATGCTCACCGTCCGCTCCGGACCGTCCGGCGACCAACCGGTGAACCTGGACACCACCTTCTACCTGCCGGACGACGCCTCGTCCGGTCGGAAGGTGCCGGCGGTGCTGTTGGCGCACGGGTTCGGCGGCACGAAGGAGTCGGTGCGTTCCGACGCGGAGGAGTTCGCCGGGCGCGGCTACGCGGTGCTCACCTGGACCGCGCGGGGTTTCGGCCGCAGCGGCGGTGAGATCCACCTGGACAACCCGGACTACGAGGTGCGCGACGCCCAGCGGCTGCTGGACTGGCTGGCCGCCCGGCCGGAGGTGCGCACCAACGCCGCCGGTGATCCGCAGGTCGGTGTGGTCGGCGGCTCGTACGGCGGTGGGTTGGCGTTGCTGCTGGCGGCCCAGGACAGGCGGGTCGACGCGATCGTGCCCATGATCACCTGGAACGACCTGTCCCGCGCGTTCCTGCCGGAGAGCACCGGCGGAGCGCCGACCGAGGGCGTGTTCAAGAAGGGTTGGGCCGGCCTCTTCTTCGGCGGTGGCGGCAACGTGGGCTCCGGCCCGGCCGGGCTGTCCGGCGGGACCGCCGCCCAGCCGCAGGGCGCACCGGCGTTGGCCGGCCCGCCCAGCCCCGGGCCGGGCGCCGGCCCGGGCACCGGCCCCGGGGGTGCCCCGGCCGGTGCCGCCGACCCGTCCTGTGGCCGGTTCGCCGCCGATGTGTGCGCCGCGTACCTGCGGATCGCCACCACCGGCCAGGCCGACCAGGCCGCCGTGGACCTGCTGCGCCGCTCCAGCCCGGCGGGGGTGCTGGACCGGATCAAGGCCCCCACCCTGCTGGTGCAGGGCGAGGCGGACACCCTGTTTCCGCTCGGCGAGGCGGACGCGAACGCGCGCGGCATCGCCGCCGCCGGCACCCCGGTTCGGGTCGCCTGGTTCACCGGCGGGCACGACGGTGGCAGCGGACCTCGCTCGGACTCCGACCGGGTGAAGTTCCTTACCGTCCAGTGGCTCGACCACTACGTCAAGGGCGAGGGCGACGCGCCCGGCGACGACTTCACCTGGTCGCGGATCGCCGGGTTCGACGCGCTCGACCGGGGTCTCGTCGCCACCGGCTTCCGCCGCGCCGACTACCCGGGCCTGACCGGCAACGCCCGCCGGGAGGTGACGGTCACCGGTCCGGCGCAGCCCATCGCCAACCCGCCGAACGGCAACCCCGCCGCGATCTCCTCGATCCCGTTCGCGGGCGGGCTCGCCTCGCTGTTGGACGGGGTGGCCGGCGATGTGCCCGGCCAGCACGCCCGGTTCGAGTCGGCCCCGCTCACCGAGGCGGTCGACGTGGCCGGTGCGCCCACAGTCACAGTGCGGGCCGCGTCACCGACCGGCGAGGCGGTGCTCTTCGTCAAGCTCTACGACGTCGACAAGGACGGCGCGGCCACCCTGCCGAACGGCCTGGTCGCCCCGATCCGGCTCACCGGCCTGCCGCAGCAGGTGCAGGACGCCCGTCCGGTCACCGTGACGCTGCCCGGGATCGTCCGCCGGGTCGAGGCCGGGCACCGGCTGCGACTGGTGGTGGCCACCTCCGACCAGGCGTACACCACGCCCGCCGAGCCGACCGTCTACACGGTGGCCGCGGACGGCGCGGTCAGCCTGCCCACTGTCGACGGCGAGCCGATCCCCACCGCGGCGACCATCTGGCGCTGGGTGCTCGCCGGCCTGCTCGCCGCCATCGTGATCGGGCTCGTCGTGGTCGTCGCCGTGGTCCGCCGCCGGCACCGCCGCCAGGACCGGTCGGTGCATCCGGAGTACGCGGACACCCCGCTGGCCGTGCGCTCGCTGCGCAAGGAGTACGCGGACGGCTTCGTCGCGGTGTCGAACGTGGACTTCGAGGTGCACCCCGGTCAGGTGGTGGGCCTGCTCGGGCCCAACGGTGCCGGCAAGACCACCACCCTGCGGGTGCTGATGGGGCTGACCCAGCCGACCGCCGGGGAGATCTACGTCTTCGGCCGTCGGCTGGTGCCCGGCTCGCCGGTGCTGTCCCGGATCGGGGCGCTGGTGGAGGGGCCGGGCTTCCTGCCGCACCTGTCGGGTCTGGACAACCTGAAGGCGTACTGGCGGGCGACCGGACGGCCGTGGGAGGACGCGCAGTTCGACGCGGCGTTGGAGATCGCCGGGCTGGGTGACTCCGTGCACCGGAGGATCAAGAACTACAGCCACGGGATGCGCCAACGTCTGGCGATCGCCCAGGCCATGCTCGGCCTCCCCGAACTGCTGGTGTTGGACGAGCCGACCGACGGGCTCGACCCGCCGCAGATCGCCGAGATGCGTCGGGTGCTCCAGCGGTACGCCACGGACGGCCGGGCGGTGCTGGTCTCCAGCCACCTGCTGGCTGAGGTGGAGCAGACCTGCACGCACGCGGTGGTGGTGAACAAGGGCCGGATCGTGGCGGCCGGGCCGGTGGAGGAGATCGTGGGCGAGTCGCCGAGCGTGCTCTTCGACGTCACCGACCCGGTGGCCGCGCGAGCGGTGCTGGACCGGCTGCACGGGGTCACTGTGCTGCCGGAAAGCGACGGCCAACTGGTGGTCGACACCAACGGCACGGCGCGGAGCGAGGTGGTGGCGGAGCTGGTGCGCGCCGGCATCGGGGTGGACCGGGTGGTGCCTCGGCGGCGCCTGGAGGACGCGTTCCTCGCCCTGGTGGGCGAGAACTCTCGGGGAAGCGGTGACCGGTGATGGCTGGATCTTCCGTCGAGGCGCCGTTGGGCGTCACCGACCCGGCCGGTGCGGCCCGGGGCTACCGACCCTCGGCCACCATGCCGTTCGGGGCGGAGTTCCGTCGGCAGGCGTCCCGGCGGCGGACCCAGTTGGCGCTCGGGTTCATGGTGTTGCTGCCGCTGATCATCCTGATCGCGTTCCAGTTCAACTCCGGTGGCGACGACGACAACGGCAACAACGAGTTCGCCAGCCTGGTCGACCTGGCCACCTCCGGTGGGCTCAACTTCACCCTGTTCTCGATCTTCGTGTCGGCGTCGTTCCTGCTGGTGGTGGTCGTCGCGCTGTTCTGCGGCGACACGGTGGCCAGCGAGGCGAGCTGGGGCAGCCTGCGGTATCTGCTGGCGATCCCGGTGCCCCGGGCGCGATTGCTGACGGTGAAACTGGTGGTCGCGCTCGCGTACTCGGGACTGGCCCTGCTGCTGTTGGCCGGCACCGCGTTGCTGGCCGGCACCCTGCGCTACGGCTGGTCGCCGCTGCGCAGCACTGTCGCCGCCGAGCTGGAACCCACCGAGGGGCTGCTCCGGTTGCTGGCCGTGCTGGGCTACCTGGCGGTGGTGCTGCTGGCGGTGGCCGGCCTGGCGTTCCTGCTGTCGGTGATCACGGATGCCGCGCTGGGCGCTGTCGGTGGCGCGGTGCTGCTGTGGATCCTGTCCAGCATCCTGGACCAGATCACCGCCCTGGGCGCGCTGCGCGACTTCCTGCCCACCCACTTCAGCACCGCCTGGTTGGGTCTGCTGTCGACTCCGGTGCAGACCGACGACGTGGTGCGCGGCTGCATCTCGGCGATCAGCTACGCGACGCTGTTCTGGGGGTTGGCGTTCTGGCGCTTCACCCGCAAGGACATCACGTCGTAGCGGATCGGGTCAGAGCCGGCCGTCGGGTGGGCCCACCGACGACGGCACCGCGCTCGGCGCCGGCGGCGGGGCCGGCCGGGACGGGACCGGCGTGGACGGGTCGGCCTTCTTCCAGGCGCTGACACCGATCCGGCCGGTGTTGCCGAGATCGATCGGCCCGTCCGGGTCGACCTCTTCGGCCGGCTGCCCGGCGGCCGGCGCCACAGTCAGGAACTCGCCGTTGGTGGCCACCACTGTCGAGTCGGTGACCAGGTTGCGCCAGAGCACCACGGCGGTGGCCCGCTCCCCGGCGGCGAGGGTGACCTGCCGGGGTGGTTGGTCGAAGCCGGAGGTGATCTCCTTGGCGCCGTTGACCACCCGCAGCATGACCGGCTCGCGCTGCTCGTCGAACACGTGCAGCACGGGGTACCCGTTGAGCTGGTAGGGGCGCTCGCCACAGTTGACCAGCTCCAGGCCGAGGGCGCGCAGGCCCATCGCGGCGTCCCCGCCGGTCGACCGGATCCGTACGCCGGTGGCTGGGCATTCCGCAGGCGGCTGGGTGCTCGTGGTCGGGCCCGCCTCCGCCCTCGCCGCAGGGGGCGGCTGGCTCGGGTCTCCGGACTGGCCTCGATGGTCACGATCGCAGCCGCCAAGCACGAGAGCCATCGCGACCGTCGCGCTGATGCGTCGGCGTGCTGCCGTGTCGCGGGAGATCATCCGTTGATCCTCGCCCACCTGGGCAGCACACCGCCGCCCGGCCCCGGCCTCGCCGGTTCGCACCGCGCTGCCACCCGGACGGGCGCGGGTGGGGCGGGGTCAGGCCGGCGGGCGCTGGGTGAGGACCGCGTCCAGGAGGCCGGGGTAGAGCTCGTTCAACTCGTCGCGGCGGAGCCGGACCAGTCGGCTGGTCCCGGCGGCGCGGGTCCGGGTCAGGCCCGCCTCGCGCAGCACCTTGAGGTGGTGGCTGCGGGTCGCCTTGGAGACGCCGAAGTCGAAGCTGCCGCAGGCGGCCTCGCCGCCCTCGGCGAGCGCCCGGACGATCTGTAGCCGCACGTCGTCGGCGAGTGCGGCCAGCACGCTGGTGACCGGTACGGCGGTCAGGTCGGGTTCGTGCGGCTCCATGTGACCAGTGTAACCCTTGTTCGACAATAATCGAACAACACCCTATGGTCGATGTCGTTGGTTCGACGATACTCGAACATTGGAGTTGCCGATGCGATCCCGCGCCACCGCGTACCCACTGATCGCCGCGCTGGGCTGGGGCGTGATGTTCCCGATCCTGGCCAGCGCGCTCAACCGGGTCGACCCGCTCAACCTGACCACCGCGCGCTACCTGCTGGCCGCCGTCGTCCTGGTCGCCATCCTGCTGCTCCGCGAAGGTGCCGGCGCGCTGCGGCACGGTGGCCGGGCGCTGGAGGTGGTGGTGCTCGGCGTGGTCGGCTTCGCGGGCTTCAACCTGCTCACCAACCTGGCGCTCGAACACGCCGCCCCGCAGCAGATCGCCCTCTTCGTGGCCACCACTCCGGTGATCACCCAGCTCGTTCGGTGGGCCCGCGACGGCGTACGCCCGAAGCCGCTCCTGCTGGCCCTGTCCCTGGTGGCGCTCCTCGGCGTCGGCCTGGTGATCACGCGCGGGAGCCTGGCCGGGCTCGGCCAGTTCGGCCTCGGCGGGCTGATGATGATCGGCGCGGTGCTGGGCTGGGGCATCTACACCCACGGTGCCAGCCGGTTCGGCGAGTGGTCCCCGCTGCGCTTCACCACGCTGACCGCGCTCGCCGGCACGGCCGCCATGCTCGCCCTGAGCATCGGCGCCGACGCCGTCGGCTGGCAGCACGCGCCGTCCGCCGCCGACCTCGTCGCGGTCGCGCCGCAGCTGGCGTACGCCGTCCTGGTGGGTGCCGTGATCGCGGTCCTGGCCTGGAACACCGGCGTGCAGCGACTCGGCGCCGCCAACGCCGCACTGTTCATGAACCTGGTCCCGGTGACCACCTTCGCGGTGCAGATCGCCCGCGGCTACCGGCCGGAGCCCGTCGAACTGGTCGGGGCCGCCATCACGATCGCCGCCCTGATCGCCGCGAACCTCGCCGCCCGGCCCCGGACCGCGTCGCTGCCCAGGCCGAGCGCGGTGACGGACCCGGTCGCGGTGACCGACCCGGCGGCGGTGACCGCCCGCTGACCCATTCCCTGGGATTGGCAGTGGAGGCTGCGGCCGGCTTTGCCTAGACTCGACGGCACAACTGAATACCTCATCCAGAGGGGCTGAGGGATACGGCCCGACGACGCCCCGGCAACCACCCCGCGCGCTCACCGCTGAGCGACCCGCGGGGCAGGTGCCAATTCCGTCCCCGCCGCACCGTGCGATGCGGGGAAAGATGAGAGGAATCTCGACATGACGTCGACGCTCGTCACCTCCGGCATTGACACCTCTGCCAGCCCCGCCCGCGCCCTGGTCTGCCGTGCCTGCTCGGCCCGCTACCCGCTCGCCGCGCAGCACGCCTGTTACGAGTGTTTCGGCCCGCTGGAAGTCGACTACGACACCGCCGCGCTGGCCACCGTCACCCGCGAGCAGATCGAGGCCGGCCCGAACAACATCTGGCGGTACGCAGCCCTGCTCCCCGCCGGTCAGGACCCGGCCAGCCGGGTCACCCTCGACCCGGGGCTGACCCCACTGGTGGCGGCACCGCACCTCGCCGCCGAGCTGGGCATCACCGCGCCGCTCTGGGTCAAGGACGACAGCGCCAACCCCACCCACTCGTTCAAGGACCGGGTCGTCTCGGTGGCGCTCACCGCCGCCAAGGCGCTCGGCTTCACCCGGTTCGCCTGCGCGTCGACCGGCAACCTGGCCAACTCGGTGGCCGCCCACGCCGCCCGAGCCGGGGTGCCCTCGGTGGTCTTCATCCCCAGCGACCTGGAGCAGGGCAAGGTCATCACCACTGCCGTCTACGGCGGCGAGCTGGTCGCCATCGACGGCTCGTACGACGACGTCAACCGGCTCTGCGGCGAGCTGGTGGAGACCGACGAATTCGAGGACACCGCGTTCGTCAACGTGAACGTCCGGCCGTACTACGCGGAGGGCTCCAAGACCCTCGGCTACGAGGTGGCCGAGCAGCTCGGTTGGCGGATCCCGGCGCAGGTGGTCATTCCGATGGCCAGCGGCGAGCTGCTCACCAAGATTGACAAGGCGTTCTCCGAGCTGGTGGAGATCGGCCTGGTCGAGGCGCCGGCCGGCGGCTGGAAGGTCTTCGGCGCGCAGTCCGCCGGCTGCAACCCGATCGCCACCGCGTTGCACGCCGAGACCGACACGATCATCCCGGTCAAGCCGACGGGCATCGCCAAGTCGCTGAACATCGGCGACCCGGCGGCCGGCCTCTACGCCCTGGAGGCGGTCCGCCGCACCGGCGGCTGGATGGAGTACGTCGACGACGACGAGATCCGTGCGGGCATCCGCGACCTGGCCCGTACCACAGGGGTCTTCGCCGAAACCGCGGGTGGGGTGACAGTGGCCGTGCTGCGCAAGCTGGTCGAGTCCGGTCGGCTCGACCCGACCGCCGAGACCGTCGTGTTCAACACCGGCGAGGGCCTGAAGACCATCGACGCGGTGGCCGGTCAGGTCGGTCCGACCCACCACATCAAGCCCTCGCTGCGCGCCGCCCGCGACGCCGGCCTCCTCGGCTGACCTCGGAGGCCGAGTGGATCAGCCAGTAACTGGGTTTTCGCTGTGAGTGTGGAAAACCCGCCGCTACGGACTTGACGGCAGGAACCGGACGGCGCAAGATGCTCCGTGCGGGAGGGCATTTCGCCGAAGACTTTTGAAGTTCTTGCGACCCAACGCCGGAGGCGTTGTGCGAGTGTCCCTCCCGACCACGTTCGATCGGGCCAGCGATTAATTCGCTGGCCCGATCGCTTTTCCGGGGGCACCCTCAGCGGCATGAGCATCACGATCTCGTCGTTCGACGGCGCCGACCGCACGTCGGTCGACGAGGCGTACCGGATCGGGGCGGCCGCCAACGACGCCGATCTGCCGGACTTCCCGCCCTCCTGCCGGCGCCGCTTCGACGCGCTGTTCCACACCCCGATGCCGGGCACCCGGTCGCTCTGGGCGCTGGCCCGACTCGACGGCGTGCCAGCCGGCTACCTCCAACTGGACCTGCCGCAGCTCGACAACACCGACAACGCCACCGCCGAGGTGCTGGTGCATCCCGAGCTGCGGCGCCGGGGAGTCGGCCGGGCCCTGCACGAGTACGGGGTACGCCTGCTCCGCGAGCACGGCCGCAAGCGGGTCGTGGCGATGGCCGTCTCCGCGCTGCCCGGCGGGCCGGCCCGAAGCGTGGCGGGCGACGCGTTCGCCGCCGCGACCGGAGCCCAGCCCGCCCTCGCCGAGGTGCGTCGCCGGCTCCACGTCGGCGAGATCGACCGGGTAGCGCTGCGGGTGGCGCTCGCCGAGGCCCGACCGCGAGCCGAGGGCTATCAGTCGGTCTGCTGGCAGGGGGCGACCCCACCGGAGTACGTCGCCGACATCGCCTACCTCGACGGCCGGCTGCTGATGGACGCGCCCATGGGCGACGTGCAGTGGGAGCCGGAGCAGGTGGACGCCGAACGCATCCGCGGCAACGAACGGGCGCTGGACGCCCGGGGCCGGCGGCGTTACCACCTCGGGATGCGGCACGAGGCGTCCGGCCGGCTGGTCGCCTGGACGCTGCTGGACGTGGGCGCCTCCGCCGACTGGCACGCGTACCAGCAGATCACCATCGTCGACCCGGCCCACCGTGGGCACCGGCTCGGCCTCATCGCCAAGGCGGAGAACCTGCACCACCTGCTCAGCCACGAACCGGCGGTACAGGTGATCGACACCTGGAACGCGGCGAGCAACACCTACATGGTGGCGATCAACGAACAGCTCGGCTTCCGCCCGGTGGACTCCTGGACCGACTGGCAGCTCACCCTCTGACCCGGCCGTTCACCAGTCCGTCCGTTCCAAGCGCCCGACCAGCTCACGGACTGCGGCGTGGAAGTCGTCGTCCGGAGTGAACCCGTGGCCCTGCACCGGTGGGGGCACGGTGTCGGTCGGTGGGATGAGCAGTCCCTCCGGATCCCGTACCCGACGGTCGACCCGGGCGGCCGGGTCGTCGGGTCCGTCGACGAACGGGACGAACACCGGTCCGCCCACCGCGTCGGTGTACCGCCACAGGTTGATCCACCGCCAGGCCAACCGGCTGCCGACCTCGCGCAACATCTCGTCGCTGACGTACGCCGGGAAGATCCGCCGGTAGCGGTTTCCGAGCGGGGAGCCGTAGGTGAGCAGGGCTACCCGCCGGCGGCAGTGGTCGGGGAGTTGAAGGACCGTCGCCGCCGCGAGCACGCTGCCGTGACTCTGCCCGGACAGCACCACAGCGTTCCCGTCGGCGGTGAGCTGCCCGATCCGACGGGTCAGCTCGGGGACCGCCCGCTCGACGTAGCACGGCGGGGCGAGCGGATGCGCGGCACGCGGCCAGAAGGTGGCCAGCTCCCAGAGCACCCCGACCAGCCGGATTGCGCCGGATCGGTAGGCGACCAGCCCCAGCACGGCGAGGACCGTGGCGAACAGTCCGATCAGCAGGGCACCCAGGTCGGTCACGAAGATCACCGGACGGGCCAGTGGTTCGCCGCCGAGTCGCAGCGCGAGCGCACCCGGGCCGGGACCGATCACCGAGAGCCCGGCCGCCGCCAGGGTGAGCAGCGCCAACACCACGTACGCGGTGGCCAGCAGCGGCCCGAGTCGATTCGTGAGTCCGGCACGCATGATCGCGTCGCGGACGGCCCGGACCCGTTCCGGGGCCGCCCGGGAGGCCTCCGGATAGTCCCGCCGGACCAGTTCCTCGGCCTCCCGGCGGCGACGACCCCGGCCGATCCGCGGCCCGAGCACTGCCGTCACGACCACCAGGAGCACGGCGAGGGAGAAGCCGAGGGTGGCCCAGCGGAAGGCGATCGGCGGCGACAGGGGTGGCGCACCAGGCGGCAGCGGCCGTGCCGGCGTCGGGCTGGAACCACGGTCCAGATACTCGGCGAGCCCGTAGGTCAGGCCCGAGTCGTAGGCGACGCCCAACCCGATCGCGACGGTTATCAGCACCGGCGCGCCCAGCCCGGCCAGCAGGAAGAGGGGCCGGGGGAGAGAGCGGCGCTGCACGACGACCACCAGGCCGAGCATCGCGAGCAGGACCACCTGCCCGGCAAACAGCCCGGCGACCGTCATCCCGTAACCCGGCAACGTTCCCTCGGCCGTCCACGGCGGCCGGGGCAGCAACGCGTACCCCAGGGTCAGCGCGGTGAGCGCGACGGCCACCCAGCGGATCGTCCGCGAACTCCACTGGTCCTGCTGTCCGCGCCGCTCAATCGCCGGCCGGCAGAGCAGCACCACCGCGCCGGCGAGCAGCACCACGACCGCGGCCAGCAGCAGCCAGCCGGGCACTGTGGCGTCGTGCGGCGTCAGAGGAAGCAGCAGACTGAGGTCGAGCGTGCCCAGCGCCACCGCGACGTGGACCGACCGCAAGCGGCGCAGCAGCGAGCGGGTGTCCCAGAAGGCGGGCGCGTCGAGCCGGTCCGCACCCACCCCGGGAGCGCTGTCGCTGTCCTCGGGGAGCTGCCAGGTCCGGGCACCGAGCCGCCAGATCAGGACGATCGCGATGATCGGCAGTGCGGCCAGCAGCGCGAGCCGCTGACCTGGCGGGACGCCGCCCAGCCAGGAGATCTCCCGACGCCCCTCCAGACACCTCGGGTAGGCCGCACACTGCCAGGCGATCAGGTCGAGGGACACCCCGACGGCGGAGAGCACGTACATCGCGGTCATCGTCGCGGCCAGCAGTCGGCACAGCGCCCGCGCGGCACGGCCGCCGCCACCGGTGACCGGCAGCGTCCAGACCGCGATGTTGCTGAGCATGAACGGCAGGAGCAGGACCAGGGAGAACGTCCGGGTGGCGGTGCCGCCGGTCAGCCGGCTCCAGCGGTACGCCTCAAGCGTCACCCCGTCGCGGTCCGCGGGGGCACCGTAGCCGGGCCGCGGCCGGTAGAAGCCGGCGTTGTCGTCTCCGGCGACCCGCGCGACGATCGGTCGGTCGAGGATCGCCTCGGGCCCCTTGTCGGCGACCCCGTGCACCCGGATCTCGGTGATCCTCACCCGCCGCCCTCCTCTGGCCGGCTTCCCTGGCCGAGGCCCGCGGTTACCCGCTGCCGCAGCGCGCAACCCCGCGGCCATCGGCGCTTCTGCTCCCGAACCCGACTGCGGCATGATTGCGGGCATGACGGAGACCCCGCATCCCCTGTACGACAGGCACGCCGACACCCTCAACCGTGCGCTGACCGCGATCACGGAGCGGGGCTACTGGTCCGCCTATCCCGAATCCCCCAGCCCCCGGGTGTACGGCGAAACCGCCGCCGCCGACGGTAAGGCCGCCTTCGAGGCGTACCTCGGTGGTGACTTTCCGCTCGACCAGCCCGGAAGCGGCGAACGGGTCGCCACCGAGACGAGCCCGTTCGGGGTGGAGTTGGCGGTGCGCTACCCGCACGCCGGCCCCGGCGAGCTGGTCAGCGCCGCCTCCGCCGCGCTGCCGGCGTGGCGCGACGCCGGCCCGCAGGCCCGGGTTGGCGTCTGCCTGGAGATCCTCGACCGGCTGCACAAGCACATCTTCGAGCTGGCCAACGCCGTGCAGTTCACCAGCGGGCAGGCGTTCGTGATGGCCTTCCAGGCCGGTGGCGCGCACGCGCTGGACCGGGCGCTGGAAGCGCTGGCGTACGCGTACGCCGAGATGACCCGACACCCGGGCACGGCGGGCTGGGAGAAGGCCGCCGGCAAGGGTGACCCGCTGCGGATGACCAAGACGTTCCACGTGGTGCCGCGTGGGGTGGCGCTGGTGATCGGCTGCAACACCTTCCCGACCTGGAACTCGTACCCCGGGCTGTTCGCCTCGCTGGTCACCGGCAACCCGGTGATCGTCAAGCCGCACCCGCGCGCGGTGCTGCCGCTGGCCATCACCGTGAAGTACGCCCGGGAGGTGCTCGCCGAGGCTGGGTTCGACCCGAACCTGATCATGCTGGCGGCCGAGGCGCCCGGTGAGAAACTCGCCAGCGACCTGGCCCTGCACCGCTCCGTCAAGATCGTCGACTTCACCGGCTCCACCGAGTACGGCGACTGGCTGGAGACGCACGCCCGGCAGGCATCGGTCTACACCGAGAAGGCCGGCCTCAACACCGTCGTCATCGACTCCACCGACGACTTCGCCGGCATGTGCCGCAACCTCGGTTTCACGCTGACCCTCTACAGCGGGCAGATGTGCACCACCTCGCAGAACATCCTCATCCCGGCCGGAGGCATCGAGACCGACCAGGGGCACAAGAGCTTCGACGAGGTGGCCGGCGGGATCGCCGCCGCCGTTGGCAAGCTCACCGCCGACCCGGCCCGGGGCGTGGAACTGACCGGCGCCATCGTCAACGACGGCGTGCTGGAGCGGCTGGCCGAGGTGACAAAGGTCGGCGAGCCGGTGCTGGAGTCGCGGGCCGTGGCCCACCCGGCGTACGCCGACGCGGTGGTGCGTACCCCGACGATCGTCAAGTTGGGCGCGGACGACGCGGAGACGTACGGCCGGGAGTGGTTCGGGCCGATCTCGTTCGCCATCGCGACCCACTCCACAGCGCACAGCCTGGAGCTGCTGCGCCGGACGGTCGGCGAGAAGGGTGCGCTCACGGCCGGGGTCTACTCCACCGACGAGGCGGTGCTGGACGCCACCGAGGCGATCGCTGTCGAGGTCGGGGTGCACCTGTCCTGCAACCTCACCGGCGGTGTCTTCGTCAACCAGTCGGCTGCGTTCTCCGACTTCCACGGCAGCGGCGCCAACGCGGCGGCCAACTCGGCCCTGACGGACGGGGCGTACGTGGCCAACCGGTTCCGGATCGTGCAGTCGCGGCGGCACGTCTGAGTGTGGTTGCGGCCGGGGGTTTCCGGGGCTGTCCCGGCCCTTGCGGTTGGGGTTTCCGGGGCAGCCCGCCCCGCTCCGGGCGGTCAGGCTTGATCCCTGCGCGGGTCGGGCTGCCCCGGAAACCCCTGCGTGGGCACGGGTGTCGCCTACGCGTCCGGCTTTAGAGGCATCTCCGTGGTCTTGCCCTGGGAAGGGTTCTTCTTATGCGGGTCGGCGCATTTGCAGCTCGGTGAGGGCTGGGATGGTGGGGTGGGGGACCCGTACGCCGGTGTCCTTGAAGCCCAGGCGCTGGTAGGCGCGGTAGGCGCGGTCGTTGCCGACCACCACTTCCAGCAGCAACTCCGGTCGGCCACAGGCTCGGGACCAGGCGGCCACCCCGTCGATCAGCTCGCCGAGCAGTCCACTGCCGCGCCAGGTCGGTGTGACGTACACGGCGTAGATCACGGTCAGCCCGGCTTCGTTCGGGGCGGTGGTGCCACCGGCGTGCCCGACCAGCCGGCCGCCCGGGTCGGCGATGAACTGCGCGTTGCTGGAACCGGCCGAGGTGTACGCGACTCGGGCCGCGTACTCGTTGTGCGGTCGGGCCGCCGCGTCCGCCAGGGTCTCCAGGAAGGCCAACGGCGCGTCGGCCAGCATCTCCAGGCGCAGCGCCCGCATCCGCGCGGCGTCCTCCGGTCGGACCCGGCGGATCTCCGCGAGCCGCGGGGCCGGCGAGCCCATGTCGGTGGTCATGTCCGCATGCCTACCACAGCTGATTTTCGCGAGCTGTGCCCGATCGCCGTCACGGCTGGGGCACCTCGCGGCCCCTCGCCCATTCGTAATGACGGACGCGAATCCGGTGGAGCGGCGACCCGGGCCGATCAGTGCGGTCGGGACGCCCCGAAGTGTGTCCGATTTGCGGCCGTGCGTGGCCGTCACTGCTCGTGTAACGTGCGATTTCGATCACCTGTTCAATGGCGGTCATCGATCGCTGAGTCGGTGGTCGGGGCGCCCGGCCGCGCCGTGCGCCGGGTCAGGCAAGACCGCGCAGAGTGAGGGAAGTGCACCGTGGCACAGGGCACCGTGAAGTGGTTCAACGCCGAGAAGGGCTACGGCTTCATCGCCGTCGACGGCGGTCAGGACGTGTTCGTCCACTTCTCCGCCATCGAAATGGACGGTTACAAGGCGTTGGACGACGGTCAGCGGGTCGAGTTCGAGGTCGCCCAGGGCCAAAAGGGCCCACAGGCGGAGCACGTACGCGTCATCGGCTGAGCTTCCTGGCCGATCGGCCCGTGAGTCGGGGCTGCGGCAGGGGCGCCCAGCCGGGAAGATCGTGAACCGTTCCAGCCGATGCCGAGGAGCGTTCATGACCGACCAGCCGCCCCCGCCCACTCCGTCCCCCGGGTCGGGGGAGCCGGACCCATCCTCGCCCGCCGGCAGCCCCGGCCAGTTCGGTCCGCCGCCCGGCTGGGGGCCAGGCGCACCCCCGGCTGGCCAGGCTGGTCCGCCGCCTGGCTGGGGGTCGGGCGCGCCCCCGGCTGGCCAGGCTGGTCCGCCGCCCGGTTGGGATGCCGCGCAGGGTGCCTGGGGTGCGGCCCCGCCGCCGCAGGGCTGGGTGTTTCCGCCCACCGGGGGTTACCCGCCCGGGTCGGGTCCCTACGGCGGGCAGCCGTGGTATCCGGGACCGCCGGTTGGCTGGTACCCGCCGGGTTACGGGTTCGACCCGAACGACGCCCTGGTCACGCCGCCCGGTGCGGGCATCGGCGGCTGGTTCAACAGGTGCGGGGGAGCGCTGCGTCGGGGCTGGCGGCAGTTGGTGCCGATCATGCTGCTCACCCAGGTGCTGCCGGCGGCGGTGCTCTCGGTGATCGCTCTCGGGGTGGACCCGTCGGCGAAGTGGGCCGCCCAGGCCGAGAGCGCTCCTGCCGCACTGCCGGACAACTTCGCCGCCGAGTTGGGGAGCCTCCTTCTCGTGCTGATCGGCGGCAGCCTGTTGGTGGGCGTGGTGCAGGCCGTCGGGTGGGCCTCGGGCAGCTGGGTGATCACCCGGCAGGCCGCCGGCCAACCGGCCAGCCTTGAGGCGGCGCTGCGCTACGGCCTTCGTCGGGCGCTCGGGCTGTGGGGCTGGACACTGTTGGTCAGTCTGCTCATCGGCGTCGGTGTCTGTTTCTGCGTGCTGCCGGGTGTCTACCTGGCCTTCGCGCTGAGCATGGCCGGCCCGGTATATCTCTTCGAACGCCACAACCCGATCGGTCGTTCGTTCCGGATGTTCCACGACCGGCTCGGTCTGCTGCTCGGTCGGGTGGCCCTGGTCGCCCTGGCGGTGATCGTCGTGAGTGTGGTCTCCAGCTCCCTGGAGGGGGTGGGCACCTCCGCGTTCGGTACGGATCCGTTCGCGTCGCCGGGTACCGCGGCCGGGGCGGTGGTGGTGATCGGGATCACCGCCGTGCTGGCCCTGCCGGCCCACCTCGCCCAGATGATCGGTCTGCTGGTGACGTACGCCGAGCAGCGCGCCCATGAGGCGCCGGTGAACACCGCTGGACTGGCCGCGGAACTCGGCTGAGCGGCGGCATCGTGCTTGCACTCGGCAGGGGAGAGTGCTAAACAAGTCATTGGCACTCGCATACCGTGAGTGCCAATGGTCGGGACGGTGGGGCCAGGTTGCACCGGCGTGGAGACGCCGGGGCGGCACATGGCCGGTCGTCGCGGGCTATCCGGCCCGGCCGAAGGACGTCGTCGTCGCCAGGTGGCGACGTCCCAAGGTGCGTACACCAGGCGGCCCATCCGGGGCACACATCTCGGGTGGCCCGTGAGTGTCCAGGAGGACAACGCCGTATGGCCAAGATGATCGCGTTCGACGAAGAGGCGCGCCGCGGCCTCGAGCGGGGCATGAACCAGCTCGCCGACGCCGTAAAGGTGACCCTCGGCCCCAAGGGCCGCAACGTCGTGCTCGAGAAGAAGTGGGGTGCCCCCACCATCACCAACGATGGTGTGAGCATCGCCAAGGAGATCGAGCTCGAGGACCCGTACGAGAAGATCGGCGCTGAGCTGGTCAAGGAGGTCGCCAAGAAGACCGACGACGTTGCCGGTGACGGCACGACGACGGCGACCGTCCTGGCCCAGGCCCTGGTTCGCGAGGGCCTGCGCAACGTGGCCGCTGGCGCCAACCCGATGGCCCTGAAGCGGGGCATCGAGGCTGCGGTCGCGAGCGTCTCGGAGGAGCTGTCCAAGCTCGCCAAGGACGTCGAGACCAAGGAGCAGATCGCCTCCACCGCCTCCATCTCCGCTGGCGACAGCACCGTCGGCGAGATCATCGCCGAGGCGATGGACAAGGTCGGCAAGGAAGGCGTCATCACCGTCGAGGAGAGCAACACCTTCGGGCTGGAGCTGGAGCTCACCGAGGGTATGCGCTTCGACAAGGGCTACATCTCGGCCTACTTCATGACCGACCCGGAGCGTATGGAGGCCGTCTTCGACGACCCGTACATCCTGATCGCCAACAGCAAGATCTCGTCGGTGAAGGACCTGCTCCCGATCCTGGAGAAGGTCATGCAGTCGGGCAAGCCGCTGCTGATCATCGCCGAGGACCTGGAGGGCGAGGCCCTCGCCACCCTGGTGGTCAACAAGGTCCGTGGCACCTTCAAGTCGGTCGCCGTCAAGGCGCCGGGCTTCGGTGACCGCCGCAAGGCCATGCTGACCGACATCGCCATCCTCGCCGGTGGCCAGGTCATCAGCGAGGAGGTCGGCCTCAAGCTCGACGCCGCCAGCCTCGACATGCTGGGCCGCGCCCGCAAGGTCGTGGTGACCAAGGACGAGACCACCATCGTCGACGGTGCCGGTGACGCCGAGCAGATCCAGGGCCGGGTCAACCAGATCCGGGCCGAGATCGACAAGAGCGACTCCGACTACGACCGGGAGAAGCTGCAGGAGCGGCTGGCCAAGCTGGCCGGCGGCGTTGCGGTCATCAAGGTCGGCGCGGCCACCGAGGTCGAGCTCAAGGAGCGCAAGCACCGCATCGAGGACGCCGTTCGCAACGCGAAGGCCGCCGTCGAGGAGGGCATCGTCCCGGGTGGTGGCGTCGCGCTGGTGCAGGCCGGCAAGACCGCCTTCGACAAGCTCGACCTGGTCGGCGACGAGGCGACCGGTGCGAACATCGTCAAGGTCGCGCTGGACGCCCCGCTGCGGCAGATCGCCGTCAACGCCGGCCTTGAGGGCGGCGTCGTGGTGGAGAAGGTCCGTAACCTCGAAGCGGGTCACGGTCTCAACGCCGCCAACGGCGAGTACGTCGACCTGCTGGCCGCGGGCATCATCGACCCGGCCAAGGTGACGCGCTCGGCGCTGCAGAACGCCGCCTCCATCGCGGCGCTCTTCCTCACCACCGAGGCTGTTGTCGCGGACAAGCCGGAGAAGACCCCGGCTGCCCCGGCTGGCCCGGGTGGCGGGGACATGGACTTCTGAGTCCAGTTCTTACCCCGAACGGGGCGGACCGCGTCAGCGGTCCGCCCCGTTCGTCGTCAGGTCGGTAGTGAGCGCTGGTTGCGCCGTTTCTGTGCCCGGTTGTACGGCGGAAGCAGTTGGATCGGAGCGTCCACCATCTCCTGCGGCTCTTCGGTCGCCGACGACTCGCCGTCGGTGGTCATCTCGGCCAGTTGTTCGGCGTCGCCGTAGTCGAGCCGGTCGAACGGCAGTTGGCCGGGGAGTTCACCCACCGGCTTCCAGGTGATCGGCGGGCCGTCCTCGGTCTGGTTGTCATCCGCGGTCATGGCTGCCTCCTCTACGGAAACGGTAGGGGGCGACGATGGCCGATGCGGGCGAATGGATCTATGTCCTGTTTGCCCCGGTTATGCCGTCGGTAGGGTTCGCCGGTACAGGAAGAAGACCCGCTCGATCCGCGCGCCCGAGCTGCCCGAATAGAACGGCACCGGCCCCACCCAGCCGATCTGGGCCTGGTCCAGCCCCGCGACCCGCTGGTCGCGCAGGCAGCGCCGCAGCAGCACCCCGCCGATGCCCGAACCCTCCGCGGCCGGCGCGGTCCCCATCGGCCCGAACCAACTCGGTCGGGACGACCCGTACGCGGCGAAGCCGAGCACCTCGCCGTCCCGCTCCGCCAGGTGGCACCCGGCGTCGGCCCGCCCCACCGACCCGGCCAACTCGCCGTCCCAGGTGCCGCCGAAGGTGGACCTGGCGAACGCCGTCAGCGCCGGCAGATCCGCCGGCTCCGCCCGGCGTACGGTGACGCCCTGGTCGGCCAGCCGCCGCTCCGCTGCCTCGGTTGACCGCAGTGCCGGCGACCCGTCGTAGGACAGGTCCGCTGTCATGTTCCAGGCGGTCCGGTCCTGCTGGTAGCCGAGCGCGAGGGCGGCGCAGACCGCCGGCGTGTAGCGGACGTCGATGCCCGGCCATGCGTAGTACGGCGGGTGTCCGGCCAGCAGCACCTCGGTCGCCCCGTGCTCGGCGAGCACCCGCTCGGCGCGCTGGAGCAGTGCCCGGCCGACGCCCCGACGCCGCTGATCGGTCAGGACCGCGACCAGGTCCACGTGCCCGATCCGCGGCTCGGTCGACGACACCGAGCAGATCAGCACCCCGACCAGGTCCGCACCCCGGTACGCGCCCAGCCCGACCACCCGCCGGTCGGCGGTGGCCCGGGGCCAGAGCACGTCCACGACGGAAGCCGCCTCGGCGGCGTCCTCGGGCAGGTCGAGAGCCTGCTGGCAGAGCTGTACGACGCTGGGGACCAGGTCGGTGGTCAGCTCGGTGACGGTGATCTCGGCGTCCATGGTCGCCGACCCTAGATCACCCGGGTGGAGAGGCGCACCTCCGGCTCAGCGTTTCAGGAAGGAAACCTGCTTATTGTTGGGCGACGCGAACGGCGGCGAAGGCGTCGACCTGGCCGGCGCCCGTGACGTTCGACGGAGCACCACAGGCGTCGGAGGGGCTGTCGGAGCGGTAGGTGGGCGTCGCCGCCGTGGCGGTGTCCCGGAGGATCTGCCGGGTCCGGTTCACGTCGCCGACCAGCGCCGGGTTGGCCGACCACATCAGCGCGACCACCCCGGCCACCTGCGGGGTCGCCATCGACGTGCCGTCCAGCGCGGCGTACGTGCCGCCCGGCATGGCCGACACCACGCCCACCCCCGGTGCCAGCACGTCCGGCTTGACCGAGCTTCCCGGCACCGGGCCGCGCGAGGAGAACTCGGCGACCCGCCGCTGGGCGTCCACAGCGCCCACTGTCAGCACGTCCGCGTACGGGGCCGGCGGGTCGTCGATCGACGCGCACCACGGGCCGGTGTTGCCGGCCGCAGCGACCACGAAGATCCCGGCGGCGTCCAGGGCTGCTGTGGCCGGCCGCAGGACCCGCTGGTCACAACCCTCGATGGGCGGGCAGCCCCACGAGTTGGTCAGCACCTGCGGGGCGCGCTCCGGCCGGCCGTCGGTGAACGGGTCGCCGCCGGTCGGAAAGGGCGCCAACATGAACTGGAGACAGTCCAGGTAGTGCCCGGGGCTGCCGAGGTTGCGGTCCAGGTTGACGCAGCCCACCCACTGCGCGTCCGGTGCCACCCCGATGCCGTCCCGCCCGACCGCGCTGCCCACCGTGTGAGTGCCGTGCCCGCCCTGGTCGGTCGGGTTCCGGGTGTCGTCCCACGGGTCGTACCAGGAGTCGTCGCCGCCACGGAACCCGCCTCGTAGTGCCGGATGGGTGCCGTCCACCCCCGAGTCGGAGCTGCCGATCACGATGCCCGCGCCGGTGACCCGGAGTTGGGACCACACCCGGTCGGCGCCGATCTGGCGGATGTTCCACTCCGGGCCGGTGGGCCTGGGCGCGCTGCCCCGGTTCTGCCCGGCCGGGGCCGGCAGCGGGCGTAGGCGCTGGCTGACCAGCACCCGGGCCACCTCCGGTCGGCTGGCGAGCCAGGCCCGCACCGCCGGGCCGCCGTCCACCTGGACCGCGTTGACCAGGTAGTACGACACCGGGTCGAGGCGCAACCGGGTCAACCCCCGCAGCAGGTCGCGCTGGCTCTGCTCGGCGGTCGTCACCAGCCGCCGGTAGACCTCCGCCGCGCGGGCGTCCCGCCCGGTCTGACCCGGCGCGCCGGCCGGGAGATCAGTCAGGTCGGCCTGCGCGCGCAGCACCACGAACAGCCGCTCGCCGTACAGGCCCGGCTGGCCGGGGCCGAGGTCGACCACGCCGAACGCCACCAGCAGGACCACGGCCGCCACCGCGGCGACCCGCCTGCTCGGGGTGCGTGCCGTCGGCCGGGCGAACAGCACCGCGTACCCGATGGCGACCAGGACCGCGACGGCGAGCCCGACGCCGGCGGCGGCCGCCACCCAGAACGGGACGTCCCGGGTGCCGACCAGCAGCAGGGTGATCTCTTCCGGGTCGGTGAAGGCCAGCGGGCCGAGCGCGGCCAGGCCCACGAGCCAGCCGGTCGCGGTTCGGCCGGCCCGGGCGGCCTCGGCCGGGTCGGCGCTGGGCCGCCAGGTCGCGGCCCAGAGCGCGGCCAGCGCGAAACCCACCGGGGGCAGGGTCAGCAGCGCGGGCAGTTGCGTGCCGGGCTGGCCGGCCCCGGCCGCGAGCAGCAGCAGCGTCACCCCGGCGACCAGGCCGCCGACCAGCACCAGTCGAGCCGGCCGGGGCGGTCGCCCGAGCGCGAACGAGGACCAGAAGGAGGCACCCAGCAGAGTCGCGGCCAGCACCCCGAGCGCGGCGGCCGCCAGCAGCGCGAGCGCGGTCTCCAGGAGGCCGCCGAGCGCGCCCAACCACGCCCACGGCAACAGCAGCGCCACCCCGGCGGCGACCGCGAGCAGCGGCACCGGGCCGGGCAACCCCCGCCGCCGCCCGACCAGCTGCGGACCCTCGCCGGCCGTCGCAGCGGCGCCGACGTTCGACCCCGGGCTGGCGACGGCGCCGGCTTGGGCGGCGTCACCGCTCGACCCCGGGCTGGCGACGGCGCCGGCTTGGGCGGCGTCACCGCTCGACCAGAAGTTGCCGACGGCCTCGGCTCGGGCGGCGTCGGCGTTCAGGGCCGCACCACCGGTGCCGTCGGCGGCCGTCGACGCGGTGGCGTCGGGCGCGGTGCCGACATTCGAACGGGACGATCGTCGCGTCGACCAGCGCACGGCGAGCGCGCTGAGCAGCGCCGCGGCGGCCAGCGCGGCGAGGTACGCCTCGTGGTGCACCGGCGGCACGAGCCGGAGCAGGGTGAGCAACCCGAGGGCCAGTGCCCCGATCAGCCAGGCCCGCCCGGTGGCCCGGACCGCGGCCGACCGGGGTAGCACGGCCAGCAGAAGGGCGGGTGTGCCCACCAGCACGACGGTGGCCAGGCCGAGCAGCGGCCAGAGCCACCCGATCCGGTCCCGCCCGAAGCCCAGCAGCACCTGATCGGTGAGCCAGCCACCGGTCTGGGTGCCAACGGTGACCGCGACCGTCCAGCAGCCGACCAGCACGGCAGCGACGATCGGCCATGGGGAATTGTGGGTGCTGACTCCGGGGTGCCCAGGCTGACCTTGCATTCCGAGAACCTTACGACCATGGTGAACGGTTTCGAACCGACTGCCTCATCGAAGAGCCGAGGAGATCTTGGACAGTTTCCGTTAGTGGGGCGGAACTCGAAACGGACGTTTGCCGGCCGTTGATCAGATCGAGCGGCTCGCGTCGACGGCAACGAGACGTCATCGTCGGCGAGACGTGAAGGTCGCCCCGGGGCGGGCGGCGAATGTCGACGCGGTGGCACGGCGGTTACGGTGGACGGGTGCGCGACCCCAATATCTCCCGATCCGTCGCCGGTCAGCTCTCACCGGTCCGCCGTGCCTCCGACCTGCGTCGACTGCGTGCTGAGCGCTTCGACGTGCTGGTCATCGGCGGTGGGGTGACCGGCGCCGGTGCCGCCCTGGACGCGGCGTCCCGGGGCCTGAAGGTGGCGCTGGTCGAGGCGCGCGACCTTGCCGCCGGCACCTCCAGCCGGTCCAGCAAACTCATCCACGGTGGCCTGCGCTACCTGGAGCAGTTGGAGTTCCACCTGGTCCACGAGGCGCTCACCGAGCGCGGCCTGCTGGCCACCCGGCTCGCGCCGCACCTGGTACGCCCGGTGCCGATCATGGTGCCGCTGCCGGCCGGACGCGGCCTGCGGGACCTCCCGGCCCGGGTCTTCCGCCGCTCGTACTACGGCGCCGGGGTGGCCGCCTACGACGCCTTCGCCGGGGTCTTCGGCGGTGGCCGCGGCATGCCCCTGCACCGGCACCTGACCCGGGAAGGCGCCCGGCGGATCTTCCCTAGTCTGCGGGCCGACGCGCTCGCCGGTGCGATCCGCTACTACGACGGGCAGGTCGACGACGCCCGGCTGGTGGTCACCCTGGCCCGCACCGCGGCCAGCCTCGGCGCCACCGTGGTGAGCAGTGCCCGCGCCGTCGGGCTGATCCGGCAGGCGCGCGAGGTGACCGGCGTCCGCGTCCGGGACCTGGAGGCTCCGCCGGGTTCGCCGGACGCGGAGTTCGAGGTGCAGGCCCGCACCGTCATCGCCGCCACCGGCGTGTGGAGCGACGACATGTCCCGAATGCTCAACGACGTGGGCCTGCGGCCCGGCATCCGGGTGCGCGCCTCCAAGGGTGTGCACCTGGTGGTGCCCCGCTCGGCGATCACCGGCGAGACGGGGCTCATCCTGCGTACGGCGAGTTCGGTGCTCTTCGTCATCCCGTGGGGTGGGCACTGGATCATCGGCACCACTGACACCGACTGGCGGCTGGACCGTTCCCACCCGGCCGCCTCGGCCCGCGACATCGACTACCTCCTCCAACAGGTCAACACCGTGCTGGACCGGCCGCTGACCACCGCCGACATCGAGGGGGTGTACGCCGGGCTGCGGCCGCTGCTGGCCGGCGAGGCCGACTCCACCTCGAAGCTCTCCCGTGAGCACGCGGTCTTCGAGCCGATGCTCGGGCTGCTGCTGGTCGCCGGCGGCAAATACACGACGTACCGGGTGATGGCGTCCGACGTGGTCGACCGGGCCGCTCGCCGGCTCGGTGGCGCCCGCTCGTCGCGCACCGCCGACCTGCCGCTGCTCGGCGCCGACGGGTACCCGGCGATGTGGCGGGACCGGGCCGACCTGGCTCGCCGGCACGGCGTGCCGGTGGGCGTGGTGGAACACCTGCTGGAGCGGTACGGCACCCTCACCCTGGACCTGCTGGCGCTTGTCGACGCCGATCCACTGCTGGCGTCCCCGCTGGCCGGTGCCCCGGAGTATCTGGCGGCGGAGGTCGCCTACGCGGCGCGGGCCGAGGGCGCGCTGCACCTGGAGGACGTGCTGACCCGGCGGACCCGGATCTCGTTCGAGACCAGCCACCGGGGGTTGGAGTCGGCGGAGCACACCGCCGAGCTGATGGGCGCGGTGCTCGGTTGGGACGCGGCCACCCGGGTTCGCGAGGTCGAGCACTACCGCGCCCGGGTGGAGGCGGAGCGGCAGTCCCAGTTGATGCCGGACGACGCGGCGGCGGACGCGGCCCGGCTCGGCGCTCCGGACGTCCGGGGTTACGCGGCCGACCGGGGTGGCGACGACGATCAGGCGAAGCTGCGCCCGTCCGCTCGATGACGAATTGCGACGTTACCGATGGGTAACCATCGATACCGGCCCGGATGGTGGTTTCGGACGCTACCTACGGTGGGGTAGGTTTCCGCGCGTGCTACCCCGCGCGCGCCCTCGCCTGCTCGTACCCCTGCTCGCCGTCGCGCTCGCCGGCGGCCTGACCGGCTGCTCGCTCTTCGACGGGGACAAGCCGAGCACCCCGGTGGCGCAACCGACAGCCGGCACGGCGGGAGGCGGGTCGGCGCCGGAGATCCCCACCACGGTCGCCGCCGGTCAGGTCAGCCTGCTCCAGCGGCTCGGCGAGGACGGGCCGATGCGCACCCTGAGCGTCGAGCGGAACGGCGCGTGGCAGTGCGTCGACTGCGCCGGTGACGGCGTGACCTCCCGGGGCACCCTCGCCCCGGAGTTGACCGAACGCCTCCAGGTGCTGCTCGCCAACCCGGCGCTGGCCGACGAGACCGATCAGGCCCGGCGGTACCGGACCACCTGCATCGACGCGCTGACGTCCAGCCTCATCACCTCGGCCGGGCTGATCACCTCACAGGACTGCCCAGGTGAGGAGCTCACCCCGGTCGCCGGGGAGATCCTGCTGCTGCTCACCCAGGCGACCCCTGCCGAGGTCAAGGGCTGACCGCAGCCGGTCAGAGCACCTTGCCCGGGTTGAGCAGGCCGGCCGGGTCGAGCGCCGACTTGATCGCCAGATGCACCCGGACACCGACCGGCCCGATCTCCCGGGCCAGCCAGTCCCGCTTGAGCAGCCCCACCCCGTGCTCGCCCGTGCAGGTGCCGCCCAGGTCCAGGCCGAGCCGCATGATCTCGTCGAAAGCCCGCCGGCCCCGCTCCACGCTCGCCGGGTCGGCCCGGTCGACCACGATGTTCGGGTGCATGTTGCCGTCCCCGGCGTGCCCCACCACGCCGATCGGCACCGCGCACTCGGCCGCGATCCGGGCCACCCCGTCCAGGAGCGCGGCCAGCGAGCCGCGCGGCACCGCCACATCGTCGATCACCAGCCCGCCGTTGCCGCCCGGGTAGGCGTCCGCAGCGAACTTCTCCATCGCCGGGTGGGCCAGCCGGCGAGCCTGTAGCAGCGCCGCCGCCTCCACCGCGTCGGTGGCCGCGTAGACCTCGTCGGCGCCGACGGCCTCGCACACCTCGGCCAGCATCGCCAGGTCGTCCGCCGCCCGGGCGCCGGTGTCCGCGGCGGCCAGCAACAGGGCCTGCGCGTCGGTCCGCAACCCCATCGGCTGGTACGCCTCGATCGCCCGCAGGTGCGTCTGGTCCAGCAACTCCAGCAGGCTGGGGGTGAGCCCGCGCGCCGCGATCTCGGCCACCGCCGCGCCGGCCGCGGCGGTGGAGGGAAAGACCGCCACCAGGGTCAGCGACTCGGCCGGTGCGGGCCGCAGCGCCACGGTCACCTCGGTGATCACGCCGAGGGTGCCCTCCGAACCCACGAACAGCCGGGTCAGGTCATAGCCGGCCACCCCCTTGGCCGTACGCCGCCCGGTGCGCAGCACCTCGCCGGAGGCGAGCACCACCTCCAGGCCGAGCACGTACTCGGTGGTCACGCCGTACTTCACGCAGCACATGCCGCCCGCGTTGGTGGCCACGTTGCCGCCGATGGTGGACGACTCCCAGGAGCCGGGGTCCGGGGGGTACCAGAGGCCGTGCGCGGCCACCGCCTTGGCCAGCGCCGCGTTGACCACCCCCGGTTGGACCACAGCGATCCGGCTCACCGGGTCGATCTCCCGGATCTCGTTCATCGCGACCGTGCTGAGCACCACCGCGCCGTCCACCGCGTTCGCCGCGCCGGCCAGCCCGGTCCGCGCGCCCTGCGGCACCACTGGTACGCCGTACCGCGCCGCCGCCTGGACCACGGCGACCACCTGCTCGGTGTCGCGCGGGCGGGTCACCACAAGCGGCACGCCGGCGGCGCACAGGTCGGCCTCGTCCCGCTGGTGCATGCGCAGCAGGTCCGGGTCGGTGAGCACGGCGTCGTCACCGAGCGCGGCGCGCAGGTCGTCGAGGAGCGCGGTGGGGGCCATGCAGCCGAGGCTAGGTCGCCGACCGGCGATCATCAACATGATCGACTGCGCGGGATAACTTGGGCACCATGCTCTACCTGGACCGGCCGGCCTGGCCGTGGCGCGGTCGGCTCTGGTCGCACCTGATCAGTGACGTCTCGTACGCCGAGCTGCACGCCTTCGCCGAGGCGCTCGGCGCGCCCCGGCGTGGCTTCGACAGGGACCACTACGACATTCCGGCCGACCGGTTCGCGGCGGCGGTGTGGCTCGGTGCCCAGGTGGTGCCGAGCCGGGAGCTGGTCCGGTTGCTCCGCGCCGCCGGCCTGCGTCGCCCGAAGCACCTGGTCAGCCCGCGTCCTCCGGTGCCCCGGTGAGGGCGGCCAGTTCGCGGCGGACATTGTCCCGGGCGGGCTCTTCCCATCGACTCGCCAGCGGTGGCGAGCGGAACAGCGCGGGCAGCGCCAGCAGGCCGGTCAACACGGCGGCCCGCCCGGCCCGGAAGGCCGGCTCCGGCACATGGGCGTACTCCCGGCGGATCGCCGCCGCGTAACGCTCGTAGCGGGCCGGCGGCGCGGCCAGCACGGCCAGGTCCGCGTCGCAGAGCAGCGCGCCGTCCCGGTCTCCCGATGCCACGGCGTGCCCGGCGGTGAGCAGCACCAGCCGACGCACCTCGGCCACCATGGGCGCCGGCACCCCGAGCCCGGTGAGCACGCCCTCGGCCAGTGCGGCGCTGTCCCGCTCGTTGGCGTCGCCACCGGCCCGAGGGTCGTAGACCGCGTCGTGGAACCAGGCCGCCAGCCGCACCAGATCGGCCCGCCCGGCCAGCTCGGCGTGCTGGTCCACCAGATCGAGCACCGCCGTCAGGTGGGCCAACGTGTGGTAGTGCCGGTGCGGCTCCCGCCACCGGACGACCAACTCCTCACCGGCCCGGGTCGTGTCCGGATCGGGCCTCGCGCCAGCATCCCGGGCCGCGGCCCGCCACCGGTCCAGCAGATCAACCACCGCCCGAGTCTGCCGCATTCGGCCGCGACGCGCGGGACGAGAGGATTCAGCGAGCCCGCCACGGGTAGTCGCGCCCATGGCCGTGGCCCGGGACAAGCGACCTCCGGTGGTGCGACGCACCGCGCTGCGCGAAGGGTTGGTGGACATCGACGGCGCGCGGATCGCCGAGGCCACGGAGCAGCTGCGCCATCGCAGCCGGGCCACCCTGCACGACCGGCTGCACCGGGTACGGATGGCCGGCGGGCTCGCCGTGCAGGCCGGGCTGGCGGCCGGGCTGGCGTACTTCGTCTCGCACCGGCTGCTCGGCAACCCACAACCGGTCTTCGCGCCGATCTCCGCTGTCGGCACCCTGGCCGCGTCTGTCGGCCAGCGGTTCCGCCGGACCATCGAGTTGATCGTCGGGGTGGGGGTCGGGGTGGCCGTCGGCGACCTCCTGATCTACCTGCTCGGCACCGGGGCGTGGCAGCTCGGCCTGGTGGTCACTGTGGCGATCCTGCTCACCATCTTCGCCGGGGCGAGCGTGGCCATCGTCATCCAGGCGGCGGCCACCGCGGTGCTGATCGTGACCCTGAGCCCGTCGACCCAGAATCTGGAGATCCCGCGCTTCGTCGACGCGTTCCTCGGCGGTGGGATCGCGCTGCTGGTCACGGCGGTGCTGCTGCCACTGAACCCGCTGCGAGTGATCAACCGGGCCGCCCGACCCGCCCTGGACCTGCTCGCCGCCCAGCTCGACGCCACAGCTGACGGGCTGCGCAAGCGGGACCGCGCCACCATCCAGGGCGCCCTGGAGAAGCTGCGCAACAACAAGGAGGAACTGGCCACGCTGGCCGAGGCGATCGAGGGGGCGAAGGAGACCGCCACCCTCTCCCCGGCCCGCTGGCACCGCCGCGACGAACTGACCCACTACGCGGAGGCGGCCGACCCGATCGACCGGGCGATGCGCAACAGCGGCACGCTGATCCGCCGGTCCGTCACGCTTGTCGAGGACGAGGAACCGGTGCCCGATCCGATGCCGGACGCGATCGGCCACCTCGCCGAGTCGGTCCGGCTGCTCAAGCACGAGTTCGCCGCCGGTGAGGAGCCGGAGAAGGCCCGGGAACGGTCACTGCGGGCGGTCAGCGAGGCCGGCCGGGCGTACGGCGACGGGGTCGGTTTCTCCGGCAGCGTGGTGATCGCCCAGGTCCGCACCACCGCGAGCGACCTGCTGGTCGCCTCGGGGATCGAGCAGGAGGAGGCGAACCGGTGGATCCGCACCGCCTTCGGCGAGCAGGAGCGCCCGGTCGGTGAGCCCGCCGAGCCCGGCGAGACACCGAAGCCACCCACCGCCCCGCCGGTCGGCTGAGCGCCGGCCACCCTCGGCCCTCAGCCCAACTCGGCCAGCGCCGCGAGCAGCCGGTCCACCTGGGCGGCCGTGCTGCCCAGGCCGATGCTGGCGCGCAACGCGGTGGGCGGCAGGTCCCGCCGGCCGGTACGCCCCGCCGCCTCGCTGAGCAGACGCCGGGCCAGCGGGTGGGCACAGAACAACCCGTCCCGTACGCCGATGTGGTGCTCGGCGGCCAGCCGCGCGGCCACGTCGGCGGAGTCCCGACCGGCGACCACGAACGAGACGATGCCGACCCGGGGCGCGTCCGGGCCGAAGGTGCGCAGCTCGACGACGTGCGGCAGGGCGGCGAGGCCGGTGCGCAGCCGGGCCAGCAGGGCCTGCTCGTGGTCGGCCAGCGCAACCTGGTCCGCCTCGTCGAGCGCCGCGCACACCGCCGCCAGCGCAACAGCGCCGAGCAGGTTCGGGGTGCCGCCCTCGTGTCGGGCCGGACCGGTCGCCCAGGTCACGTCGTGGGTGGCCGGCCCGACGTGGCTGGTGGCCCCACCGCCGGCCAGGTACGGCGGGGCGGCGTCGAGCCAGTCCGCCCGGCCGATCAGCACGCCCGCGCCGAACGGCGCGTACAGCTTGTGGCCGGACACGGCCAGATAGTCGACGTCGAGCGCGAGCAGGTCGACAGGGGCGTGCGGGGCGAGCTGCGCGGCGTCGAGAACGATCCGGGCACCGTGTCGATGGGCCACCCGTGCCAGTTCGGCGACTGGCCACCGCTCGCCTGTCACGTTGCTCGCGCCGGTCACCGCTACCAGCACCGGCAGCGCCGGGCTGCTGCCCCGGCGCAGCTCGACGAGGGCGGCGGCGAGATCGCGTACCGCCCCGTCGGGGTCGGCGGGCACCGGCAGTCGCACCGACCCGCGCGGCCAGGGCAGCAGGTTGGCATGGTGCTCGGAGGCGAACGTGACAACCGTCGTGCCTGCCGGCACGGCCCGCGCCAGCAGGTTGAGCGCGTCAGTCGTGTTGCGGGTGAAGATCACGTGATCGTCGGCGCGGGCGCCGAAGAAGTCGCCGATCGTCTGCCGGGCCTGCTCGTACGCGAGGGTGCACCGCCGCGACAGCGCTCCCGCTCCGCGATGCACGCTCGCGTACCAGGGCAGCAGCTCGGCCACGGCGTCGGCTGCGGCCCGCGCGCACGGCGCACTGGCCGCGTAGTCCAGGTTGATCTCCCCTGGCACGCCGAGGACGTCGAGCGGCCCGGACGGCGCCGACGGCACTGTGGGCAGCGAGGGGACGAGAGTGACGGACACGCCGGAACCTCCGGGGTCAGGGACCCCGGGTGCGGCATCGGGACGGGGTCCGCGCTTGCCCAGCACACCGATCGGGCTGGGCCCGGTCATCACCCGGGGCACCCCACCGCGAACTCGACGAGGGTTGCCGGCCAGCAAGCCGGGGCTTGACGCTGGCGCTCGTGACCTGCAGGCAGCATAGCGGCTGCCGATGCGGCCGAACCAGCCGGCGGCGGATGGCTACGCTGACCGCATGGCCGACACCCCGCCCGGTTCACCGCTGCCGCCGTCGCCCGCCGTCCCGGCCGCGCCCGCCGCCCCGCCCGTGGGTGAGACGCCCCGGATGCCGCTGCGCCGGCTGGGCTGGCGGCGGTTCCTGGCGCTGGCCGGGGTGGTGCTGTTCATCGCGGCGTGCGCGGTGTTCATGGTCTTCACGCTCGGCCAGTCGCTCGGTGCGCAGGCCCTGCTGATCGGGGTGGTCGCGGCCATCCTGCCGGTGCCGGTGCTGGTCGCCTGCTTCCTCTGGCTGGACCGGTACGAGCCCGAGCCGCTGAAGTATCTGATCTTCTGCTTCGCCTGGGGGGCGTTCGTCTCGACCGCCGCCTCGCTCACGGTGAACGACTTCGCGGCGAACCGCTTCGCCGACTGGGGCCTGCCGTCCGCGCTCACCGGGGTGCTGGTGGCGCCGTTCATCGAAGAGCTGACCAAGGCGCTGGGCCCGATTTTGCTGCTGGTGTTCCGGCGCCGCGAGTGGTCCGGGATCACCGACGGCCTGGTCTACTGCGGGCTCGCCGCGGTCGGCTTCGCGATGGTGGAGAACATCCTCTACCTGGGCGGGTTGGGGTACGCCTCCGGCGCCGACCGCTACGGCCCGGCCACCGGCATCCAGCAGGTCATCGCGATCTTCATCCTGCGGATCCTGCTGTTCGGGTTCGCCCATCCCCTTTTCACCTCGATGACGGGCGTGGGACTGGGAATCGCCTCCCGGACGGCCGACCGGCGCATCCGGGTGCTCGCCCCGATCGCCGGTCTGCTGCTGGCGATGATGCTGCACGGCACGTGGAACCTGCTGCCCACGCTTACCCAGGCCACCGGCGAGGCCGTGATCATGCTGTACGGCTTCCTGGGCCTCATGGTGCCGGTCTTCTTCGGCACCGTCGGGCTGGCGCTGTGGCTGCGCGCCTGGGAGGGGAGGCTCACCGAGCGGGTGCTGCCCGACTACGTTCGCGCCGGCTGGCTCAGCCCGCCCGAGGTGGCGGCGCTGAGCAGTCTCGGCCGGCGGCACGCCGCCCGCAGTTGGGCGCGGCGGGTGGCCGGCGACGCCGGGGTGCGGGCGATGCGGGGTTACCAGTCCGCTGCCACCCGGCTGGCCCTGCTGCGCGACGGGGCGCTGCGCGGCTTGGACCGCAAGCCCGCCGACCAGGAGCGGACCGTCCGCGAGGAGCGGGAGCTGCTGGACGCGATCACCGCGTACCGGTCGTTCTTCGTGGGTCGGGACCCGCAGGCCCCGGCGGGGGTCTGGGACGGCAGCCGCTACCACCTGCGCTTCCCGGACGGTACGCAGCGCCCGGTGGACGCGCCGGACGAGCCGGTGGTGCCGATCCCGGTGGTGCTTGCTCCCGCTCCGGCCCCGGTGGGGTACGCCCCGCCCGGCTGGCCCGGCCCGCGATCGGCGCCGCACTGGCCGCCGACGCACCCCTGACGGCCGCACCCCTGACGGCTGCGGGCTGACGGGCTGACGGGCAGGTCAGCAGAGCGGCTCAGGTCATCAGCGAGGTGAGGAAGTCACCGAGGCCCTGGAACATCGCGATCAGCCCGGCTCCGATCGCCCGGAACATCTGCGCGGCGCCGTCCGGCCGAAAGGCCATGAAGTAGATCAGGAACGCGACACTGCCCCAGGTCAACAGCTTCTTCACGAATACCGGCATCGTCCCTCCCCAGGGCCACGGTCGCCGGATGGCTTCCCGTCGTGCGGCCGGGCAAACGGTGCGCGACGGGGCCTGGTGGCCGGGGGAGGTGCGTCAGAGGTAGAGGCCGGTCGAGTCGTTCTCGATCCGCTCGGCGGCCACGGCGTGCACGTCCCGCTCCCGGAGCAGCACGTAACCGCGGCCGTGCAGCTCGACCTCGGAGCGGTCGTCCGGGTCGAAGAGCACCCGGTCGCCGGAGACGATGGCGCGGACGTTCGGCCCCACCCCGACCGCTGTGGCCCAGGCGAGGCGCTTGCCGACAGCGGCGGTCGCCGGAATGACGATGCCAGCGGTGGAGCGGCGTTCGCCCTCGCTGCCCTCCATCCGCACCAGCACGCGGTCGTGCAGCAGGCGGATCGGCAGGCCGGCGTCGAGATCGTTGTCGGCGGTCACGCCGCAGACGCTACCGTGTGGCCCGACGGCGGCCGGCCGGTGGTTACGCCGGAGATGGTCGGGGCATTGTGTGGCGGAACCGCCCTACGGTGTGGGGAACGGACGTATGCTGTCCGACCTGTCGCCGTGGGCGGGCCGGGTTTTCTGCCAGGAGGTGCGCTTGAGCCGCTTCGAGCGGGTACGCGGGCGGCTTCGCCGCGCCTACCAGTCACGACAGGAGTCGGCGCGCGCCGACGAGGGTGCCTCGAGTGACGCGCTGGACGACGCGTCGGAGGCGGCCCGGGTGGCGTCGCCGGCCGTGCCGGGGCCGACCGCGCCGCCCAGCGCCGCTGTCTATGGCGCGGAACCTCCGGCGGACCTGCACAGCTCCACCTCCAGTCGGGACGACGCCGACGTTCCGCACGGGCTGCGGATCGCCGCCGCGTGGTGTTGGCGACTGATCGTGATCGGCGTGGTGGCCTGGGCCCTGCTGCGGATCGTCGGCACGGTCAAGATCGTGATCATTCCGCTGGCCATCGCGCTGCTGCTGTCCGCGCTGCTCGCCCCGGCGGTGGGCTGGCTGCTGCGGGCCCGGTTCCCCCGGTCGCTGGCGACGGCGGTTGTCCTGGTCGGCGGCCTGGCCGCGGTGATCGGCACGCTGACGCTTGTGGTCAACGAGTTCATCCGCGGTGTGCCCGAGCTGAGCGAGAAGTCGTCCGAGGGCGTCCGGCAGATCCAGAACTGGCTGAAGACGGGCCCGCTGCACCTCTCCGACACCCAGCTCGATCGCTACATCGACGAGGCGCAGGCCTGGATCAACAACAACACCTCAAGGTTCACCAGCGGTGCGTTGAGCACCGCCGCGACGCTGGCCGAGGTGCTGACCGGCACGTTGCTGGTCCTGTTCGCGACGTTCTTCTTCCTGCGTGACGGCAACCGGATCTGGCGTTTCCTGGTCCGGCTGCTGCCGGTGGCCGCCCGGTGGAAGGTCGACGACGCGGGCCGCGCCTCCTGGCAGACGCTTGTCGCCTACGTCCGGGCGACCGTGCTGGTCGCCTTCATCGACGCGGTCGGCATCGGCATCTTCCTGGTCGTCTTCGACATCCCGTTCGCCTTCCCGCTGGCCGCGCTGGTCTTCCTCGGCGCGTTCATCCCGATCGTCGGTGCGGCGCTCTCCGGTGGCGTGGCGGTGCTGGTGGCCCTCGTCGACAGCGGCCCGGTCACCGCGTTGATCATCCTCGGCGCGGTGATCGGCGTGCAGCAGATCGAGGGGCACGTGCTGCAACCGCTGATCATGGGCCGGGCGGTCGCCCTCCACCCGCTCGCGGTGATCATCGGTATCGCCGCCGGTGTCGTACTCGCCGGCATCACCGGCGCGCTGGTCTCCGTGCCGCTCATCGCGGTGCTGAACACCGCGGTCCGCCGGCTTGCCGCCCGCAGGGTCCCGGACACCCCACCCGACGCCGTGGTGGTCGCCGCCCAAGCCCCCTAGACCCTCGCGCGCCCGGCGCCTGGGCCACGCGTCCCACCGCCCGCTAGATCACGCACGATCCTGGAAAGAGTGGCCTCCCGCCAGCGGGAGACCACTCTTTCCTTGTTGTAGCGCGATCTTGACCGGCCCACTGCGGCACGGCGCGGGTCAGGACTTGGCCAGGCGTTCCAGGGCGCCCCGGGCCACCTCGGGACGGGTCGTGTACCAGAACGGGGGCAGCGAGCGGCGCAGGAACGGCCCGTAGCCACGGGCCGTTTCCAGCCGCGAGTCGAGCACCGCGACCACGCCCTTGTCGCCGGTCGCCCGGATCAGCCGGCCCACGCCCTGCGCCAGCCTCACCGCCGCGATCGGCACGCTCACCGCCGCGAAGCCGGAGCCGCCGCCTGCGTCCACGGCAGCCGCGCGGGCAGCCGCCAGCGGCTCGTCCGGGCGAGGGAACGGCAGCCGGTCGATGACGACGAGTTGGCAGGCGTCACCCGGCACATCCACCCCCTGCCAGAGCGACATCACCCCGAACAGGCAGCTGGCGCGCTCCTCGCGGAAGCGACGCACCAGCAACGGCAGCGCCTCCTCACCCTGGAGCAACACCGGCAGGTCGGTCCGCGCGCGCAGCAGCTCCGCCGCCTGCTGCGCGGCCCGCCGGGAGGAAAAAAGCCCCAGGGTACGACCACCGAGCGCCTCGACCAGCCCGAGCAGTTCCTCTCCGGCAGCCTCGGGCAGCCCGGACACGCTGGGGCGGGGGAGGTGCGCGGCGACGTACAGGATGCCCTGCCGGGCGTAGTCGAACGGCGAACCGACGTCGAGTGACCGCCACCCGGGGCCCTCGGTGGCCGGTACGACGGCGTTCGGGGTGACGTCGCCAGCGAGGCGACGGCCTGGCGTCTCGGCGGCCGGCCGGCCCGGGCCGGTGCGGGCCGCCAGCGCGGCGGCGGCGGGGGTCGGCGGGGCGGGCGGTGGCGCGTCCAGCCCGAGGGCGCGGGCGACAGTGTCGAACCGGCCGCCCAACGCCAGGGTCGCCGAGGTGGCCACGACGGTGCGTTCGTCGTACAGGTGGGTGGCGAGGGTGCCGGCCACCGACAGTGGCGCGACCACAAGCGCCCGGCGGCTGCCGCTGTCGTTCTTCTCCACCCAGGCCACGTCGTGGTCGCCCTCCTCCAGGAGCCGCTGCGCGGTGGTGGAGAGCTCGTCCAGGGCGGCCTTGGCCTGCTGCTTGCGGACCGGGTCGGGGTCGTCGGACTTGATGTCGCCGATCGCGTCCAGGGCGGAACGGGTCGCCGCGTCGAGCAGCGTGCACGCCTCCCGCAGTGGCGTCGGCAACCCCGAGGTGATCCGCCCGGCCGGAGCCTCGGCCAGGCCGACCGCCAGGGCGTCACCGGCGGCGGTGAGCGCCTCGGCGGTCTCCGGGCGCAGCAGCGTACGGGCTCGCCGGGTGGTCCGGTCGATCAGCTCCGGCACCAGCTCCGCCTGCGCCGCGGAGGAGACCCGGTCGGCCAGCTCGTGCGCCTCGTCGACGATGAGCAGCTTGTGTGGCGGCACGATGTGTCGGTCGGCGAGCATGTCGACAGCGAGCAGGCTGTGGTTGGTCACCACGATGTCGGCCTCCCGGGCGCGGGCCCGCGACGCCTCGGCGAAGCACTCCTGCCCGAACGGGCAACGGGTCGCGCCGACGCACTCGCGGGCCGGCATCGACACCAGCCGCCAGGCCTGGTCGTCGACGCCCGGGTCCAGCTCGTCCCGGTCGCCGGTGGCGGTCTTCTCGGCCCAGTCACGCAGCCGCTCGACCTGCTTGCCCAACCGGCCCGCCTCACCGAGCCACTTCGTCCCGCCGCCGGGCCGTGCCGCGGGGGCGTCGAAGAGGGTGTCCTCCGGCTCCTCCTCGGTGGAGTTGTCCAGCCGGGCCAGGCAGAGATAGTGGTGGCGGCCCTTGAGCACGGCGAAGGTGGGCCGACGGCCGAGCACCGGCTCGACCGCGTCGGCGAGCCGGGGCAGGTCGTGGTCGACCAGCTGGGACTGCAACGCCAGGGTGGCCGTGGAGACCACCACCGGGCCGTCCACAGTGAGCGCCGGCGCGAGGTAGGCCAGCGACTTGCCGGTGCCGGTGCCCGCCTGCACGAGCAGATGCTCGCCGTCGGCCACGCATTCCTCGATCGCCGTGGTCATCTGCAACTGGCCGGGGCGTTCCGCCCCGCCGGGCACCGCGCCGACCGCCGCCGCCAGCAGCTCGGTGCCACTGGGCCGGGCACCCCGCCGCCGGCCCTTGGCACGGGCCGACGGGGTGGCGGAACCGGTGGCGGTGCGGGGCGGAGTCACCGTGCGACGGTACCCGGCGCCGCCGACACCGGCCGCGCCCATCCGCCGCGTGGCGCGACGCCGACCGGGCCGGGTGTTGCGGGCGACGCCATCCGGTTACGGCCGCGCTACGACGCGTGGGCAGTATCGGTTAGGGTGCGAATCATGCCGAGCGACATGGTCCGCGTGATCTACCGCAAGTACGACGGCAGCGCCCACCGCGACTACCCGGCCCGCCGGCTCACCGAGGACGATCTCGGCATCTGGCTCGGCGTGCCCGAGGGCACCGAGTCCGTCTACCACGGCCGGCCCTCGGTGGAGAAGATCCCGTTCGTGCTGCTGGTGCCACATCGCGCCTGGTGGACGGCCATGTTCAACCCCCCGCCCCGCACCAGCGAGGTCTACTGCGACATCGCCACCCCCGCCCGCTGGGAGTCCGACGACATCGTCCACCTGATCGACCTGGATCTGGACGTCGTCCGGCGTCGGGCCACCGGCCTGGTGGAGCTGCTCGACGAGGATGAGTTCGCCGAGCACCGGGCCCGGTTCGGCTACCCGGACGACGTGGTGGCCGAGGCCGAGGCCGCCGCTCAGCGGCTGTTCGGGGCGCTGGGCGACGGCACCGAGCCGTTCGCCACCGCGTACCGCAAGTGGTTGGCCCTGGTGGTCTGAGCCCGGTCGGGCCGGCTCACCAGCGTGGTGGCCAGCCGTCATCGGCGTCCAGCGGCGGCAGGTCGGTCAACTTCTCCGGGTTGAGCTGGTTGTAGACGGCGGTGATCCGGCCCTGGTTTACCGCGAACGCGGTGACCAGGCGGATCGGCCGTCCGTCGCTGTGTGTCGTCTCCAGTTGGAGGCCGAGCGCGCCGTCGACGAGCACGGGCCGGGCCAGCACCCGGTCGGCGTACCGGCCGGTCCGGCCGAACAGGCCGAGCGTGAGGCGAGCCACGGCGTCCGCGCCGAGCACCGGCCGACGGGCTGCCGGGAAGTGGCCGCCCGAGTCGCCGACGAAGACCACGTCCGGCGCGAGCACCTTCAGGAGCTGGTCCAGCTCGCCGGACTCGGTGGCGGCGACGAACGCCTTGAGCACCCGACGCTGCTCGGCGGGGTCGGCGGTGTGCCGGGGCACGTCCGGCGCGGTGATCGCCCGTCGGGCCCGGGTGGCGAGCTGTCGGGCGGCCACCTCGGTGGTGCCGAGCACCCCCGCGACCCGGGCGAACGGCAGCGCGAACACGTCGTGCAGCACCAGGGCCACCCGTTGCTCCGGCGTGAGCCGCTCCAGCACCACCAGCAGCGCCGTGCCGACCTGGTCGGTGCGGACCGCCCGCTCCGCCGGGTCGGGCGCGTAGCCGTCGGCCGGCGGTCGGCCGCCCAGCTGGCTCACCACCGGCTCCGGCAGCCACTGCCCGGGGTACGCCTCCCGGCGGACCCGTGCCGAGCGGAGCACGTCGAGGCAGATCCGGGCGCAGGTCGTGGTCAGCCACGCGGACAGGTCACGGATCTCGGCGCGGGCCGCGGGGTCGGCCAGCGCCCCGGCGTAGCGCAGCCAGGTCTCCTGCACCGCGTCCTCCGCCTCGCTGCGGCTGCCCAGCATCCGGTGGGCCACCGCGAGCAGTCGGCCCCGCTCGGCCTCGAACTCCGTCGCCAGTTCCCGCACGACCCACCACCCCTTCCGGTCGGCGTCCCCGGCCTACATCCTCCCGCCAGGCGGTTCCGCCGGCAGCCCCGTCACGGCCGTGGGGGCCTGGTGCCTCTGGCGGAGGGAGGTCGGGGCAGGCACCCCGCGGGCCAGGTCGGGGGCGGCTCTCGGCGGGCGGAATGGCGGTGGGTGGGTGATGATCCGTGCATGAGCGAACCCCAGCAAGGGCGGATCGTGGCACCGGACGGCGGCTCCGTGCGGGACCTGCTGCGGGTCACCGCGCCGGTGGATCTCAGCGCGATCGACCCTCGGTCCATGCCCGGTCTGCCAGAGCTCGCGGGCCGTGGCGAGCACCGCAAGACCTGGGCTCGGGAGCAGGTGGAGCTGGTCGGCGAGGAGCTGGGCCGGCAGCAGGAGATGCTCTTCGCGATGGCCAAGACCGGGTCGGAGCGGCCGGCGCGCCGGGTGCTGTTGGTGCTCCAGGCCATGGACTGCGGCGGTAAGGACGGCACGATCAAGCGGGTGGCCGGCGCGATGAACCCGCTGGGCCTGCACATCCGCTCGTTCGGGCCGCCGACCCGCCAGGAACTGCGGCACGACTTCCTCTGGCGGATTCGCCGGGAGCTGCCACCGCCGGGGTACGTGGGGATGTTCAACCGTTCGCACTACGAGGACGTGTTGATCGCGCGGGTCGGCTCGCTGGTGCCGGAGACCACCTGGCGAGCCCGCTATGACGAGATCAACTCGTTCGAGCGGGAGTTGACCGAGGGCGACGTCACCCTGATCAAGGTGATGCTGCACATCTCGTACGACGAGCAGGGCAAGCGCCTGCTGGACCGGCTCACCGACCCGCGCAAGCACTGGAAGTACAACCCCTCCGACATCGAGTCGCGGGGGCACTGGGACGACTACCAGGCCGCGTACGCCGAGGCCCTGAGCCGGTGCGGCACGGACGCCGCGCCCTGGTTCGTGGTGCCGGCGGACCGCAAGTGGTACCGGGACTGGGCAGTGGCCCACCTGCTACGTGAGACGTTCGACACGCTCGATCTGGGGTATCCGGCTGCCGATTTCGACGTGGCGCGGGAGCGGGAGCGCCTGTTGGCTGGGGGAGCGGGTGCGGGTGGGGCAGCCGAGATGAACGGCAGGTGAACGAGCGGTGAATGGTGCCTGGCCAGGGGTGGGCCGGCGAATTCCCGGTTCTGCCGTTTCCTAGCATTCACCGAGCGGGCGCTCTCGGGCGCCGCCACCCTTCCACCGACGCGACGAGGTCTGTGCTGTGAAGTTTTCCTTCCGCCCCACCGAGGGCGCCTTCTACGAGCTCTTCACCAGGGCCGCGCAGAACCTGGTCCGGGGCACCGCGCTGCTCAACGAGCTGGCCCTGCCCGGCGTGGACGTGCAGTCCGTCAGCGAGCGGCTGACCGAGGTCGAGCACGACAGCGACCAGATCACCCACGACCTGTACAAGAAGATCAACTCAACCTTCATCACCCCGTTCGACCGGGAGGACATCTACCGGCTCGGCTCGCTGCTGGACGACGTGATGGACCACCTGGAAGCCGTCGGCGACCTGCTCTACCTGTACGGGCTGACCGAGCTTCCGGCGCTGCCCCGTGAGCTGCACGAGATGGTCAACGTGCTCGACCAGCAGGCCAAGCTGACCGCCGACGCGATGCCCCGGCTGAAGTCGATGAAGGATCTCGAGGACTACTGGATCGAGTGCAACCGGCTGGAGAACGAGGGCGACCGGATCAACCGGCAGCTGCTCGTCCGGCTCTTCTCCGGTGAGTACGACGCGTTGACGGTGCTGAAGATGAAGGAGGTCGCCGACGAGCTGGAGGCCGCCTGCGACGCCTTCGAGCACGTGGCCAACACCGTCGAGACCATCGCCGTCAAGGAGTCCTGAGCCGGTGTCCCCTGAACTCATCGCCGTGTTGGCGGTGATCGCGGTGGCCCTGGCGTTCGACTACACCAACGGCTTCCACGACGCCGCCAACGCGATCGCAACAAGCGTCTCCACCCGGGCGCTGACACCCCGGATCGCCCTCGGGCTCGCCGCGGTCGGCAACTTCGTCGGCGCCCACTTCGGCGCCGGCGTGGCCAAGACCGTCGGCGACGGTCTGGTCACCCTCCCCACCGGGGTGAACAGCCTCGGCGTGGTCTTCGCCGGGGTGCTCGGGGCGATCGCCTGGAACCTGATCACCTGGTACTTCGGTCTGCCCTCGTCGTCCTCGCACGCGCTCTTCGGCGGTCTGGTCGGCGCGACGCTGCTCTCCACCGGCGGCATCGTGCAGTGGGGCAACATCGGCGAGAAGGTGCTGCTGCCGATGGTGCTGTCGCCGATCGTCGGCCTCACCCTTGGCTACCTGTTGATGCTGGCCATCCTCTGGCTGTTCCGGAAGGGGCAGCCGGGCAAGCTCAACCGGGGCTTCCGCTGGGCGCAGACCGCCTCGGCGGCTGCCATGTCGGTCGGTCACGGCATGCAGGACGCTGCCAAGACCATGGGCATCGTGGTGCTGGCGCTCTACACGGGTGGTTTCCAGGAGAGCAAGACGCACATCCCCGGCTGGGTGTTCTGGACCTCGGCGACGATGCTGGCCCTCGGCACGTACGCCGGTGGCTGGCGGATCATCCGCACCCTCGGTCGCAAGATCATCGACCTGGGGCCGCCGGAGGGCTTCGCCGCCGAGACCGTCGCCAGCGCGGTGCTCTACTTCAACGCCCTGGTGCTCAAGGCGCCGATCTCCACCACCCACACCATCACCTCGGCGATCATGGGTGTGGGCGCGACCAAGCGACTGTCCGCGGTTCGCTGGAACGTGGCCGGCAACATCGTGCTCGCCTGGATCATCACGTTCCCGGCCGCCGCACTGATCGCGTGCGTCACGTACCTGCTGGTCCGGCCCCTCTTCGGCTGAGTTCCCGGAAGGGCCCCCGGTCACCGTCTCGCGGTGGCCGGGGGCCCTTCCGCCGTTCAGACGTAGCGCACGCCGATCTGCTCGCGGACCGTGTCCAGCAAGGTCATCACCTCAAGCGTCGTGGCATGCGGCACCACAGGGCTCTCGGTCAGCCCGGCGGCGAGGCAGCGCTGCACCTCGATCGCCTCGTACTGGTAGCCGTTGCCGGCCCCGTCGGCGACGATCGTCTCCGGCTCCGCGCCGGCCCGGTGCACCGTCACCGAACCCGGCCGGAAGAACGGCTCCGGCAGGTCGATCCGACCCGTGGTGCCCGTTATCGAGGCCGTCTGCCCGCTCAACCCGACCATGCCGCAGCTCAGAGTTGCCAGGGCTCCGGTGTCATAGCCGAACAGCATGCCGGTGTTCTCGTCCGTCCCCTCTGGGCCGAGCTGCGCCCAGGACCGGATGTGCTGCGGCACCCCGAGCAGCAGGTGGGCCAGGCTGATCGGGTAGATCCCCAGGTCGAGCAGGGCGCCCCCGCCCAGCGCCGCGTTGCGCATCCGGTGCTCCGGCGGGAACGGCCCGGCCACCGCGAAATCAGCCCGGACACCCGTCACCGTGCCGATCGCCCCGTCCTCGATCAGCTCGACCACCCGCAGGATCATCGGATTCAGCCGCATCCACATCGCCTCCATCAGGAAGACCCCGGCGGCGCGGGCGGTGTCCACCAACTCGGTGCTGGTGGCCAGGTCGAGGGTGAACGGCTTCTCCAACAGCACCGCGCGCCCAGCGGTGAGGCAGGTCATCGCCGCCTCGTAGTGCGCCGAGTGCGGGGTCGCCACATAGATCGCGTCCACCTCCGGGTCGGCGGCCAGCTCCACCCAGGAGCCGTAGGCGCGCTTCGCGCCGTACGTGTCGGCGAAGCGCTGCGCGCTCTCCGCGGCGCGGGAACCGACCGCAACCAACTCGGCGTCCGGCACCAGCCGGAGATCTTCGGCGAAACGGCTGGCGATGTGGCCGGTGGCCAGGATGCCCCAACGAGTCATGCCGGAACGCTAGCCGAGCCAAGTGAACCGCCCGCTGCCCGGCCTGCTGCTGCCTGCCGCGCACTGCCCCGGCTGGCGTTGTCCGGCTGGCGTTGCCCGGCCGTGTGCCTGTGCCCTGCGCCCGCGCCCGACCGGCACCCGCGCATCGGGCCGTTCACCCCGACGAGCGGTATACCTCTGAGGCATATTTATGTTCTGGAGGTATACCGCTGAAGACGTCGACAGGTCCCGACCGAGTCGGCCGCTTCGTGGCTTGGCGCGCGGCCGGCAATCGCGCTGGCGGGAACTAGGCTCGCGGCATGACGATCGACAGTGACGGCTTCGCCGCCCCGGCCGCCCTGGTCGAGCACGCCCGCCGGTTCCAGGCCGAGGGTGGCACCCCGGCGACGCCGCGGGTCGCGGCCACCGTGTTGCTGCTGCGTCCGACCGACGCCGACTTCGAGGTGTACGTCATCCGCCGGGTCGCCGCGATGACCTTCGGCGGGATGTACGCCTTCCCCGGAGGCGGGGTGGACCGTTCCGACTCGGAGACGCACCTGGACTGGGCCGGCCCGACGCCGGACGAGTGGGCGGACCGGCTCGGAGTGGCTCCTGAGGCCGCGCAGGCGGTGGTCTGCGCCGCCGCGCGCGAGGTCTTCGAGGAGGCCGGCGTGCTGCTCGCCGGCCCGAACCGGGAGACAGTGGTGGGTGACGTCAGCAGCGACGACTGGGAGGCGGCCCGGCAGGACCTGGAGGGGCGCCGGCTGGGCTTCGCGGCGCTGCTCGCCGACCGTCAGCTCACCCTTCGGTCGGACCTGCTGCTGCCCTGGAGCCGGTGGATCACGCCCGAGTTCGAGCCGCGCCGCTTCGACACGTACTTCTTCATCGCCCTTCTGCCCGAGGGGCAGCGGACCCGCGACGTCTCCGGCGAGGCCGACCACACCCTGTGGATCCGGCCGGCGGACGCGCTGGCCCGCGCACGGGCCGGCGAGCTGCGCATGCTGCCACCGACCCTGGTCACGTTGGCCCAGGTGGCGGCGGCCGGCGACCTGGCCGGGGTGGCGCGCGCGGCGGCCGACCGGGACGCCGCCAGCCCGGTCACCCCGCGGCTGGACCTGCCCCCGGTTGGCGAACCCCGCTTCGTCCTGGGCTGACCCCCCCACAAGGCATCCACCACCACCGCAAGATCGTGCTCGATCCAGGAAGTAGTGGTGTGGTCGCGCGGAGGAGGCCACTGCTTCCATGTTCCAGCGCGATCTTGAGGGGGACGGGCGGCGAACCACGTTCGGGCCCGCAAAAGGGACGCCGGTCAGGTCGACCGACGCCCCTGGCGGACCGGGAAGCCAGCGGCTCAGCCGAAGCGGCCGGTGATGTAGTCCTCGGTCTTCTTCACGCTCGGGTTGCTGAAGATCTTCTGGGTGTTGTCGTACTCGATCAGCCGGCCCGGGTCGCCGGTCTTCTCGATCGAGAAGAAGGCGGTCCGGTCCGACACCCGCGCGGCCTGCTGCATGTTGTGCGTCACGATGATGATCGTGAACTTGTCCTTGAGCTGGAACATCAGGTCCTCGATCGCCAGCGTGGAGATCGGGTCCAGGGCGGAGCACGGCTCGTCCATCAGGACGACCTGCGGCTCGACCGCGATGGTCCGGGCGATGCAGAGTCGCTGCTGCTGACCGCCGGAGAGGCCCGCGCCGGGCTTGCCCAGCCGGTCCTTGACCTCGCCCCACAGGTTCGCGGCGCGCAGGGCCTTCTCGGCCGCGTCCTCCAGGATCGACTTCTTGCGGACCCCGTTGAGCTTCAGCCCGGCCACCACGTTCTCGAAGATGCTCATGGTGGGGAACGGGTTCGGCCGCTGGAAGACCATGCCGATGGTGCGCCGGACCGCTGTGACGTCCACGTCCCGGTCGTAGATGTCCTGGTCGTCGATGGTCAGGCTGCCCTCGACCCGGGCACCCGGCAGCACCTCGTGCATCCGGTTGATCGACCGCAGGAACGTCGACTTGCCGCACCCGGACGGCCCGATCAGGGCGGTGACCGTCTTCGGTTCGACAGTCAGGTTGATGTTCTCGATCGCCTTGAAGCCGCCGTAGTACGCGGTGACGTTCGAGGCTGAGACGCGCTTGGCCATGGTGGTACCTCCGGGGTTCATCGGCTGAGCCTGTTGCGACGGGCCAGCAGCTTCGCCGCGATCGTCAGGATGAGCACGAGGGCGACCAGGGTGAGTGCCGCGGTCCACGCCCGTGCCGGGGCGTACTTCGACGCGTCACCGGCCTGCTGGTAGACGAAGAGGGACAGCGACGACTGGTTGTTCTCGAAGGGGTTGGTGTTGATCGCCGCGCCACCGCCGGCGACCAGCAGCACCGGCGCGGTCTCGCCGGCCGCGCGGGCGATGGCGAGCATGACGCCGGTGACGATGCCGGGCAGCGCCGTCGGCAGCACCACCCGCAGGATCGTCTTCCACTTGGGTACGCCGAGCGCGTACGCGCCCTCGCGCAGTGGCGCCGGTACGAGGCGGAGCATCTCCTCGGTGGACCGGACGATGGTGGGCAGCATGAGCACGCTCAGCGCGAGCGCGGCGGCGAAGCCGGAGAAGCTGGGCCGACCGTCGTTGAACCACGGCGACACGATCAGCACCCAGAACGCCAGCACGAAGAGGCCGGAGACGATCGACGGGATGCCGGTCATCACGTCCACGAAGAACCGGATCGCGAAGGCGAACTTGCCCCGCCCGTACTCGACGATGTAGATCGCGCAGAGCACGCCGAGCGGAACGGTGATCAGGGTGGCGATGCCGACCTGCTCCAGCGTGCCGACGATCGCGTGGTACGCGCCGCCGTTGGCGTCCCGGGCCCCGATGTTGTTCATCGAGGTCTGGAAGAAGTTGACGTCCAGCCGGTCGGCGCCCTTGCTGACAAGCGTCCAGACCACCGACACGAGCGGCAGCACCGCCAGCACGAAGGCGGAGTGGATCAGCGCGCTCCAGGTGCGGTTGCGGGCCGATCGGCGCCCCTCGACCGCGTTGGCGGCGGCGAAGAGCCCGACCAGGTAGAGGATCGCGCCGAGGACGACCACGAGGACCGGGCCGCCGATGCCGGCGCCGTAGACGACCACTGCGGAGAGCGCCAGGGCCGCCACGGCGATGGCCGGGGCGGCGTACCGGGGCAGCCGCTTGGCCCGCAGCGAGTCGGGCTGGGCCGGCGGCCGGGTGCGGTGGGAGGTGGCGGTTGTGGTCATGCGGCCGACTCCGTGAACTCCCGGCGGCGGTAGATGATCGCCCGCGCCGTGATGTTGACGATCAGCGTGATGGCGAACAGCACCAGACCGGAGGCGATCAGCGCCCCGCGGCCGGTCTCGTTCGCCTCGCCGAACGCGTTGGCGATGTTGGCGGCGATGGTGTTGCCGCCGTTCTGGATCAGGTTGAACGAGATGCCGAAGGTGATGCCGAGGGTCAGCGCCAGGGCGATGGTCTCGCCGAGCGCCCGGCCGAGGCCGAGCATCATCGCGGCGATGATGCCGGGGCGGCCGTAGGGCAGCACCGCGGTGCGGAGCATCTCCCAGCGGGTGGCGCCCAGGGCGAGGGCGGCCTCCTCGTTCGCCGTCGGCGTCTGGAGGAACACCTCGCGGGAGAGCGAGGTGATGATCGGCAACACCATGATCGCGAGCACCAGGGCGCCCAGCATGACGGACGCCCCGAAGGGGCCGTCGCCGCCGAAGAGCGGGATCCAGCCGAAGTGCTGGTTCAGCCAGACCGAGAAGTCCCGGACGGGGCTGCTGAAGACGTCCCGTCCCCAGAGGCCGAAGACCACGCTCGGTACGGCGGCCAGCAGGTCGACCAGGAAGCCGAGCGCGGTGCCCAGCCGGCGCGGCGCGTAGTGCGACAGGTAGAGCGCGATGCCGAGCGCCACCGGCACCGCGATGAGCAGTGCCAGCGCCGAGCTGAGCACGGTGCCGAAGGCGAGCGCACCGATGCCGAACTTCGGCTGGGTTTCGTTGGGGGACCAGCCCTCGTAGGACCAGAAGTTCTCGGTGTTGGCGCGTAGGGCCGGCACCGCCTTGACGACCAGGAAGATCGCGATGGCGGCGATGATGACCAGAACGGCGGTGCCGGCGGCCAGGGTGAGACCGCGGAAGGCCCGCTCGGCGCCGAACTTACGGCTGCGCGGCAGCGCGCCGCCGCCGCCCAGCCCGGTGCCGCCCGGGGAACGGGTGCTGACTGGTGCCTCGGCCACACGCGCCGAGGCACCGGCGGGCCACTCGTGACTCTGGGTCACGCGCGTCCCGCCGGTGCCGGCGTCGGCCGAGCGGTGAGGGGTTTCACCCATCTGCTCGCTCGATTCGGGTTGCGGAGGTGTGGAATCGGGTCAGGAGAGGTTCTTGACCGCGGTCTCGACCTTGGTGCGGACCGTCTCCGGCAGTGGGGCGTAGCCCAGCTCGGTGAGGGAGGCCTGGCCCTCGGCGCTGGCGGCGTGGCCCAGCAGGCCCTTGACCAGCTTCAGCTTGTCGGCCGCGAGGCCCTTGCTGCAGACGATCTCGTACGTCGCCAGGACGATCGGGTAGGCCCCGGCCTCCTTGGTGTTGTAGTCGATCTTCAGCTTGAGGTCGTCGCCCTGACCTTCGACGGCAGCACCGGCGATGGTCTTGCCGGCGGCCTCGGCGGTCAGCGCGGCGAACTCGCCGTTGCCGTTGCCGATCTTCGACATCTTCAGACCGGCGTTCTCGGCGAACGACCACTCCATGTAGCCGATGGAGCCGTCCGCGCCCTTGACCTTGCTGGCCACGCCGTCCGAGCCCTTGGCGCCGGTGCCGCCCGGGGCCTTCCACGCCTTGGCGTTGCCCAGGGTCCAGTCGCTCTCAGCGGTCTTCGAGAGGTACTTGGTGAAGTTGTCGGTGGTGCCCGACTCGTCCGAACGGTGGACGGTCTGGATCGTGGTCGCCGGGAGCTTGGCGTCCGGGTTGTCGGCCTTGATGGTGGCGTCGTCCCACTTGGTGACCTTGCCGGCGAAGATCTTCGCCAGGGTGGCCGGCTTGAGCTGGAGGTTGTCCACGCCGCTGACGTTGTAGGCGACGGCCACCGGGCCGATCACCATCGGCAGGTGGATGGCCTTGCCGCCGACGCACTTGGCGTCCGCCTGCGGCTGCTCCTCCGGCTTGAGCGCGGAGTCGGAACCGGCGAAGTCGGCGGTCCCGGCGATGAACGCCTGGATGCCGGCGCCCGAGCCGGAAGCCTCGTAGTTGATCGTGGTGCCCTGGCACTTCTGCTGGTACGCCTTGATCCACTCGGCCATGGCGTTCTTCTGCGCCGACGAGCCCTGGGCGTTGAGCGTTCCGGTAGCGCAGTCGACCGCGGCGGCCGAGCCCGAAGCAGTCGCGCCGGAGGCGGGCTCGTTGTTGTCCGAGCCGCATGCACTGAGGCCGAGCGTCGCGGCAAGAGCGAGGCAGGCAATAGTGCCGTACCGCTGGAGCTTCACCTGAGGGGTTTCCCTTCGCGTCTGACTTGGCGCCCCGATCCCGGGGCCCGAGGACCGGCACTGACCGGCTGACACGAAAGTTAGAAGTGCCAGGTAGCCGGTTCGCCGGTCGCAAGTGAACGCAAGGTGAACACGTACGGCCCCCGAGGTGACCGCTTGCCGAGGGTGAGTTGTCCGTTGAGTGAACCCGGGTACACCTGTCGGAAGTATGGGTATATTTCCGGTTCGTCGTTATGCCGCCGACGCCCTGCCGTTACCCACCGGTGACCCGGTCGGAGCGACGGCCGACGGTCAGCCCAGGTGGTAGTTGATGTGCGCGGACCAGCGGGCGAAGCCCAACCGCTCGTAGAGCGCGACCGCCCCGGTGTTCGAGTCGTCCACATAGAGCATCACCCGGTCGAGGCCACGCTTGTCCCGCAGGTGGGCCAGTCCGGCGGTGGTCAGGGCCCGGCCGAGCCCGCCGCCGTGCGCGGTCGGCTCCACCCCCAGGACGTACACCTCGCCGATCCGGGCCGACCCCGGCCGCTCGTGCACCTTGGTCCAGTGGAAACCGAGCAGCCGGCCGGTCGCGGTCTCCTCGGCGAGCAGAAAGCCCGCCGGGTCGAACCACGGCTCGGCGAGGCGGACCCGCAGGTCGTCCGACGTCCACCGGCCCTGTTCCGGGTGCTCGGCGAAGGCCCGGGCGTTGAGGGTCAGCCAGGCTGCGTCGTCCTCCCCCTGTCGGAACGCACGCAGCGTCACCCCGTCGGGCAGGCGCGGCTCACCCAGCGGGGCGGCCAACGGCCGGCGCAGCTGCCAGAGCACCCGGGCGCGGGTGAAGCCGAGGTCGACGGCGAGCGCCGCGGCCGAGGGGTGGTCGCCGTGCGCCCACGCCCGCAGCGGCCCGGTGGCCGAGGCGAGTACGCCCCGGGCGAGCGCCCGACCAGTGCCCCGTCGCCGGTACGCGGGGTGCACCACCAGCTCGACCCCGATCCCGCCGACCGGGTCGGTGGTGTCCAGGTGCGCGTACCCGGTGAGGGCGCCGTCGTCGGCGCGGGCGATCAGGTGTACGGCGGGGGCGTGGGGGTCGCGCAGCCGGAGCAGGACGTGTTCGTCGAGCGGGTCGGCTCCGTCCGTGTCACCCGCGGCGCTGACGAGGGCCAGTACGTCGGCGATCTCCGCCGACGCCAGTCGCTCGCTCCGGGTCACCTGGTCGCTGGTCGGCTCCGCGCTGCTCATTCCGCCACCGTATCCGTTGCGTGTCGTGACGCCCGGAGCGTCGCCGTAAAGCCGCGGCTCACGTCGGGTCGGTGGGGAGTGCCTCCAACTCGAACCGGGCGGTCAGGTCGGGCAGGATCCGGCGCAGCGCCTCCACCGTGCCCTCGCGGTTCCCACCGGCGTCGTGCAGCAGCACCACCGAGCCCGGCTCGGCCTGGCTCACCACCGTCGCGGTGATCTTGCCAGCGCCGGGCAGGTCCCAGTCCGACGGATCCACCGACCAGTGTAGCGGGGTCATGCCGAGCTGCCGCGCCACCGACACCACCGGGTACGTCCAGGCCCCGCCCGGCTGGCGGTACCAGACGATCGGGGCGTTCGGCACCGCCGCCCGGATCGCCGCGTTGGTGCGCAGGAGGTCGGAGCGGATCGCGTCGGCCGATCGGGCGCCCAGCCCGACGTCGTGTTGCCAGGAGTGGTTGCACAGGGTGTGCCCGCCGTCCACGATCGACTGGATCAGTTCGGGGTGGTTCTGCGCGTTCTCGCCGACCACGCAGAACGTGGCGCGCACGTCGTATTCGCGCAGCAGGGCGAGGACCTGCGGGGTGTAGCGCGGGTCCGGCCCGTCGTCGAAGGTCAGCGCGAGCCGCGGGGTGCCGGTGGTCGCGTGCGCGCCGAACAGGTTGTCGCCTCCGGAGTCCCGTCCGGACCCGTCCTGGCCGGCCTCGGCTGGGCCGGTTCCGGCCGGGCTGGCGCTGTTGCTCGGGCCTGCGCCCGGCCCGCCACCGCTGGGCTGGTCGGCGTAGTGCGGCCCGTCGGCGCTCGTGGTGACCCCGGTGGAGTGCCGAGGGGCCTGGTCGGGGACGAGGCTGCGGCCCAGGACGTACGCGGAGCCGAGCAGCCCCACCACCACTAGTGTCACGATCCCCGCGGCCCGCGCGGTGGAGCTGCCCCGCGTCACGACTTCCGCCCGACCTGCCGGTCACGCCGGCCCGTCGCCCCCGTGGTCAGTGCGCGCACCGTCGCCCCTTTCTCCGACAAACCCGGCAGTCAGAATAGAGCCGCCAAGCTGCGCAAAAAGGGCATATGGGAAATCGTCCGGTGCGTTCCTCCGCTCAGACCGGCAGGGGCGCGTGCTCCGCCTCGGGAAGCGACCGCGACGGCGGCACGACGAACTTGTAGCCGACCTGGCGGACGGTGCCGATCATCGACTCGTACTCCGAGCCGAGCTTGGCGCGCAGTCGCCGGACGTGCACGTCCACGGTGCGGGTGCCGCCGAAGTAGTCGTAGCCCCAGACCTCGCGCAGGAGCTGATCCCGGGTGAACACCCGGCCCGGGTGCTGGGCCAGGAACTTCAGCAGCTCGAACTCCTTGTAGGTGAGGTCGAGCGGGCGCCCCTTGAGCTTGGCCGCGTAGGTGTCCGGGTCGATGGTCAGCTCGCCGGCCCGGATCGAGCCACCCGCACCAGCGGTCGCGTTGCTGAGCCGGCCCACCGCCAGCCGTAGCCGTGCCTCGACCTCGGCCGGGCCCGCCGAGGCGAGGATGACGTCGTCGACGCCCCAGTCGGCGTTGAGCGCGATCAGACCGGCCTCGGTCACCACCGCGACCAGCGGCACGCCGAGCCCGGTGGCGTGCAACATCCGGCAGGTCGCCCGGGCCTCGCTCAACTCCGATCGAGCGTCCACCATCACCGCGTCGGGGCTGGGGCCCGCGACCAGGGTGCGAACGTCGCGCGGCGCGGTACGGACCGAGTGTGGCAGCAGGTCGAGTGCCGGCAGCACAGCCGACGGTTCACCTGCGCGCGCGGTCACCAGCAGCAGGATCTCCACGATCACCTCCGTCCCGGCGGCGCGAGGCCGCACGCGACCAGTCGCACTCATCAGGGAGTGCGCTGAGAAATTGCGTGGTCCCGGCGTCGCTGACGGGCGGGTAACGCGTTGAGCCTAACCGATCGCCTCGGCCACGCCGTCAGGCCGTTTCCCGTTTGTCTATCTTGCCCCTGATCGTGGCCCGGATTTTAACGTCGCTGAAACCCGTGACCACCGCGTCGGGCCGTCGGTCTGGCACGATCGGGTCGTGTTTCCCTCCACCTCGCCCGAGGCCGGCCGCGAATCGTGGCCCGCAGGGCCCCAACCGGGCCCGGCCGCCGCAGCGACGCGCGGCCAACCGCCCGCGCCGCGTACCGGTCCGGCCACCACCGATGGCGACCGCCGCGAACGGGGTGGGCCTCGCCGTGCCCGTCGCGCTGGCGAGCCGGCCCGCCGATCCGAAGACGAGATCGACGAGCCGGAAGAGGAGGTCATCCCCCCGGTCGCGGTGCACCGTCAGCTGGCGCTGACCATCGCCGGCTTCGCCGCGCTGCTCGGTGTCGGCCTGGTGCTCGGCGCGCAGACGTCAGGCCCCGGCCACCGGCTGCCGTTCGCCTTCATCATCTTCGGCGTCCAACTGCTGTTCGTGCTCGCCTGGACGATGGCCATGCGTCCGCCCGCGTTGCTGGTGGTCGCCGGGATCAGCGCCACCGTCGCGGCGCTCGCCGACATCGCCGCGGTGCAGACCGACGTCGCCGGCCTGGCGCCGCTGGGTTACCTGGCCGCTGGCGGGTTCCTCGCCGCGGTGCTCGGCCAACTGGTTCGCCGGGTGGACCGGGTTCGGGTCACCGACTCGCTCGGCGCCACCCTGCTCATCGTGGTCGGGGTGGTGGCCTTCGGCACCCTGATCGTGCTCAGTCGGATCCCGGCCGGCACCCAGGCGATCACCGTCTGCCTGACCGCGAGCGGGGTCGCGCTCACCGTCGCCCGGCTCACCGACGCCGTGCTCCCGTGGCCCCGGCTCGCCCCGCAGGTGCCCCGGGGCGCCGCCGGCGTGGTGGCCGGCGCGATGGTCGGCACGCTGACCAGCGCCCTCCTCGGCAGCTACCTGGTGGCCCCGTTCACGCCGACCCGGGCCGCCGTGATCGGCCTGGTCGCGGCGGTCACCGCCGTCCTCGCCGACCTCGCGGTGGGGTACGCGGAGGCGGGCCGGTTGATGGCCGGCGAACCGCCCACCATGTGGGTGGCCCGGCACATGCAGGGCCCGCTCGGCGGCTTCGCCCTGGCGGCGCCCGCCGCGTACGCCATGTGCATGCTCTTCCTCTGAGTCACGGTTGAGCGCGGAGGCGGTCGGGTACCTACGGGTGCGCCGCCCTGCGGCGTGGGTATGAACGACCCGTCGCGGCGCGACGGGCGGAGACAGGAGGCGGCGTGGCGCAGGACTATCCGGCGAACGAGGCGCGACCCCGACGGCGTGGCCGCAAGCTGCTCATCGGGCTGTTCGTTCTGCTCCTGCTGCTGGCGGGGTTGCTGGTGGTCGCCGACCGGGTCGCGGTCGGGGTCGCCGAGCGGATGATCGGCGACCGCGTGCGCCAGGAGATCGCCAAGCAGGGCGCGCAATCCGCCGCACCCGAGGTGGAGGTCGGCGGAACGCCGTTCCTCACCCAGGTGCTGGATGGCCGTTACCAGCGGATCACCATCAATCTGCGGGACGTGCAGGCCTCGGTCGAGGGCGACGCCGTCCGGCTCCCGGTGCTCGATGTGACCGCTCGCAACGTTCGGGCCTCGCTGGACACCCTGCGCACCGGCCAGGGTGACGTCGTGGCGGACACCGTCAACGGCGCCGGCACGATCAGCTACGAGAGTCTGGCCGCGCTGCTGAACCGCCCGGGTCTCACCCTCGGTGAGCAGAACGGCAAGCTCACCGTCAAGGCCCCCGCCGACATCCTCGGTCAGAAACTCACCATCAGCGGCACCGCCGACGTCACCGTCGCCGACAACGGCGCGGTCGCCCTGCGGTTCAACGACCTGGACGCCGCGGGTCTGCCGAACCTGCCGCTGGCCCGGGCTTTCCTGAGCAACTACGCCAAGAGCATCTCCATCGACGTGCCCCTCCCGGAGCTGCCGTTCCAGCTCGCTGTCCGGGAGGTCCGTCCACTGCCGGAAGGACTGGCGGTCACCGCCGACGCCAAGAACGTGCCGATCAACTCCGTCAACTGACGCCGGAAGCGTGGTGGGACGCCGAAATCCTCGGCGGCCCCGTCGATTCCCGGATGGTGGTCGGCTGAGTGGCAGCTCGGTCACTGGCTGGTAGGCTCCCTGGCCATGGGGACCCACCTCACCAAACGGCGCGCGGTCGACCTGTGCCGCGTGGCCACCTGCCTGTGTCGCCCCGTCATCTGACGGCGGGGCTGTCTCCGGCCGCCTGACGGCGGCCACCGGCACAGGGTTCTCGCACCCTCCGGTTATCCCACCGAACGCCCGGCAGCGGCGCCGTCGCACGATCCCGTGATCCCGTCCTTCCGCTGGGTCCCGCGCGTGGTGCGACAGTTGCATCCATCGATTCGCGCGCGTTGGCTCACCATCCATCCTCACCAGGGAGTGATTCGATGAGTCGCGACACCGCACTCGTTTCGGCCGAGTGGGCCGAGAAGAACCTCGACGCCCCGGGCGTCGTCTTCGTCGAGGTCGACGAGGACACCTCGGCCTACGACACCGGCCACATCGCCGGCGCCATCAAGATTGACTGGAAGACCGACCTGCAGGACCAGGTCCGCCGGGACTTCGTCAACAAGACGCAGTTCGAGGCGCTGCTCTCCGAGCGGGGCATCAGCAACGACGACACCGTCATCCTGTACGGCGGCAACAACAACTGGTTCGCGGCGTACGCCTACTGGTACTTCAAGCTCTACGGCCACCGCGACGTGAAGCTGCTCGACGGCGGCCGCAAGAAGTGGGAGCTGGACGCCCGCCCGCTCGTCACCGACGCGGTGTCCCGCCCGGCGACGCAGTACGTCGCGCAGGAGCCGGACACTTCCATCCGGGCCTTCCGCGACGAGGTCGTCGCCGCGATCGGCACCAAGAACCTGGTCGACGTGCGCAGCCCCGACGAGTTCGCCGGTCGCCTGCTGGCCCCCGCCCACCTGCCGCAGGAGCAGGCGCAGCGGGCCGGCCACATCCCCACCGCGATCAGCGTGCCGTGGTCCAAGGCGGCCAACGAGGACGGCACCTTCCGGTCCGACGACGAGCTGCGCAAGATCTACGGTGACGCGGGGCTCGACGACGGCAAGGAGACCATCGCGTACTGCCGGATCGGTGAGCGCTCGTCGCACACCTGGTTCGTGCTCCAGGAGCTGCTGGGTCACCGCAACGTCAAGAACTACGACGGTTCCTGGACCGAGTACGGCTCGCTGGTCGGTGTGCCGGTCGCGCTCGGCGACGAACCCGGGGAGGCCTGATCATGACTCTTCCCACCGCCGCGGGTTGCGCCGCACCTGACCAGGCCGCGCCGCTGCCGGCCAGCCTGGACCTGGAGAAGGAAACCGTCATCACCGGCATCGTCCGTTCCGCCGAGGCCGAGCCGGTGCCGGGCGCGTACGTCCGGCTGCTCGACTCGACCGGTGAGTTCACCGCCGAGGTGGTCACCTCAGCCGCCGGGCAGTTCCGGTTCTTCGCCGCGCCGGGTGCCTGGACGCTGCGGGCGTTGTCCCGGCACGGCAACGGCGACACCGCGGTCACTGCCGGCCGGGGTGTCAACGAGGTTGCCGTCACCGTTGCCTGACCCACTGCTCTGATCGACCGGGGCCGGTCACCCTCCTGGGTGGCTGGCCCCGGTCGTGTGCTCACCGAATGACGGGTGGCGTGGGCGGCAGCCCGTCATTCCAGATGTTCGGGTCCTCGGTGGCGAGGCGTTGCCGTACCTCGGCCTGCGGGGGCGGCGAGTTCGACCAGGTGCTGTCGAGGTCGCGGTGGAGCGCTGACACCCGGTCTTCCAGGACTCCGATGGTCTCGTACAGCCGGATCCGCTCGCTCTCCGTCATCGCCCTCAGTTCGCCGAGCTCACGGAGGTGCCGACTTGCTCTGTTCTCGGCGTCGTCGCGCTCCTGTACGAGTGAGCGCTGCCGGGCGAGGAGGTCTTCGTTCTCCTGGACCAGCCGGTCGATCCGGGCGTCGATCCGCTCGCCCTCTGCACGTTGCCGGTTGACGTCCTCCTGCATCCGCTCGGTGATCTTCTCAACGCTGACGATCAGTGCGCGGCGGTCCGCCTCGACCTCGTCGGTGCGCTTCTCGAACTCGGCGCTCAGCGACGTGATGCTGTCCTGGAGTTCGGTGATCTTCTGGCGGTGGTTGGCCAGCTCGCGTTGCGCCTGGTCGCGCTCCCGTTCCAGGAGCGCGGCGCGGCTCTGTTCGTCACCAGCGTCCTGGGACGAGGTCAGAACGCCGCGCACCACTTCGCCGGCCACGATGATCCGGCCGCAGTAGCCGGGCGGCGGCGAGCCTCGACCCGTCAGCCAGTGCCCGGCGAGTAGTTCCAGGCGCTCCTCGTGCTCTGTGCTGGGCACGCAGATCTCGACGACCCGGTGCAGCAGCCCCCAGGAGACCTTGCTGTGTCGACCCAACTGGTCGAGGGCCTTCTTGTAGCCGAAAGGCGCGCCGGTGGGCCCGGTCTCGACCTGGTCCCAGAACGCCCTGAATGCCCCGTGCTCTCTTCCGTGCCAGTCCTGGATCAGTAGCCGGGTCAGGCGCTGCACCTCATCCACGTCGCCATTCTTCTGGACCAATATCCCATCCGCATCGCGGGGGTACGACCTGCGCCCGACGACCGGGAGGCCCACGCTCCGGCAAGAGTGCAAAGAGGACATTCGGCGGCTCCGAAAAGCACCGGCGGGCGATCCGACATGTCGGACCACGAGGTGTGATCCGAGCCACATCGCCGCCTTCCCGGGGCGGATTTTCGGGCCTGGCGAAAGTGGTCCTGGGCAGGTGAAGAGGGCGTTCCCGCAACCGGCCTGATCAATTTCGACACCGCCGGAATGCGCGCACCCCGGAAAGCTTCTGGGGAAATATCCGAAATTGGGCGGCTCTGCTGTCATCGGCCGCGTGGGGTGCCACCTGGGCAGTCCACGGTGTCGGGTACGCCGACGCTTCGGACCTCGGTGAAATCGGAGGTGGCGTGGTGAGCATCGCTGACCTTGCCGCTCGGCAGGAGACTCTGGTGGCGATGATCGTTCTGGTCGTGCTCTTCGGCTGGGGGTGGTTCACCCTGCGGCGTCGAAGTGCTGCGGATCTGGCCGAGCTGCGCTCGGTCGGCGCGGACTCGGCGCCGCAGGGGCTCTACCAGCTTCTCGCCTGGGCGCTGGCCACCGACGGGCGTACGGCTCGGCTGGTCGTCCTGCTGCTGGTCGTGCTTCTGCTCGTCACCCTCAATGACGCGCTGGCGCGGGCCGTCGAGGCGCTTTTCGCGACGCTCTGAAGGAGGTGGTGGCCGCCGACCCGTCCGGGTCGGCGGCCACTGTCGTCCCGGCCGGACGGGTCTCCAAATCCATCGGCATGCGTCACTATCTACGGGTGACGGTCAGGGGTGAGGGTGGCGGGTCCGGCGAAGAGGTTCCGATCGTCGTCTGCGTGGGCACGGACCTGTCGACGCGGAAGCGGGTGCTGAGCCAACTCGACGGGCGCGCCCCGGTGCTCAGCTGCGCCGACCTGACCGAGCTACGGGAGCTGCTGTCGTCGCCGACGGGCCCGGCGCCGGTCAATCCGACAGTCCTTCCGCTCACCGAGGCGCGGGGCCTGGTGGAGTGGGGTGAGCTGGTCGTCGACCGGGCCGGGCGCCAGGTCACCTGGCGCGGCGACCCGCTCCCGCTGACCCCCACCGAACGAGAGCTGCTCACCCTTCTCATCGGCCCGCCGCTGGTGGTGTGGAGCTACGAACGGCTGTGCGTTTCCGCGCTGGGCGGCGCGGACACCGCGACGTTGCAATCCACCGTCAGACGGCTTCGTCGCAGGCTGCGGTGCCTGCCGGGCGGGCCGCAGGTGCACACCGTGCGAGGGGTCGGCTATCGACTCGACCCGCCGCCCCGGCTGCACGACCACTGACCCGCAGTCACCCCGCCCTGCCGAGCGCCTCCGCCGCCGGCCGGGCGGCGGGCGCGTGACACCATGGCCGGGTGAGCGGTGCTGTCCAGACGGGTTGGGCTTCTTCGGCCGGCCCCGCCGCGCCGGCACCGGCCCGGTCGCGGCGGCGTTGGCTGCTGGCCGTGACCGTGGCCTGGGCCGTGTTGCTGGCCGGGATCACCTGGATGTCGGTGCGGGACGACCCGCCGACAGTGCGCGAACAGCGTTCCCTCGATCAGGCCGGCCCGGTGGTCGACCGGGCGGTCGGCGAGCTGGTCCGCGCGGCCGGTGCGGCCGGTCTGCTGGAGTTGAGCCCGGCGCGGATCGCGTCCGGCTGCCGGGTCACCCCGTTCGCCGACGGGGCGAGGCTGCGGCGCGAGGTCGGGGTGCTGGCGGCCACCGGCGACGAGCGGGCCGTGCTGGCCGGCATCGCCGAGCGGCTGCCGGCGAGCTGGCGGGCCGGGGTGGGGCCCGGGGTGGACGGCCCCGAGCTGCGCGCCGACGCCGGAGAATTCGTGGCCGTCCAGGGGCGGCCGACAGTCGACGGCCGGGTGCGACTGGTCGTCGACACCGGTTGCCGGCCGGTCGGCACCGGTTACCAGCCGGCCCCGGCTGCCGCTGCCGGCCCGGAGACGGCCGCGCTCACCGCCGCGTCGCGGGCACTCGACCGGCCGGGCGACGCCGCGTCGGAGCTGGTCACCGCGCCCTGCCCGGGCGGCGGGGTCGCCCGTACCGCGTGGTCCGCGAACGGTCCCGGCCCGGCGGCCTCCACGGCCGCGCTCGCCCCGCTGGCCGGCAACGCCCCACTGCTGGATCAGCCCCCGGTGTACGCGTACCGCACCGGTGCCGTCACGGTGCTGGCCGAGATCAGCCCGGACGCCACCCGACTGGCCGCCACCGTCGGTTGCCCGGGCTGAGCCGGGCGGCCCGCTCGGGTCAGCCGGCGCCCGGCTGGTCCTCCGGGCCACGGCTCCGCCCCAACGCGTCGACCATGCCCCACCGGCCGGGGATGTCCAGCAGCTCGACGCGGCCCATCCCCGGTGGCACGGCCGGGTCGATGATCAGGTGCTCGCCCTGCGGCTCCAACCCCAGCATCACCCGCAGCAGCAGCAGCGGGGTCCCTGTCGACCAGGCCTGCGGGCTGCACGCGGTCGGGTACTCCACCGGGTAGTCGGTGAGGTCCCGGGCGTAGCCGGCGAACGCCTCCGGCAGCCGACCCTCGAAGTAGCGGGACGCCGCCAGCATCGTGTCGCAGAGCAAGCCGGCCTCCTCCCGGAAGCCGTACCGCCACAACCCCCACGCGATGATCGAGTTGTCGAACGGCCAGACCGTGCCCACGTGATAGCCGATCGGGTTGTACCGGCCCTCGTCCGTGGCGAGCGTCCGGACCCCCCAGCCGGAGAACAGCCGCGGCCCGAGGAGGTGCTCGACCACCTTGCCGGCGCGCGACTCGTCCACGATGCCGCTCCACAGCAGGTGCCCGATGTTCGACGTCAGCGCGTCCACCTGCCGGCCGTCGGCGTCCAGGGCGAGCGCGTAGTGCTCGCGCTCCGGGATCCAGAAGTCGCGGTCGAACCGCCGTTTGAGATCGGCCGCCTGCCGCTCCAACTCGTCGGCGAACTCCGGGTCGTTCCAGAACTTCCGGGCCAGCCGGGCGGCCCGGACCTTCGCGTCGTACGCGTAGCCCTGCAACTCGCAGGTGGCCCGGGGGAAGCCGGGCAGCTGACCGTCGGCGTACGAGATGGCGTCCCAGGAGTCCTTCCAGCACTGGTTCTGCAGGCCCGTTTCCGGGTTGCGGGTCTGGTACCAGAGGTAGCCGGTGCCGAGCAGGTCACCGTAGCTGTCGATCCACTGCAACGCCGCGCGGACGTGCGGCTCCAGCTTGCGGACGAGAGCGGCGTCACCGGTCCACAGCTCGTACTCGTCGAGCAGGATGATGAACAGCGGCGTCGAGTCGGCCGACCCGTAGTACGGCGAGTGTGGCTGCTCCTCGAAGCCGGCGGTCTCCCCGTACCGCAGCTCGTGCAGGATCTTGCCGGGTTCCTCGTCGCGGAAGTCGTCCACCCGGTGACCCTGTAGCCCGGCCAGCATCAGGATGGTCGGCGGGACCAGCTCCGGCAGGAACGGCAGCACCTGCAACGAGGTGATGATGCTGTCCCGACCGAAGAGGGTCATGAACCAGGGCAGCCCCGCGGCGATCAGCCGCACGCCCAGGGCGATCGACTCGTAGCGCAGCGCGGCCAGGTCGTTGAGGCTGCGCCGGTACGCCCCGGCCAGCGGCTCGCAGTCGCAGCCGAGCTTCGGCGCCCTGTCGATCAGCTCCTGCTGCTCGGCCCGGATGGCGTCCGCGCTGCGGCTGCCGCCGTACGGGAGGGTGGCCCGGATGTCCTCGCCCCGGGCCCCGAAGACGACGCTGGACACGTGCAGCCGGGTGGACCATCTGCCGTTGCGAGCTATCCGGATCCGGAAGGTCATCCCGGTGTCGTCGACCTGTGCCGGCTCGGTGGTGCTGACCACCGTCTCCCGGTGGAACGCGTCCCGCCGGTAGGTCAGCCGCAGCTCGTTCTCGGCGACCGTGATGGTGGTCCGGCCCCGTTTCTGCCGGGAATTCTTGATCTCGAACAGGTCGGCGAAGTCGGCCCCGACCTCGATCCGGAGGGTGCACTCGACCTCCGCGCCGAGGTGGTTCAGCACGGTCAGTTCCTCCTCGAAGCTACCCACGATCGCCCGGCTGCGGATCACCGACGCCTTGGCGTCCAGGTAGTGCGTGGGCTCGCCGGGGGCGAGGAAGAACTTGGTGCGGTACGACTCGGCGTCGTCGACGGAGAGAGCGTGCAGCCGTTCGCCGTCCAGGGTGAGCACCCACGTGGACAGGAAGCGGGTGTCGAAGGAGAACAGCCCGGTGGGGAAGTCGTAGGACGGCTCGATGTCCCCACGGCGGTCGCTGACCAGGAAGGTGTTGCCGTCCAGAATGCTGACGAGTTCCTTCACCTGAGTCGTCCGGCTGCTCGACGGGCCGCCTCGCGGGGGTCGCGGGTGCCGGGCGGGTCCGGGAAGAACCTGCGGAAGGCGAGGAAGAGCACCACGTTCCCGCTGAACGTGCTCTCGTTGCGCAGCACCGCCGCGACCCCCTGGGCCTCGCCGGTGATCAGCCGGTCGAAGAGGGCGGCGCTGCTGGACCAGAGGGCGTCGGCCGGGCCACGCCCACGGCTGACCTGCACCGACCCGGGTCGCATCCGGACCAGCCAGTGTTCGGTCCGGTGGTCCTCGCCGAGGTCGATCTGGAGGGTGCCGTCGGCCAGGCCGCCCAGCACGTCAGGAGCGCGCGACGGCAGTGCCTCGAAGAACCTCTCCGCCGCCTCGGTCACATCCGAATCGTAGGCAGCTGTCCGAGATGTCGGGTCGGTATCGGAACTCCACTCGGACCGGCCCAGCGCCGCCGTGCGGTCAGTAGACGAGCGCCTGCGCGCCCTCGGCCAACGCCTCCTCGACGAAGACCGCGGCACCGGCGATCCGCACCCCGGGGAGCACGTCGTCCGGGCCGATCTCCCGTCGGGCCGCGCACTGCGTGCACGCGGTCACCCGGCCGCTGGTCAGGATGACGTGCAACAACTCGGCCAGGGGTGCGGAGTGCGGCAGGTCGAACTGCTGGGCGCGACCGGGCAGTGCGAACCAGGTCGACTCACCGGTCAGCCAGAGTGAGACGTCCACCCCCGCCGCGACCGCCGTTGCGGCGACGGTGAATGCCTGCGCGCACCGCTCCGGGGCGTCCGCCCCCGCGGTGGCCTTGACGACGAGAGTGCGGGCCATGGGCCCAGCATAGGATGGCCGGGATGGTTACCGAGATCGGGTTTGTCAGCCTGCTGGTCGCTGGCCTGGGCGGGCTCGCCGGTGGCCTGGTCTACCTTGCCGTACGCATTTCGAGAGGACGCTGGTGAGCGAGAACCCGCTGCAGCCGCCGTGGCTGAACGCGCCGCCGGTCGAGGAGTACCCGTTCGAGGAGAGTCACGACCTGCGGGTCGGGCCGAAGCTGCACCCCGCGCTGGATGCCCTGCTGCCGTACATCGGTCTGTGGCGTGGTCGGGGCAAGGGTGGCTTCCCCACCATCGAGGACTTCGACTACGCGCAGGAGATCCGGATCAGCCACGACGGCCGACCGTTCCTGCACTACGAGTCGCGCGCCTGGATCCTCGACGAGCAGAGCAAGCCGGTCCGTCCCGCCGGGCGCGAGGTCGGCTGGTGGCGGCCGGTGCTGGTGGATGGGCGGGCGACCGACGAGCTGGAGGCGCTGCTGACCACCCCGACCGGGGTGATGGAGCTGCACCTGGGCAAGCGCACCGGCACGCAGGTCGAGTTCGCCACCGACGCGGTGATCCGGACTCCGACCGCCAAGGAGGTCACCGGCGGGCACCGACTCTTCGGCATCGTCGAGGGCGCGCTGCTCTACGCCCAGGAGATGGCCGCGATGGGGCACGGGCTCAGCCCGCACCTGTCGGCGCGACTCGTCCGGGTCGGCGGCTGACCTCGACTGTCGGCGGCCGGCTAGACGGGGAAACCCAGCAGGGCCTGCAGTGCGGGGGTGCGCGGGCAGCGAGCCCGCCGCACCCCGTCCAGGGTGTGGACCTCGGCGGCTCCGCGCAGTGACGAGGTGAACCACACGCCGTCCGCCGCGTGGAGTTCGGCGGTGCTGACCATCCGCTCGGTGGCGCTCAGGCCCATTTCGCTCGCGTGGGCGAGCAGCCAGGCCGCTGTGGTGCCGGCGAGGATGCCGGTGCTGGCGGCCGGCACCGTGCAGAGCGCGTCGTCGGTGAGCCACACCACATTGGCGGTCGGGCCCTCCAGCGCGTACCCGTCGGAGGAGATCCACAGCACGTCGTCCACGCCGGCCCGGCGGGCCCAGCGGCGGGCGGCGCTGTTGACCGCGTACGACGTGGACTTGATGCCGGCGGGCAGCCAGCTCAGCTCACTCCGGGCGGCGGCGGGCAGCCCGAACGGCAGGGTGGCCACACCGATGCCGTCCCGCCGGGCGGCCCGGGAGGACGCCGGCACCTCGGCCAGCGTGGCGTAGACCGTGGGCGGGCCGCCGGTCTCCGGGCCTCGGGTGCAGACCAACCGAAGCGCGCCCTCCACCTGTGCTGGCCAGCCTGTTCGCACCTCGTCCAGCAGGTCGACGAGCTCGGCGGTGGGGGGCAGGGTCAGCTCGACGGCGGCCGCCGCCGTGGCCAGCCGGGCCAGGTGTTCGTCGCGCAGCCACGGCTGGCCGTCCCGCAGGTGCATGGTCTCGAAGAGCCCGTCGCCGTGCAGCACCCCGAGGTCGTCACCGCGGAGCACCGGGTCGCCGGGCGGCACCGGGCCGCGGCCCAGAACGGCGATCCGCGCGGTCGGGGCGGCCGCGACCTTCCCGACGGACGACCTCACCATGACCGTCGAGCGTAGCGGTGATCGATCGCGGTGCGGAGAACAGCCTGATGGCCGAACTATGATCGGACCGTGTCCGAATCCTCCCTCGCGGAAATGCTGCGGGCCCGTGGGCTGCGGCTGACGGCCCAGCGGCAGCTCGTCCTCCAGGCGGTGCTCGATCTGGGCCACGCCACCCCGGAGCAGGTGCACAACGCGGTCCGGGAGGTCGCCGCAGGCGTCAACATCACCACCATCTACCGCACGCTTGAGCTGCTGGAACGGCTCGGTCTGGTCACCCACACGCACCTGTCGCACGGCTCACCGACCTATCACGCCGCCGGTGAGCACCAACACGTCCACCTGGTCTGCCGGGAGTGCGGCGCGATCGACGAGATCGATCCCGAGCTGCTTCGTCCCCTCGCCGACCAGTTGGCCGCGCAGCGCGGGTTCCGGGTGGACATCGGGCACGTGTCACTCTTCGGCGTCTGCGCACGCTGCGAGAACGGGGACGAGAAATGATCGACATCGCGGGTGCGGTGGCCGTCGAGAGCATCGACGAGGCCAGCCGTGACCAACCGGATCCGGCGCACGTCGCGGCCGGCGTGCGGGGGGTTGCCGCGCACTACGGTGACCCGCTGCGTGAGCAGCGCACCCTCGACACCGCTGTCGGTCTGGTCGACCGGTCGCATCGCGGGGTCATCGCGGTGCCCGGGGAGGAACGGGCCGGCTGGCTGCACACGATCACCTCGCAGCACCTGACCGCGCTCTCCGCGGGCGAGGGCACCGAGTTGCTGGTGCTGTCGCCGCACGGCCACGTCGAGCAGCACGCCATGGTCGCCGAGGACGGCGAGACCGCGTGGCTGGACACCGAGCCCGGCGCGACGCAGGGCCTGCTGACCTACCTGGAGAAGATGCGGTTCTTCAGCAAGGTCGAACCACGCGACGCGACGGCCGAGCGCGCGCTGTTGTCGCTGGTCGGGCCGGCGGCCATGGAGGCGCTCGGCACGCTCGGCGTCACCGGCCTCGCCGCGCCGGACGTGGTCGCGGTGCCGGGTCCGAAGTTCCCGCACGGTGCCGTGCCACAGCGGGCGAGCATCCGGTACGACGTCCGACCGCTGCCGATCGGCGGCTGGGCCCGACGTGGTCCGCTCGGGGTGGACCTGCTGGTGCCCCGGTCGGCGATGGACCAGGTGGTGGCAGAGCTGCGCGGCGCCGGCGTGCCGGTCGCGGGGCTGTGGGCGTACGAGGCGATCCGGGTGGCCGCCCGGCAGCCTCGGGTCGGGGTGGACACCGACCACCGGACCATTCCGGCCGAGGTCGATCTGATCGCGCCGGCGGTGCACCTGGACAAGGGTTGCTACCGGGGCCAGGAGACGGTGGCGCGGGTGCACAACATGGGCCGGCCGCCGCGTCGGCTCGTACTGCTGCATCTGGACGGGGTGACCACCGACCAGCCGCCGGTGGCCGGTACGCCGGTGACCCTGGACGGCCGGGCGGTCGGCTTCGTCGGCACCGCCGTGTTGCACCACGAACTGGGTCAGGTCGCCCTCGCGGTGCTGAAGCGGAACGTCCCGGACGACGCCGCGTTGCGGATCGGCGAGACCGCGGCGGCGATCGACCCGTCCTGAGCGGGCCGTCTAGGATCGCCGGCATGACGACAGGGACGTTGATCACGGTGGCCCCGACCGGCGCTGAGTCGGCCAAGGCGGAGGTGCCGGCGCTGCCGGTGACCCTCGACGAGTTGCTGCTCACCGCCAAGGAGTGCGAGGCGCTCGGCGCCGCCGTGATCCACGTCCACATCCGCGACGACGAGGCCCGGCCGACGCTCGACCCGGTGCGTCTGGCCGACACGGTGGCGGCGCTGCGGGAGAGCACCGACCTGATCGTGCAGCTCTCCTCCGGCGGAGCGGTGACCGACCCGGAGGCCGCCCGGCTCGCCGTGCTCGACGCCCATCCGGACATGGCCTCCTGCACCATGGGCACTGTCAACTTCGGCGACGACGTCTTCCTCAACCGCTGGGAGTTCATCGTCGACCTGCACACCCGGATGCAGGAACGCGGGATCGTGCCGGAGTACGAGATCTTCGACCTGGGCCACCTGTCCGCGTTGCAGCGGTTGCTCGGCAAGTACGGGCTGCCGGCCGGCGGGCACGTGCACGTCGACTTCGTGATGGGCGTGCCGGGCGGGATGCCGGGCAACACCGAGACTCTGGTCGCGGCCCGCCGGATGCTGCGGGACCTGCCCGAGGGCACCACGTTCTCGGCCACCGGCGTCGGCCGGAGCACCATCGCGGTGCTGCTGGCCTCGCTGTCGACGGGCGGGCACCTGCGGGTCGGGATGGAGGACACCGTGACGTACGCGAAGGGTCGCCCGGTGGAGTCCAACATGCAGCTGGTCGCCCGGGCGGTGGGTTTCGCCCAGCTCGCTCAGCGTCCGCCGCTGACCACCACCGAGGCCCGCGCGATGCTCGGGTTGTAAGGCCGGGTCTGTCCCGCGCTCCTGTCACCCGGGCGGTGGACCTCCTGGTCACCCCGCCGCCGGGCACCCCCGGACCGTCGGTACCGTCCAGCGCGTGACGAAGACGTACGAGGGCGGCGCGCCGCTCGCCGAGGTGGTCCGGTCGGGGTTCGTGGAGGGTGCGCACCGCGGCTCGGTGGTGGTGTTGGATGCCGCCGGTGTCGCGGTGGCGTCCGCCGGGGACGTGAATTCGCCGATCTTCCCCCGCTCGGCCAGCAAGCCGATGCAGGCGATCGGGATGATCCGCGCCGGCCTGGCCCTGACCGACCCGGCCGACGTGGCGCTGGTCTCGGCGAGTCACGCGGGCGAGGAATTCCACCTGGCCCGGGTCGGTGCGCTGCTGGAGCGCGCAGGGCTGGACGCGTCGGCGCTGCACTGCCCGCCCGACCTGCCGGTGGGTGCCGCGGCCCGGGAGGCGGTGCTGCGCGCCGGTGGCGGCCCGAGCCGGGTGCAGATGAACTGCTCCGGCAAGCACAGCGGGATGCTGCTGACCTGCGAGGCCGCCGGTTGGCCCCGGGAGGGCTACTGGCGGCCCGAGCACCCGCTGCAGCAGCGGTTGCGGGCCGCCATCGAGGAGTTCACCGGCGAGCAGGCGGCGGCGGTGGGGGTCGACGGCTGCGGTGCCCCGGTGCTCGCGGTGTCGCTGACCGGCCTGGCCGGGGCGTACCTCCGGCTGGTTGACGCCGAGTCCGGCTCGGTGCCGCGCACGGTGGCCGACGCGATGCGGGCGCACCCGGAGATCGTGGGCGGAACCCAGGCGGACGACACCCGGCTGATGCGTGGTGTGCCGGGGCTGCTGGCCAAGGTTGGCGCCGAGGGTGTGATCGCCGTGGCGCTGCCGGGCGTCGGCGCCGTGGCACTGAAGATCGACGACGGCGCCGACCGGGCCCGAATGCCGGTACTGGTCTCCGCGCTGCGGCGGCTCGGCGTGGACGCCCCGGTGCTGACCGAGTACGCCGAGGTGCCGCTCTTCGGCGGCGGGGTCCCGGTCGGGGCGGTCCGTCCGCTCTGGTGATACCGCCGAAGCGCCGGCCCGGCCAACTCCGTAACGAGCGCTGTACCTCAGGGGTAGGAATATGACTCTGAGGTACAGCGCTCGTCGCGCGACGTAAGGCAACGTGCCTGGGCAGTACACCTAGCTCAGGAAGTCGAGCAACGCGGCGTTGACCGGCTCCGGACGCTCCAGCGGCAGCAGGTGGGCGGCGTCTGGCACGTCGGGCAGTCGTACCGCGCCGGGGACCTCGGCGGCGATCCGGTCGGCGAGTCGACTGATGTCCGGCACGTCGGCGGCGCCGGCGGTGACCAGGACAGGAATCTTCAGCTCGCTGAGACGGCCGATCGCCGGCGGCGTCAGCTCTCCCACCTCGACCGCGCCCAGCGCCAGCTCGGCGGCGAGGGCACGTTGGTCCATCTCCTGCGCGAACGCGACAAGCTCCGGGTCGACGTCCTCCGGCTGGCGTCCCGGGCCGACCACCCAGAACCGCACCTCACCGGCCGCTCCCGCGACGAAGTCGTCCGGGTCGACCTCTCCCACCAGGTCGTCCCAGAGGTCGTTCGCCTCGTCGGACCACTCGTTGCCGGAGACCGCCGTGTCGAACAGCGCGAGCGCGCTCACCCGGTCGGGGTGGGCCAGCGCGGTGTCGATGGCGACCGCCCCGCCGAAGGAGCAGCCGACGAGGGCGGCCCGGGGCAGGTCGAGCGCGTCCAGCAGTCCGGCCACGTCGTCGTGGTGCGTGAACGGTGCCGGGGGGAGTTCCGAGTCGCCGTAGCCGCGCAGGTCCGGGACGATCACCCGGTGTCGGGCGGCGAGCGCTGACACCTGCCCCCGCCACATCCGCCGGTCGGCGATTCCGGCGTGCAGCAGGACGACTGGCGAGCCGGTGCCGGCCTCGTCGTACGCGATGCTTGCTCCATTGACTGTGATCTTGTGCACGCTCGGACCGTACGGATCGGCCGAGCGGCGCGCAAACGCGATGCTGAGACCTTGCTAACTATGGTTAGCGTTCTGCTTGCAGGAGCTAGCGCGGGCGATTAGCGTCGCTGCCATGGCCACACCCAAGGACCTTCCCGACGTCGGCGGGTTCATCCGCGATCTGCGGCGCAACGCCAAGATCTCGCTACGGCAGCTCGCCGAGCAGGCGGGGGTCAGCAACCCGTACCTCAGCCAGATCGAGCGCGGCCTGCGCAAACCCAGCGCCGAGGTGCTCCAGCAACTGGCGAGCGCGCTGCGGGTCTCCACGCCGGCGATGTACCTGCGCGCCGGTCTGCTCGACGACAAGGAAGGCCACGGCGTGCTCGCCGCCATCGCCGTGGACGCCGACCTGACGATGGCGCAGAAGCAGTCGCTCAGTCAGATCTACGAGACGTTCCGCCGGGAGAACACCCGGCTGGCCGAGGCCCAGGCCGAAGCCGAGGCCCGCCAGACCGACCAGCCCGCAGATCAGCCCGCCAGCCAGGCCGCCGACCTGGCCAACGTGGCTGCCACCGGCCCCACCACCGCGGGCGGCACCCCGACCGAGGCCGTCCTCGAGTCGGTCGCCGTGACCGAGGCGGGCACCGCTCCCGCCCCGGGCAGCACCAGCATCCCCCAGAAGAAGAAGGCCGCCGAGGCGGCCGAAGAGGAGACGTCATGAGCGAGCCGAAGACCAACCGCATCCCCGCCCCGATCTACGCCGCAGCCGGCGCCGGTGAGCTGGCCATCGAGCAGCTGCGCAAGCTGCCGGCCGTGGTCGGCGTCCTCAGCACCCGAGTCGTCGCCGACCTGGGTGGTCGGGCCGTGCTGACCGGGTTCGAGCTGAAGCAGAAGGCCACCGAGACGCTGCGCACCGCCAACGAGACCGCCGACCTGGCGAAGTTGCGCGAGGTGGCCGACATCGACAAGCTGCGCGCCGCCGCGACCCGCAACGCCGCCCTGGTGGTCGCAGGCGCCCAGGTCGCCCAGGAGCGCGCGTTCGCCGCGTACGGCGCGCTGGTCGCCCGGGGCGAGCGGGTCGTCGGTGCCGGCGTGCTGGAGGCTGCCGAGACGGTGAACGCCGACATCGAGGCCACCGAGGCCGTGACGCCGGCCACCACTGCGGCTGTCACCACCCCCACCGCCGCGGCCCCGGCCGACGCGCCGACCCCGGCCGACGTGGCCGAGATCGCCGAGGCCAAGCCGGCCGCGGTCAAGAAGGTCGCCCGTGCGCCGAAGGCTGCCAAGCCGGTCGAGACCCCGTCGGCGAAGCTTCCCCGGGCCACCAAGCGGACCCGTCCGGCCGCCGAGTAACTCGTCGGGTCGACGACCCCGGCGGCGTCCTTGTCGGACGTAGCCGGGGTCGTGGACATAAACTTGCCGACATGGCCAACGCCGCGCCGATCTTCGCGTTCGAAGTCCGCTACGTGATCGAGCTGATTCTGCTCGTCTTCGCGCTGATCATCCAGGGTGTCGCGCTGGTGCACGCCGTCACGCAGCGCTCCGACGCCTTCCCCGCCATCGGCACGCTGCCCAAGGGCGGCTGGATCGCCATCCTGGCGGTCTGCCTCGTGCTCACCCTGCTCGGCTTCGGTCCGATCAGCCTCTTCGGACTGATCGGCATCGCCGCCGCGCTCATCTACCTGCTCGACGTCCGGGTCGGGCTCCGCGACCTGAGCGACGGCAAAGGGTTCTGGTGAGAGGTTTTCGCTGGCCGCCCCCACCCGACAGCGGGCCCCGCACCTGGGGGCCCGGGCCGGGTGGGCCGCGTACCGGCCGCCCGGCGCTGCCGGAACCGGAGACCGAGTTGGTCACCACCCCGCACGGCGTACGGCTGGAGCGGCTGGTCACCGGCACCGGTGACCCGGTCACCGTGTTCGCACACGGGCTGGGCCAGGGCATCGCCACCACCCGCCCGTTCGGCAGTGGGGTGAACGGCCGCAAGCTGTTCTTCCAGTTCCGTGGGCACGGCCGTTCCGACGCCCCGGACGGGCCGTGGGACTACCTGGACCTGGCCCGGGATCTGCGGGCGATCGCCGACCTCGGCGGCGCCAGCCGGGCGTTCGGCGCGAGCCTCGGCGCGGGTGCCCTCTGCCGACTCCTCGCGGAGAGCCCGGAGCGTTTCGACAAGCTGGTCTTCTTCCTGCCCGCGGTCCTCGACGAGCCACGCGGGCCGATCGCCCGGGAACGCGTCACCGACCTGCTGGAGGCGGTGGAGAGCGGGGTGGCCTCGGAGGTCGCCGACATCGTCACGCTGGAGCTGCCCCCGGCGGTGCGCAACACCCCGGCCGGCTGGGCGTACCTGCGACAACGGCTCGACCAACTGCTCCGCGACGGTTTGGCCGACGGGCTGGCCACGCTCACCGACCAGACACCGCTGCGCCAGATCGGTGACCTGACGGCGGTCACCGCGCCGGCCCTGGTGATCGGTTGCGCGGGCGACGACCTGCACCCGGTCGAGGTCGCCGAGCGGCTCGCCGTCGCGCTGCCCCAGGCCACCCTGCACGTGTACGACCGGCCCGGCGTGCTCTGGTCGGAACGCGCCGACCTGCGGGACCGCATCTCCGGCTTCCTGAACGAGTAACCTGCCCTGTCATGGGCGTCACACAACATGGCCGGACGCACCGGCTGGACCTTGCCGACCCGACAGTGCGCGAATGGACGTGCACGATCCTGCACGCCGATGCGGAGCAGGGCATCGTGCTGGACCGTTCGGCGTTCTACCCGGGCGGCGGTGGTCAACCACCCGACCATGGCGTGCTGCTCTGGCAGGGCGTGCAGACCCGGATCGTCGGCACCCGCAAGGGCGACGACCCGTACCTGATCCCCGCCGAGGGGGACCCGCTGCCGCCGGTCGGCACCGAGGTCGTCGGTGCGGTGGAGGACGAGCGCCGTACCCGGCTGATGCGTACCCACTCCGGGTTGCACGTGCTCTGCGGTGTGGTGTTCCGCGACTTCGGCGCGCTCGTCACCGGCGGCAACATGGAGCCGGGCGAGGCCCGGATGGACTTCAACCTCCCCGAGGTGCCCCCGGACTTCAAGGCCCGCATCGAGGAGCTGGTCAACGCCGAGGTGGCCGCCGACCGCTCGGTCGCCACCCGGGTGCTGCCGCGCACCGAGGCGCTGGCCCTGCCGGACATCATCCGCACCCAGTCCAACCTCATCCCGCCGGACGAGCAGGAGGTCCGGATCGTCGACATCGTCGGGCTGGACGTGCAGGCCGACGGCGGCACCCACGTCGCCTCCACCGCCCAGATCGGCAAGGTGCAGGTGGTCAAGGTCGAGAGCAAGGGCCGGGCCAACCGCCGGGTCCGGGTCCGACTGGTCGACTAGATCGAACAACGAATTCGGACGTCGGTTGTCAGGTATTCCTGACAACGTCGAAGGCATGACACAACCGCTCACAGGAAAGATCGCGCTCGTCGCCGGAGCCACCCGTGGTGCCGGCCGACAGATCGCCGTTCAGCTCGGCGCGGCCGGTGCCACTGTCTACGCCACCGGTCGCAGCACCCGGGCCGGCCGCTCCGAAATGGACCGGCCCGAGACCATCGAGGAGACCGCCGAGCTGGTCAGCGCGGCCGGCGGCACCGGCATCGGCGTTCAGGTCGACCACCTCGTGCCCGAGCAGGTCCGCGACCTGGTCGCACGGATCGACGCCGAGCAGGGCCGACTCGACGTGCTGGTGAACGACATCTGGGGCGGCGACCCGCTCGTCACCTGGGACAAGCCGGTCTGGGAGCAGCCGCTCGACGCCGGCTTCCGTACCCTGCGGCTGGCCGTCGACACGCACATCATCACCAGCCACTTCGCCCTGCCGCTGCTGATCCGCAAGCCCGGCGGACTGGTGGTGGAGATGGGCGACGGCACCAAGGCGTACAACGACGAGAACTACCGGCTGTCGGTCTTCTACGACCTGGCCAAGGTCTCCGTCAACCGGCTCGCCTTCAGCCAGGCGCACGAGCTGAAACCGCACGGCTGCACGGCCGTGGCGCTGACCCCCGGCTGGATCCGTTCCGAGGCGATGCTCGAGCACTTCGGCGTGACCGAGGAGAACTGGCGCGACGGCGCCGCCACCGACCCGAACTTCCTCATCTCGGAGACCCCGGCCTTCGTCGGCCGGGCGGTGGCCGCGCTCGCCGCCGACGAGGAGAAGGCCCGCTGGAGCGGCAAATCCGTCGACGCCGGCACGCTGTCCAAGGTGTACGGGTTCACCGATTTGGACGGCAGCCAACCCGAGGGCTTCCGCTACATCACCGAGGTGGTCGACGCGGGCAAGCCGGCGGACGTGACCGGCTACCGGTAGAGCGCCCCGAGCCGCTCGGCGCTCGCCGCGAACAACTGCCGTAGCTCCGGTGGGTCGAGGACCTCCACCTCGGGGCCGAGCCCCAGCAGTTGGTGGTACGCCACCGGGACCGACTCGACGGGCAGCCGCGCCACCACCCAGCCCTGCCCGTCGGGTTCGCCGGCGGCGGCGACCAGTTCGTCGTACACGAAGGGAGCATCGACCAGGTGCCGGAGCCGGCGCAGGCCGGCGGGGCTCAGCCGGACGGTGACCTCGGCCCGCAGCATGGTCCGCAGGAACGACCCGGCCTGCTCGCGCCAGTGCCCGGCCAGGTCGAAGCCCTCGTCGCGGTCGAAGTGCTCGTCGCCCACCTCGACCCCGGTGACCCGGTCCACCCGGTAGGTGCGCACGTTCTCGCCGACCCGGCCGACCAGATACCAGACACCGCTCTTGAGCACCAGGCCGTACGGCTGGACCCGGCGGGTCACCTCCCGGTCGCCGCGTCGGTAGCGCAGCTCCACCACCCGGTCGCCCCAGACCGCCCGGGCCAGCTCGGGCAGCCAGAGCGGTGCCGCGTTCTCCCGGAACCAGCCCGGCGCGTCCAGGTGGAACCGCTGCCCGGCACGGGCCGGCGCGTCGCGCAGGGCGGGTGGCAGCGCGGCGAGCACCTTCAGCTCGGCGGACGCGACCGCGTCGGCGAGCCCCATCTCGCCGGCCGGCCCGGGCAGCCCGGTGAGGAAGAGCGCCTCCGCCTCGTCCCTGGTCAGCCCGGTCAACCGGGTGCGGTACCCGCCGAGCAGGCGGTAACCGCCGGCCCGCCCCCGGTCGGCGTAGACCGGCACCCCCGCTGCGGAGAGCGCCAGGACGTCCCGGTAGACGGTCCGCTCGGAAACCTCCAACTCCCGGGCCAGCTCGCTCGCAGTCATCGACCCGCGCGACTGCAACAGCAACAGCAACGAGATCAGTCGGGACGCGCGCACCCGCCCATCCTGCCCGGTGCCGCTCACCGCCCGCCGGGGGTCAGCAACCCTCTGTCGTACGCGGTGGCCACCGCGGCGGCCCGGTCGTTGACCCCGAGCTTGGCGTACACGTGCAGCAGGTGCGTCTTGACGGTGGCCTCGCTGATGAACAGGCGGGTCGCCGCCTCCCGGTTGGAGGCACCCCGGGCCACCAGGGTGAGCACCTCCAACTCCCGTTGACTGAGCGGCTCCTCGGCGGGAGCGCGCAGCCGACCCATCAGCCGGCCGGCGACGCTCGGCGCGAGCACCGACTCACCCCGGGCCGCCGCCCGGACCGCGCGAACCAGATCCTCCCGAGGGGTGTCCTTGAGCAGGTAACCGGTCGCACCGGCCTCGATCGCGGGCAGCACGTCCGCGTCCGTGTCGTAGGTGGTCAGCACCAGCACCCGGGCGGCGCTGCCGGCGCGAGCCAGCCTGCCGATGGCGGTCACCCCGTCCATGCCGGGCATCCGCAGGTCCATCAGCACCACGTCCGGCCGCAGCGTCGCCACCAGGACCAACGCCTCCGCACCGTCCGCCGCCTCGCCCACCACCTCGAAATCGGGGTCGCCGGTGAACATCCCCCGCAGACCGTCCCGCACGACCGGATGGTCGTCGACGATCAGCAGTCGGACCGGGGCGGTCAACCGGCACCTCCGGGGAGCGCGGGGACGGACGCCGAGATCGCGGTGCCGCCTCCCGGCTCGGATTCGACTGCCAACTCGCCACCGACCCGGGTCACCCGCTGCCGCATGGCAGTCAGCCCGTACCCGCCGCCGGGCTCGCGGGGCGCCGGCCGGTCGGTGATGTCGAAGCCGGCCCCGTCGTCACGGACATCGAGCGTGACCACGTCCGCCATGTACGACAGGGTCAGCCCGACCCGCGACGCGGCGGCGTGCCGGGCCACGTTGGACAGCGCCTCCTGGGCGGCCCGCAGCAGGGTCACCTCCACCTCCGGGTGCAGCGGGCGGGGCATTCCGGTGGTGGCCACGTCGGCCCGTACACCGTTGAGGGCCGACCAGCGGCCGCCCAGCTCGACCAGTGCGTCGGGTAAGCGGGCCGTCTCCAACGGTTCCGGACGGACCGCCTGTACCGAGCGGCGGGCCTCGGTGAGGCTCTCCCGGGCCAGTGCGAGCGCGTTGTCGACGTGCCGGCGCCAGTCGGCGGACCGGTCGCGGCTCTGCTCGGCGGCCTCCAGTTGGGTGATGATGCCGGTCAACCCCTGCGCCAGGGTGTCGTGGATCTCCCGTGCCATCCGTTGCCGCTCGTCCAGCACGCCGGCCTCCCGGGCCTGGGTGAGCAGTTGGGCGTGCAGCCCGGCGTTCTCCCGGGCCGTCTCGGTGAGTTGGTGGTTGGCCTCGCCGAGTTCCGCCACCAACCGGCGGCGTTTGGCGTCCTCCTGTTCGGCGATCATCGCGAACCAGCTCACCGAGCCGGCCACCACCAGGTTGAACAGCACCAGCACCAGCCAGAGCGGCCAGTGCGACACCACCACCGACAGGCCTCCGCCCTGAGACGTGGCGACCAGGGCGGCCGTGGTGACCACGCCGGCGACCCGCCAGCGCCCGGGCAGCACCGGAAAGGCGTGGATGTAGCCGATCCAGGCGAAGAAGCCGTACCACGGACTGGCGGCCACCAGTGCGGCGGCGAACGTGAGCAGCCCGGCGTAGTAGACCGCCATCAGCCCACGCCGGCTCTGCCAGCCGGGGTGCAACGTGACGAACCAGGCGACCCAGCATCCGGCCGCCACGGCGACGGCGAGGGTGGGCAGCGCGCCGAGATGGTGGGGTGCCGGTGCGACGAGGGCCAGCAGGGTGCCCAGGGCCAGCCCGCCGAAGGGGAACACCCGGTAGAGGCTCGCCTCGCGTTCCCGCCAACTGGTCAGACGGTCGTGCCCACCGTTGCAGGTCATCGCATCTCCGCTCACTCCCAGCGGAACATTTTCGCCGCGCTGGCGCCGGCCGCCACGGCGATCACCGCCATTATCCCCAGGTGCAGCGGCCGCGGCGGGGTGCCGGTCCAGGCGTCGAGGAGCGCCTGCACCCCGGGCGGCGTGTAGTCGCCGATCCGCGCCACGACGTCCGGGAGCAGGAACCGGGGGAGGTAGACCCCGCCGAAGAACATGGTGACCAGGAACAGCGGCACGGCCAGGGCCTGTGCCGCCTTCGTCGTCCGGGCCACGGCGGCGACGAGCAGGCCGAGCGCCAGCAGCGCCGCCGTGCCGAGGACGAACGCCAGCGTGAAGCCGAGCGGGTGCCGGGGGAGCGGCACCCCGAACGCCAGCCGGGCGACGATGATGAGCAGCAGTGCGCTGGCCAGGATCCCGGCCAGGGCCAGCACCAGTTGGGCGGCGAGCAGGGCCGCCGGGTGCGCCGGGGTGGTCGACAGCCGGCGCAGCACGCCGCGTTCCCGGTAGGTGGCCAGCACGGCGGGCAGGGTGTTCACCCCGACCATGGCGAGGGTGACGACCAGCAGCGACGGGGCGAAGTAGCTGACGAAGGTCTGCCCGTCGAAGGTCGGATCCGGCTTACGTAGCGAGGGGACCAGCCCGAGCACCACCAGGATCAGTGTGGGCAGCCCGACGGTGACGAGCAGCGTCGGCAGGTCCCGCAGATAGAGCCGTGCCTCGACCTTCAGGATCTGGCGGAAGGCGTGCATGGTGGCTCCCTCTCAGTTGGCGGGCCGGTGCCCGGTCAGCTCGACGAAGGCGTCGTCGAGGGTGGACTGCTCCAGCCGCAGGTCCGCGGCGACGATCTGGTGACGAGCGAGCACCGAGGTGACCGCGTGCAGCAACTCGCCGGTGCCGGTCACCACCACCTGGCTGCCGGTGCGCTGCACGGCGGAGACCTCGGGCAGGTCGGTGAGGAGCCGGTCGTCGACCGGGGCCGAGGGCCGGAACCGAATCCGCTGCTCCGGGGCCACCGTCGACACCAGGCCCGCCGGGCTGTCCAGGGCGACCACCCGACCCCGGTCGATCACCGCGACCCGGTCGCAGAGCCGCTCGGCCTCCTCCATGAAGTGGGTGACCAGCACGACTGTCACCCCGCTGTCACGGACCTGTTCGATCAGACCCCAGGTGTCCCGGCGGGCCTGCGGGTCCAGCCCGGTGGTCAGCTCGTCGAGGATGGCGATCTCCGGGTTGCCGACCAGGGCGAGCGCGATGGAGAGCCGCTGCTTCTGACCGCCGGAGAGCTTCTTGTAAGAGGTGTTCCGCTTGTCGCCCAGGCCTAGCTTGTCGATCAGCTCGGCCGGGTCGGCCGGGTTCCGATAGAACGAGGCGTACAGCTCCAGCGCCTCCGCCACCCGCAACCGGTCCGGCAGTTGGCTCTCCTGGAGTTGCACCCCGACCCGCTGGCGCAGCTGGGCCGCGTCCCGGCGGGGGTCGAGCCCGAGGACCGACACCCCGCCCCCGTCGGGGACGCGTAGCCCGGCGACACACTCCACGGTGGTGGTCTTGCCGGCGCCGTTCGGACCGAGGACGCCGAAGATCTCCCCGGCCTCCACGGCGAGCGATACGTCGTCCACCGCCACCAGGTCGCCGTACCGTTTCTTCAGGTGGGTCACCTCGATGACCGGCATCGTGCCGCCTTCCGCCGCCGCTGACTTCGTACCCCTCAAGGGTTGTCGTGGTGACGCGGCGGCGAATCGACCGGTCGGCGACGGGTCCCGGCGTCCCCGGTGGATCGCTGCCGTCCGTCAACAGGTTGATGTGTACGCGGCGAGCCGCTGCTAGCGCTCCGCCCGGCGGATTCGATGACCGCTCGTTAGGCTGCTCGATCGTGGATGCCAGCAGAATCGCCAGCCCGGTGACCGGAGTCGTTGGACGCTTCCTCGCCGGGGCGGGGCTACTCCTGCGCGGGTTGGGCCTTTACGTCCGCAGCCCGGGGTTGATGCTGCTCGGCATCGTGCCGGCGCTGATCTCCGGCGCGCTCTTCCTGGCCGCGCTCGGCACGCTGGTGTACTTCGTGGACGATCTGGCCGCGCTGGTCACCCCGTTCGCCGACGACTGGTCGAGCACTGGCCGCAGCCTGGTCCGGGTGATCGCCGGGTTGGCCTTCCTGGGGCTGGGCGGCCTACTCGGGGTGCTCACCTTCACCGCTGTCACCCTGGTCATCGGCGACCCGTTCTACGAGAAGATCTCCGAGCAGGTCGAGCAGCGGTACGGCGGCACGCCGGGCGCGGTGGACGTGCCGTTCTGGTCGTCGCTGCGCCGCAGCCTCGCCGACTCGGTACGCCTGGTGGCGCTCACGGCGCTGGTCGGCATCCCGCTCTTCCTCGCCGGTTTCATCCCGGTGGTCGGCCAGACGGTCGTCCCGGTCATCGGGGCGGCCGTGGGCGGCTGGTTCCTCGCCGTGGAGCTGGTCGGTGCGCCGTTCTACCGTCGCGGGATGCGGCTGCCGCAGCGCCGGACAATCCTGAAGGCCGACCGGCCCACCGCGCTCGGCTTCGGCGTGGCCGTCTTCCTCTGCTTCCTGATTCCGCTCGGCGCCGTGCTGATAATGCCGGCCGCGGTCGCCGGTGCCACGCTGCTGGCCCGCCGCTCGATGGGCCAGTCGATCGACGGCCCACTGTCCGCGCCGCCCGGCGGCCCCTCCGTCGAAAGGAGCTAGCCGTAAAGATCACCCTGGTCGAGGGGGACATCACTGCCCAGCGGGTGGACGCCATCGTGAACGCCGCGAACTCGTCCCTGCTCGGCGGCGGCGGGGTCGACGGCGCCATCCATCGGCGCGGCGGGCCGGCGATCCTGGCCGAGTGCCGGGCGCTTCGGGCGTCCCGCTACGGCAAGGGCCTGCCCACCGGGCAGGCGGTGGCGACCACGGCCGGGGAACTGCCGGCCCGCTGGTTGATCCACACCGTTGGGCCGGTCTGGTCGGCCAGCGAGGACCGGTCGGCGCTGCTGCGCGACTGCTACGCCAACAGTCTCGCGGTAGCCGACGAGGTGGGCGCGAGCACGGTGGCCTTCCCGCTGATCTCCGCCGGCATCTACGGCTGGCCGGTCGACGACGCTGTCGGTCAGGCGCTGGCGGTGCTGCGCTCGACCACCCCCGCCACCGTCACCGAGGCCCGCCTGGTGCTCTTCGGCGCCGACACCCACGCGACGGCACGCCGGGTCTTCGACGACACCGTCGCGTAGGGGCATCTCCCCTTGATCATTTGATGGTGAGTAGTTGTCAGGAGCGGCTCTGAACTACTCATCATCAAGTGATCACCGCAAATCAGGCAGGTGCAGTCGGGACGGGTGCTAATCACGCGGCTTAAGGCGGTTACGGTCGCTCGGACAACTCCGCGACGAAGGCGCGCCAGGCTGCCGGCCCGAAGGTCAGGGTTCCGCCGTCACGGTCCTTGGTATCCCGGACCAGCACGCCGCCGGGCAGGTTGTCGGCGACCTCGACACAGTTGCCACCGTTCGTCCCGGACTTCGTCGACTTGCGCCAACGGGCGTCGGTCATGTCCTTGTCTTCGCCGCTTCCTTGATCAAATCTAGAGAGGGTCGGCGGGGGAGTGCGTCCCGAAGTACGGCCTCCCACGTCTTTTGGAGCGTAGCAATCTCGCCCGCGCCGCTAACGGTCTGCGATCGCACCTGGTAGTCCGTATGCCCGACGACCGTGTCGTCGGGCATCGTGGCGAGGATGAACCCGCCTTGAAGGCCAGGGTAGAGCCCCGCATCATCCGGCACGACATGGATTTGCACGTGCGGCAGCTCGGCGACGGCCGCGAGGTGTTCGAGCTGTTCACGTATTAGCGTGCGGTCGTCGTTCACCGTTCGCCGGAGCACTGCCGCATCAAGCACGATCACCAGGTGAGGCGGATCCTCGCGATCAAGTACCGCTTGCCGGTCCATTCGTGACCGGACCCGCCGCCTGGCTTCGTCAGTAGTGAGAAGCCCACCGGCTTGAAGTGTCGCCCGTGCATACGTCTCGGTCTGCAAAAGCCCCGGTACGGGACCGGTGAGGGTCGGATGACCGCCCGCCCTCGGCCGCACCTGCCGATGCGCCCCGCATGGCTGTGTCGCAACTGCGCCGCGCCCTGGCCCTGCGGTCCGGCTCAACTCGACCTTATTGCCGATTATTACGGTCACTCGATCGCTCTGGCGTTCTACCTAGCCTCGTCAATGCAAGAGGCCGTCGACGACATGTACGGCCTGGGCGGTCGCGCGGATCTCGCCGTGATGCACACCCGCTTTCTCGGGTGGCTGTCCCTGGCCCGCCGATCGCGCCGGGCCGATCGCTATTGAGGAACGGGTTCCTGGTGGACGTCCACCTTCGCCTCAAGGCTGACTGCTGATCACGTCAGCTCGGCCAGGCAGGACCACTGGGATGCCACCGGTCGGTAGCCCAGTCGGGCGTTGATTGCGAGCATCGGCCCGTTCGCCTCGTCGTTCGAGGTGTACGCGACGCGCACGCCGTTCGCGGCGGCCCGGTGCAGCGCCGCCTCCTTGGCCAGCCGGGCCAGCCCTCGGCCCCTGTACGCCGGGACGCTGCCGGTGTAGTCCGACCACATCCGGTCGCTGTCCCGCTTTACCAGGCTGAAGGCGACCACCACACCATCGACCTCGGCCGCCATGCTGGCCGCCTTGTCCAGCCCGAGGTTGTTCCACACGTCGTACTGCCAGCTCTGGTAGCTCTTCGCGTCGACCGGCACATCGCCCGGTTCGTCGACGGCCGAGGCCACGTCCGCCGCGTACAGAAGGTGCGGGTCCAGGTCGGCGATCGGACGCAGCCGCACACCCGGGGGCGGTTCCGGTAGCGCAGGTGCCGGATTCAGGTCGAGCGCCGAGTAGCGCACCTCCCGACTGGGCTCGTAGCCGTGCTGCCGGGCGTACGGCAGCGCATCGGGCTGTGCCATGGCACGCACCCGGCGGATTCCCAACGGGCGGAGGTAGTCGGTCGCGGCGGTCAGCAGGGCGGTGCCGATGCCGCGCCGCCGGTGCTCCGGGTGCACATGCAGCAGGTTGATGCCACCGAAGTTCGCCGCCGATGTCGAGCCGATGCGTTCGGCGGACACCCAACCGACCACCTGGTCGTCGACCTCAGCCACGAAAGCGGTCCAATCCTCCTCGGGTGGCGGCTCGGTGATCATTTTCCGGGTCGACTCGACGCCACGCACCAGATACGGGTAGACCATTGCCCGCAGCGCCACCACGGCTGGGGCGTCGTCGGGCTGCGCCACACGAATCCGCATGTCAGGCCTCCATCCGTACGGCGGCGACGGCCTCGACCTCGACGAGTTGGTCGGTGTAGCCGAGCACGGCCACGCCGAGCAGGGTGCTGGGCGGCTCGTGGTCGCCGAACGAGTCCCGTACCACCTCCCAGGCCTTGACGAGATCGGCCTGCTCGGACGACGCGACGTACACCGTGGTCTTGACCACGTCGGTCAGTCGGGCGCCGGCGGCCCCGAGGGCGGTCTCCAGGTTCGCCATCACCTGCCGGGCCTGCCCGGCGTGGTCGCCCGGCGCGACGGTCCGACCCTCCGCGTCGAGCGGGCAGGCGCCGGCGGTGAACACCAGCCGGGCGGGCGGCTCGACGGTGGCTGCGTACGCGTACTCGGCGAGATCGGAGAGGGCGGGCACGTGCAGCAGCGTGACGGGATCCGGCATGCCGGCGAGGCTAACGAGGATCGGGTGCCGGGGCGACGCATTAACCCGGCGGCGGCAGGCAGCGACTTCAGGGAAAGAGTGGCCTCCGAGGGCCGTGAGGGCATATTTCTCTGAAGTTGCGCGGATCTTGCGAGCGCGGCGCCGCGCCAGCTGGCGCCGCCGGTCAGCAGGCTGAAGGCGGGCCACCTTCCCGTCGCGTAGCCGCGATCCGTCCGCCTACCCAAACCACGCAAATCACCCACAAGCAGCCCGAGGCCGACTAACTTTCATAGTCGGTAAGAAACCTCTTTATCAACCACAAACCATGGGGAAAACATGAGAGCAGCACTCGTCAAACTCGTCGCCACCGGTGTGGCAGCCGGTGCGTTCCTGGCCGGGGCGGCGAGCGCCGCCCAGGCTCAGCCGATCCAGCCGCCCGCGCCGAGCACGATCGACATCAACCCCGGCAACGTCCCCACGACAGCGGCCGCCTTCACGCAGAACTGCGATCCGAACCTCGGCGGTGGGCCGTTCCCGGACCAGGACGTGTGGGTGTTCAACCTGCCAGGCAACCCGGAGACCTCCGGTCAGTTCGTCACGGTCACCGGCACCTGGAGCATCCCGAACGACGGCACCGTGACCCGGACGATCCCCACCGACGGCGGGGCGATCGTCAACAACATGGGCACCAGCAAGGCGTGGATCCGGCTGCCGGCCGGCTGGACGCTGACCGACGCCACCGCGGTGATCACCGGTACGGCAGAGTTCTTCGTGCTGACGCACACCTGTGCCGCCAGCGGTCAGCCGACCACGCCGCCGCCCACCACGCCGCCGCCCACCACGCCGCCGCCCACCACCCAGCCGCCCACCAGTGCGCCGCCCACGGCCACCCCGACGAAGAGCCACCTGCCGATCACCGGCACGTCGGCGAGCGACGGCCTGATCCCGATGGCCATCCTCGGTATCGGTGCGGTGGCGCTCGGCGCCACGCTGATCGCTGTGCGCCGCCGTCGGGACGCGGAGAGCTGACCGGCCAGCACGGGCATCGGACCTGGCACTGCTAGCGGGTCCCGGGGGCTCTCCTCGTCGAGGAGGGCCCCCGGCTACGCCGAGTCGCGCAGGATCAACTCGGTGGGGAGCATGACCGCCTGCTCGATGGTCTCCCCGGCGGCCAGCCGGAGCAGTTGGCGGGTCATCCGGCGGCCAAGCTCCACGATCGGCTGCCGGACGGTGGTCAGCGGCGGCTCGGTGTAGGCGGCGGTCTCGATGTCGTCGAAGCCGACCACAGCCACATCGTCCGGCACCCGCCGACCGGCCTCGCGCAGCGTCCGCAGGGCGGCGTGGGCCATCAGGTCGGAGGCGGCGAAGACGCCGTCGAGGTCGGGGTGCTCGGTGAGCAGGTGGCGCATCGCCGCCGACCCGGATTCCCGGGTGAAGTCACCGATGGCGATCAGCTCGGGCAGCCCCGCGTCGGCGACGGTGCTGCGGTAGCCGCTGAGCCGTTCGATCCCGGCGACCATGTCATGTGGCCCGGCGATTGTCGCGATCCGTCGACGACCGCTGTCGATCATGTGCCGGACGGCTGCGGTCACCCCGGCCACGTGGTCGACGTCGACGTACGGGACGGGCACGTCGCCGAGTGGTCGACCGCTGACCACCACCGGGATGCCGAGCCGGGCCAGCGTGCCGGGCAGCGGGTCGGCACCGTGCAGCGACGCGAAGAGCACGCCGTCGACGTGCCGGCCGGTGGTGTACCGCTCGACCCGCTGGTGCCCGGCCGGCGAGCCGGCGAGCATCAGCACCAGTTGCTTGTCGGCCGCCTCCAACTCCTGGCTGACGCCCCGGATGATGCCGGGGAAGACCTGGTCGTCGGAGAAGACCCGGGTGGCCGCCTCCGGCATGACCAGGGCGATCGAGTCGGTGCGCTGGGTGACCAGACTGCGGGCGGCCAGGTTGGGGACGTACCCCAACTCGGCGACCGCCCGGGTGACCGCCTCGCGGATCGGTTCGGCGACGGTGGTGGAGCCGTTGACCACCCGGGACACGGTGGCGCGGGACACCCCGGCCCGCGCTGCCACCGCTTCGAGCGTCGGCCGCTGCGCCGTCGTCATCGCGCCTTCCCCCCGCTCGTCACAGCCCGTTCCGGGAGATCACCTCCTGGTACCACCGGGCGCTGGCCTTCGGTGTGCGCCGCTGGGTCAGGTAGTCGACGTGCACGATCCCGAACCGCTTGCGGTAACCCTCCGCCCACTCGAAGTTGTCCAGGAATGACCATACGAGATAACCGCGCAGGTCCACGCCCCGGGAGATCGCTTCGTGCGCCGCACGGAGGTGCCCGTCGAGATAGGCGATGCGATCGGCGTCGATCACCTGCGCCGGACCGTCGGGCGAGTCGGCGCCGGGTTTGTCGGGGAACGCCGCACCGTTTTCGGTGATCAGCAGCGGCACCCCGGGGTAGTCTGCGGCGATCCGCTCCAGCAACCGGGTGAGCCCGGCCGGTTCGATCATCCAGCCCATGTCGGTGAGCGGCCCGGCCGGTGGCAGGAAGTGCACAGCGCCCTCGGTGCCCGGATAGGCGCCGTTGCCGGCGCCGTCGGGCCGACCGGCCACGTAACTCGGGGCGTAGTAGTTGATGCCGAGCAGGTCGATCGGGGCAGCGATCAGCTTCTCGTCGCCGTCGCGGATGAACGTCGGCTCGACGATCCGGGCCACGTGCTCGCGGACGTCGTCCGGGTAGCCCCCGGCCAGCAGCGGGTCGAGGAAGATCCGGTTGTGCAGGCCGTCGACCAGGCGGACCGCGGCGGCGTCGGCCGCGCTCTCCGGGTCGGCCGGGCGTACATCGGCCGGGTTGACGGTGACGCCCACGCTGCGCGCGCCGGCCGCGCGCAGCGCCCGCGCCGCCAGGCCGTGCCCCAACAGCAGATGGTGTACGGCGGTGAAGGCCGCCGCCGGATCCTGCTCGCCCGGCGCGTGCAGGCCGTTCGCGTAGCCGAGGTAGGCCGAACACCACGGCTCGTTGAGCGTGGTCCACACGTCGATCCGGTCGCCGAGGCGGGCGTACACCGCTGTGGCGTAGGTGGCGAAGTGCTCGGCGGTGTCCCGGTTGGTCCAGCCGCCCCGGTCACCGAGGGCCTGTGGCAGGTCCCAGTGGTAGAGGGTGACGATCGGGTCGATTCCCCGGTCGAGCAACGTGTCCGTGAGCCGGTCGTAGAAGTCCAGCCCACGGGGATTGGCCGGGCCGGTGCCGTCGGGCTGGATCCGCGGCCAGGCGACCGAGAACCGGTAGGCCCGCAGGCCCAGCTCGGCCATCAGCGCCACGTCGTCGGCGTACCGGTGGTAGTGGTCGCAGGCGACGTCGCCGGTGTGGCCCTGGTACACCTTGCCGGGCGTACGGCTGAAGGTGTCCCAGATGGACGGACCGCGACCGTCGTCGCGGGCCGCACCCTCGATCTGGTACGCGGCGGTGGCCGCCCCCCAGAGGAAGTGCTCGGGAAACCGGAGTGCGTTGCTGTGCCTGTCGGTTTGCTCGCTCCGCTCGTTCACGCCTTGACCGCACCTTCCATGATCCCGCCGATGATCTGCCGGCCGAACAACACGAAGACCAGTAGCAGGGGCAACGTCGCGATGGCCGTTCCGGTGAACACCTGCGACATGTCCTGGTAATACCCGTCCGACAGTGCTCGTAGGGACAGCTGCACTGTCGGATTCGCCGGATCGTTCAATACAGCGTACGGCCAGAGGAAGTCGTTCCAGGTGGTCATGAAGGTGAGCAGACCGAGGACGGCGGCGGCGGGACGCAGGGCGGGCACCACGACGTGCCACCAGGTCCGGGCGGTGCCACAGCCGTCCATCCGAGCGGCCTCGATCAGTTCGTCGCTGATGGCCTGGCCGGCGTACTGCCGCATCATGAACACACCGAACCCGGTGACCAGCACCGGGACGATCACGGCGGGCAGCCGGTCGTTCCAGTGCAGCTTCGTCATGAGCAGGTAGAGCGGGATCACGCCGAGCTGCGTCGGCACCATCATGGTCGCGATGATCACCAGCAGCAGGGCGTTACGGCCACGGAACCTGAGTTTGGCGAAGGCGAACCCGGCCAGGCTGGAGAAGAACACCACCGAGACCGTCACAGTGGTCGCGACGATCGCCGAGTTGATCAGGCCGGTCAGGAAGTACGCGTCGGTGTTGTCGAACAGGCGGGCGATGTTCGCGCCCAGGTTGCCGCCGGGGGTGACCGGGGGTGGCAGCTGACCCATCGCGTCGTTGCTGCGGCTGGCGACGACGAACATCCACCAGATCGGAAAGACCGACAGGCCGGCGGCGACGATCAGGGCAAGGTAGGTGAGCGGGCTGGCCCGCCAGAGCCGGCTCATCGGGTGGTTCCCTTCTTGGGGCGGTTCCCGCCGCCGAGTCGGCGCAGGATCAGCACGTTTACCGCCGCGACGATCGCGATGAGCGCGAAGAGCAGCCAGGCCACTGCCGAGCCGTACCCGAAGTTGTAGTGCGGGGCGAAGGCGTTCTCGAACATGTACATGGTCAGGGTCTGCGACTCGCGCAGCGGCCCGCCGCGGATCGGGTTGGTGCCGGAGTGGAACATCCGGGGCTCGGTGAAGAGTTGCAGGCCGCCGATGGTGGCGATGATGGCGCAGAAGATGATCGTCGGTTTGAGCAGCGGCACGGTGACCGACCAGAACTGTCGGGCCCGGCTGGCGCCGTCGATAGCCGCCGCCTCGTACAGGTCGCGGGGGATGGCCTGCATCGCGGCCAGCAGGATCAGCGCGTTGTAGCCGGTCCACCGCCAGTCGACCATGGCGGAGATGGCCACCCAGGAGGCCAGCCGGTTGGACTTCCACTCGATCGCGTCCATCCCGACCAGATCGAGCAGCCAGTTGATCATGCCGAACTCGCGACCGAAGAGCACGCCGAAGACGATCGCCACGGCGGCCGTGGAGGTGACGTTCGGGACGAGCACCGCCATCCGCCATCCGGTGCGGGCCCGCAGCCCCCGGTTGAGCAGGTTGGCCAGCCAGAGCGCGGCGAGCAGTTGCGGCACCGTGGAGATCACGAAGATGCCCAGCGTGTTGACCAGCGCGTGCCAGAAGTCGACGTCGGCGAGCAACCGGGTGTAGTTCTCCGCGCCGACGAACGGATGGTCGGTGCCGAGCAGGTCCCAGTCGTGCAGCGACACCCAGAAGGTGTACGCCAGTGGGTACGCCCCGAAGACGCCGAAGATCACGAAAAACGGGGCGATGTAGAGGTACGGCGAGAAGCGGGTGTCGAATCGGCTGAGCCGACCCGAGGACTGGCGGGGGTTACCGGTTGCCGGTGTGGCCGGCGGACGGGCGTCGAGCTGGACGGTCATGCCCGAGAACTCCTTTCCGTCGCGCGGGCGGGACCTCTGCTTCCGAGGCCCGCCCGCACGCATGCTCGGGCTACTTGGCGGCGGCCTTCTTCGCGTTGGTCACCGCGTCGGTCCAGCCCTGCGCGGGGCTGCGCTGACCCAGCTCCACGGTCCGTACGGCGTTCTCCACCTCGGTGCGGACGGCCTGGTTCTTCGGGCCCATGTAGACCGGCTTCAGGCTCTTCGCGCCGGTGCCGAAGATGGCCCCGACCGGTGCCCCCGAGAAGTACGCGTTGGTGGCGCCGGTGATCGCCGGGTCGTCGAGCGCCTGCGGCGACGAGGGCAGCGGGCCCTTGGCCTTGAACGCGCCGATCTGACCCTTGGCGCTGGTCAGGAACTTGGCCAGCTCGATCGCCTCGGCCTGGTGCTTGCTCTGCTTGGGCACGGCGAGGTGCGAGCCACCCCAGTTGCCGCCGTTGCCGGGCACCCGGGCGATGTCCCACTTGCCCTGGGCGTCAGTGCCGGCGTTGGCCTCGATGACTCCGGTCATCCACGCGGGGCAGGCGATGGTGGCGAACTTCGACTGTTTGAACGCGGAAACCCACTCCTCCGACCAGGAGCCGTACTTTCCGGAGAGGCCCGAGTCGATGATGTCCATTGTGGTGTCCCACGCCTACCGTACCGACGGGTTGCTGTCGACGACCAGCTTGTCGCTGGTGTCGTAGTAGCTGTAGCCGGTGGTGTTGCCGGCGGTCTGCAGCAGGATGGTGTTGAAGGTGTTTGTCGCCCCGTCGAGGAAGGACGCGCCGGTCTTCGCCGCGGTGAACCGCTCGCCGGTGGCGATGTAGTCCGGCCAGGTGGGCCAGAGCTTGGAGACCGCGTCCCGTTCGGTGGGTAGGCCGGCCTTCTGGAAGAGGTCCTTGCGGTAGCAGATGGCGATGCCGCCGACGTCGGTGTCGAGGCCGATGAGCTGCTTGCCGTCGGCGGTCAGACCGGCGTTCCACTTCCACTCCAGGAAGTTGCCCTTGAGGTCGGCAGCGCCGTGGTCCAGCAGGTTGACGAAGTTGCCGGGGTTGGCCTTGTACTCGACAAGCAGACCCTCCTCGATGGCCACCACGTCGCCGGCACCTCGGCCGGCGGCGAGCCACTGGGTCAGCTTCGGCGAGTACTCGTCAAGGTTGGTGCCGGTGCCGCGCTCGACGATCTTCACGCCGGGGTTCGCGGCCATGTACTCCTGGTAGAGCTGCTCGTAGCCGAACTGGCCGAAGACGTCGACGGTCAGGGTGATCGGTCCGTCGCCCGGCTCATCGCCACCGCCGCAGCCAGCGGTGACGAGCAGGGCGGTGGCGGCGGCGAGGGCCACCGCGGCGAGGCGGCGGCGCGGGAAGGCAGCCATGGGTTATCGACCTCTCTCAAGGCGGGTGGGTGATGGTGAATGGCTAAGAGAGCGCTCTCACGACAGGGTGGTGTGTCGCCAACCCACTGTCAAGAGAGCGCTCTCTCAGCGTTGTGTTCCCGTGATGAACGCTCGCCGGGGTGGCCGCGCCCGGCAGGCGGGGATGCCCCACCATCGACGAGGGCGCCACCCCCGCCGGGGTGACGCCCTCGTTCGTGGTGGGTCGGTTGGTCAGCCGGTGCGCAGACCGTCCAACAGGGCGCGGTCGCCGACGACGTCCAGCGTCTCGAAGCTCACCCGCCCCCAGAGCGCCAGCAGCAGGTCGCTCGCGGTGCCACTGACCTGGGCGCGGGCGTGGTGATCGTCGTGGTCGAAGATGGTCGCGGTGTCGAGCAGCGCCACCCCCTCGCCGCGCAACCGCAGATACCAGTCCTGGGCCGCGTCGGTCGCAGAGAGCTGCACCACCCCGTGCCAGTCACCCGGCACCTGCCGCCGACCCGCGGGCAGCCAGGTGTCCAGCACCTCGCTCACCCCGTCGGCCGCGAGCTTTGCCTCGACCGGGTCACCAGCAGCGATGGCGAGCTGGGCGTCCCAGCGGTGCACAGCCGTCTCGTGCGCCATCCGACGCGGCCAGAAACCGGCCTTCTTTGGCTGCGGGGCCCAGTTCCACGCCGGTGCCTCCGGGTCCAGCCCGTCGAAAAGTGTCATCACCCGGTCGTAGCCCTGCTGCCACAGCTGCAGCGCGTCCACGCCCGGGTCGGCCTCGAGCTTCTCCCGCCGAGGCGGTTGGCTGGTCTGGCCGGAACCGGCAAACGACGACACCCAGTGGTAGATCCCGGCCATGTGCAGTGTGAGGTCGTTGACCGTCCAGCCCGGACAGGACAGCACCGGTGTCTCCGGCGGCGCCTCGGCCAGCGCTGCCGCGAAAGCCGGACCCTCCGTCCGGAGCGCCCCGATCCAGAAATCCTTGCTGCCCTGCAGTCTGCTCATCGCCATCCTCCCGGGGGTGCCGGGCGACCAGTGGGTGCCACGGCTACTTGTCAGCCTAAGGTGAAGGGCGTGCCAGACGCCTCCGCCCAGCCGACAACCGACGCCGATCGTGCCATCCCCGGTCCACTCGCCGGCCACACCACCCTCCGAACGGGTGGGCCCGCCGAGCGGATCGTGGCCGCCGGCAGTGCCGACGAGCTCGTCCAAGCGGTGCGGACCGCGACAGAGCCGGTCCTGATCCTGGCCGGGGGCAGCAACGTGGTGATCGGCGACGCCGGCTTCCCCGGCACCGTCGTCCTGGTGCGCTCCCGTGGCGTGCGGGTCATCACCGAGGACGCCACCTCGGTCACCGTACGGGTCGACGCCGGCGAGCCGTGGGACGACCTCGTCGCGGCCACCGTCGGCAACGGCTGGGCCGGGCTGGAGTGCCTCTCCGGCATCCCCGGCTCGACAGGTGCCACCCCGATCCAGAACGTCGGCGCGTACGGTCAGGAGGTCGCCGAGACCATCACCGGCGTCGAGGTGTACGACCGGGTCGAGGGCACCCGCCAGGTCATCCCGGCCGCCGACTGCGGCTTCGCCTACCGGGGCAGCATCTTCAAGTACTCGGACCGCTGGCTGGTGCTCTCGGTCGACTTCCGGCTCACCCGGTCTCCGCTCTCCGGGCCGGTGCGCTACGCGGAGCTGGCCAGGGCCCTCGGCGTGGAGGTGGGCGACCAGGTGCCGCTGGCGGACGCCCGAGCGGTGGTGCTGCGGCTGCGTGCGGGCAAGGGGATGGTGCTCGACGCCAACGACCCGGACACTCGCTCGGTCGGCTCCTTCTTCACCAACCCGGTGCTCGACCGGGCGACCTACGAACAACTCCTGGAACGCTCCGCCGAGCTGGGCGACCCGCCCGCCTGGCCCGGGGCGGACGGCCTGGTCAAGGTGAGCGCCGCCTGGCTGATCGACAAGGCCGGCTTCGCCAAGGGGCACCCCGGCGAGGGTGGGGTGGCCATCTCCAGCAAGCACACCCTGGCGCTGACCAATCGCAGCGGCACCGCCCACACCGCTGACCTGCTCACCCTGGCCCGCACCATCCGCGACCAGGTCCACGCCCGCTTCGGCGTGACCCTGCACCCCGAACCAGTCCTCATCAACTGCACCCTCTAACCCGCCCTCCCGCGGCCCTTCCCGCGATCTTGCACCGTTTGTGGGGACATAACGGTTGCAAAGCGGTGCGTCGCCAACCCGAATACGCAAGATCGGTGTGCGGGACGTGCGAGGCGTGCCGCGCGCGCGTGCCGTGCGTGCGTGCGGGGCGTGCGGGTCAGGGGAGGGGCCAGGGGAGGGTTAGTTCGCCCTGGCGCCAGCGGGTGGGGTTGTTGAGGATGGGCCAGCCCGTTTCGCGGAGGCGGGTCACCGCGCGCAGCCAGCGTTGGCGGGGGCCGAAGGTGGCGTACGGGGCGGCTGACTGCCACGCGTCGTCCAGGGCGCGGATCAGCGCGTGCACCGGCTCACCGGGAACGTTGCGGTGGATCAGCGCCTTGGGCAGCCGCTCGGCCAACTCGGCGGGGCTGCCCAGCGTGGTGAGCTTCGCGGCCAGGGTCAGCGTCCGGGGCCCCTCGGCGTCGATCAGCAGCCAGCTGGCGAGTCGCCCCAGCTCGTCACAGGTGCCCTCGACGAGCGCTCCGCCGGGGGCGAGCGCGGCGGTCATCGTCTGCCAGGCCTCGGCCACTTCGCTCTCGCCGTACTGTCGCAGCACGTTGAACGCGCGGACCAGCACCGGCCGGAGCCCGGCCAACTCGAATCCACCCCGGGCGAACGTCAGCCCGGGTGGGTCGGCGGCCGGCGCAGCGGCGGCCACCCGGGCGGCGTCGATCTCCAACCCGACCAGCCGTACGTCCGGACGTACCCCGGCCGCCAGCCGAGCGCGCAACTCCACGGCGGTAACCGGGGTGGCGCCGTAGCCGAGGTCGACCACCAGGGGGTCGTCCGCCGCCAACAGCCGGTCGGCGCAGGTGGCGACGATCCAGTTGTCCACCCGACGGAGCCGGTTCGGGTTCGTCGTGCCGCGGGTGACCACGCCGAACGGCCGCCGCCGCGCCGCAGGGCTCATGTCGACCTCCCGGCCAATCTCCGTTCGCGACTGCGGGCTCGAAAACCCGGCCCACTCCTCGCTAGACCCGGTGCACCTTGTGCTGTGCGGCCTGCGCCCGTGGCCGGACCACCAGCCGGTCGATGTTGACGTGCTCGGGGCGGGTGGCGCACCAGGCGATGCAGTCGGCGACGTCCTCGGCGACCAGGGGCCCCGGCACCCCTGCGTAGACGGCGGCCGCCCGTTCCGCGTCGCCCTCGAAGCGCACCAGCCCGAACTCCTCGGTCTTCACCATGCCCGGGTCGATCTCGATGACTCGCAGCGGCCGGCCGCACAGCTCCAGGCGGAGCGTGCCGGCGATGGCGGTCTGCGCGTGCTTCGCGGCGGTGTAACCGCCCCCGCCCTCGTACACGGTCAGGCCGGCGGTGGAGGAGACCACCACGATGGTGCCGGAACCGGAGGCCTCCAGCGCCGGCAGCAGCGCCTGGGTGACCCGTAGGGTGCCGAGCACGTTCACGTCGTACATCCACTGCCAGTCGGCGACCGAGCCGGACTCCACCGGGTCCAGCCCGCGCGCTCCGCCGGCGTTGTTGACCAGCAGGGTGACCGGCCCGGGTGCCTGGGCGGCTGCCTCGGCCAGCCGCGCCACCGACTCGTCCGAGGTGATGTCGCAGGTCACGGCGGTGGCCTGCCCGCCGGCGGCGGTGATCTCGGCGACCAGCTCGGTGAGCCGTTCGGCCCGGCGGGCGGCGGCGAGCACGTGGAAGCCCTCGGCGGCGAGCCGGCGGGCGGTGGCCGCGCCGATCCCGCTGGATGCTCCGGTGACGATGGCGACTGAGGTCATCCCGACATTGTCACAGCGGCCGTACGACAGGCCCCGACCGGGCGTACGGCAGCGATTGGCGGGCGTTCGGTGATGAGGTCCGTCACGCCGGGGGGCCGCGCTGGGGAATTTCCAAAGCCCGATGGGGAAGATGACATCCGGCGTACAGGTTGACCGAGAAGCGCCGGTCGTGCGAGACGGCATCAACCGTGACGAAGGAGCGGATGTGGCGGAAATGCACACCGGTGTCGGGCGTCAGCGAGGTGCCCAACCGTGGCCCCGGCCTCGCCGTATCGCCACCCTGTCGGTACACACCTCCCCCCTGCACCAGCCCGGCACGGGTGATGCCGGCGGGATGAACGTCTACATCCTCGAAGTCGCCCGGCGTCTCGCCGAGGCCAACGTGGAGGTGGAGATCTTCACCCGGGCCACCTCCGGCGACCTCCCCCCGGTGGTCGAGATGGCGCCTGGCGTGCAGGTCCGACACATCACCTCCGGCCCTCTGGAGGGCCTCACCAAGGAGGAGCTGCCCGGTCAGCTCTGCGCCTTCACGGCCGGGGTGCTGCGCGCGGAGGCATCCCGCCCGCCCGGCCACTACGACCTGATCCACTCCCACTACTGGCTCTCCGGCCAGGTCGGTTGGCTGGCCAAGGAGCGCTGGGGGGTGCCGCTGGTGCACACCGCGCACACCCTGGCGAAGGTCAAGAACGCCCAGCTCGCGGCCGGTGACCGGCCGGAGCCGAAGGCCCGGGTCATCGGCGAGGAGCAGGTCGTCGCCGAGGCGGACCGGCTGGTCGCCAACACCCGGGTCGAGGCCAGCGACCTGCTCGACCGGTACGACGCCGACCCGGCCCGGGTGTCAGTGGTGCAGCCGGGCGTCGACCTGGCCCGGTTCCGGCCCGCGCCTGGCGACCGGCCCGCAGCCGCCCGCCAGGCCCGTCGCCGGCTGGGGCTTCCAGTCGACGGGTACGTGGTTGCCTTCATTGGTCGGATCCAGCCACTCAAGGCCCCCGACGTGCTGATCCGCGCGATCGCCGCGTTGCGCCAGCGGGACCCTGCGCTGGCCGACCAGGTGACAGTGGTCATCTGCGGCGGGCCCAGCGGCAGTGGGCTGGACCGGCCGACCGCCCTGATCGAGCTGGCCGCCAAGCTCGGGGTCAGTGACGGGGTGCGGTTCCTGCCACCGCTCACCGGGGACGACCTGCCGGCCCTGTACCGGGCGGCGGACCTGGTCGCGGTGCCGTCGCACAACGAATCGTTCGGGCTGGTCGCCCTGGAGGCGCAGGCCTGCGGCACGCCGGTGCTGGCCGCCGCCGTCGGAGGGCTGGTCACCGCCGTCCGGGATCAGGTCAGTGGCGTACTGATCGACGGGCACGATCCGATCGACTGGGCCCGGGCGCTGGGCACTCTGCTGCCCAACCGGGCGCTCCGGTCGGTGCTGGCCCGAGGCGCCGAGCAGCACGCCCGGCACTTCTCCTGGGACCGTACGGTCGCCGGTCTGCTCGGGGTCTACGGCGAGGCGATCGCCGGGCACCGTGCCCGGCTCGCAGCCGACCTGGCTTGTGACCCGGCGCTGTCCTGCTCCTGGTGACCTGGGGCGGCCGTCGTCACCCGGTGCGCAGGCCGAGTCGGTCGTAGAGTGGGTCCGGTGAGCCCGAAGAGCGATCTTGCGACCCTGATCGAGTCGGTCTGCGCCGAGCGGGACCTGGCCTGGGAGTCGACCGGCCCCGGCTCGTACGCGGTGACGCTGCCGGGCACCCACAAGCTCAAGACGATCTGCAACCTGATCGTCGGCGAGCACGCGCTGCGGATCGAGGCGTTCGTGATGCGCCAACCGGACGAGCGCCGCGAGGAGCTGTGGGCCTGGTTGTTGCAGCGCAACGCCCGGATGTACGGCGTCTCCTTCTCCACCGACGCGGTCGGCGACGTGTACCTGACCGGTCGGGTCAACCCGGCCGGCGTCGACGCCGACGAGTTGGACCGACTGTTCGGCGCCGTGCTCACGTACGCCGACGAGTCGTTCGACACGATGCTGGAGATCGGCTTCGGCAGTTCGATCCGACGCGAGTACGAGTGGCGGGTCAAGCGGGGCGAGTCGACAGCCAACCTGGCCGCCTTCGCCCACCTCTTCGAGCCCTCCGGCGCCGGCCCCGACCCAACCTGACCCCGCGCCCGCGCCCGGCGCCGGCGCCCCCGCCGCAAGATCGTGCTCGAACCTGGAAGTAGTGGTGTCGCCGACGCGGCGATGCCACTCGATCCTGGATCGAGCACGATCATGGTGAGCTGACTGTGGTTCGGAGTGCTCCTGACGGGTATGCCGCACCGCGCGGTGCGGCAAGGGACCCCCGCGCGCCGATGACGGAGTGCCAAGGAGCGGAGCGTCCCATGGCTCAGCGGAACAGCTCAGGTCGCGGCGCGACTGTGACCAGGACGAAGCGACAGGCCGGCAACCAGACGCCGGGTACGCCTGGAGTCTCCGAGTCGGAGATCTCCCGGATGCGGGTGGACGACATTCGCGGGCAGCTGCGCAAACGCGGGGTCTCCGGGATCTCCGCACTGCGCAAGCCCGACCTGGTGAAACAGTTGGTGCGCTCGATGCGGGCCGGCGCGGGTCGGAGCAGCACCGGCCCGTCGGGCCGGGCCACCGGCACCCGGGCGTCGGCGGGTCGCGCCGCCGCCACCAAGAAGTCGGCGGCCAGGCCGGCGTCGAGCCGCGCGAAGGCCGCGCCGGCGAACAAGAGCGCGCCCGCGAAGCGGGCCGCCGCAACGAAGGCGACCGCCACGCGGAAGTCGACGTCGGCGGCGAAGAGGGCGCCGGCTAAGAAGGCGACCGCCGCGAAGAAGACCACAGCGGCGACGTCGACGGCTGCCCGCAAGAGCACGGCCGCGAGCCGGACCACCGCCGCCCGTAAGACCACGGCGGCACGCAAGACCACGGCGGCCCGTAAAACCACGGCGGCACGCAAGACCACGGCGGCACGCAAGACCACGCCGGCTCGCAAGACCACGACGGCGCGTACGGCGCCCGCGCGGAAGGCGCCAGCGAAGAAGGCACCGGCCCGGCCGGCGGCGAAGCGCACGGCACCGGCCAAGAGCACGACAGCGAAGCGCACGGCACCGGCCAAGAGCACGGCGGCCAAGCGCACGACAGCGAAGCGCACGGCACCGGCCAAGAGCACGGCGGCGAAGCGCACGCTGACGCCGTCGGCTGGTGGCGGGACGATGGCCGGCGGGATCCGGACCGGGCGGGGTACGGGCCGGTCGGTCCGTAGCTCGCAGGTGATCTCGTCGCTCACGGACCGGCCGGAGCGGCCGGGGCGGAGTCTGATCACCGCGAACCATGAGGTGATCCAGCGCTGGGCCCGGGAGCGCGGGGCGAAGCCGGCGACCATCGCGGGCACCGAGCGGGATGGTCGGGCGGGGGTGTTGACCTTCAACATTCCCGGATACCGGGAAAGCAGCCGGATTCGCGAGATCACCTGGGATGAGTGGTTTCACACCTTTGACCTGCGCCGGCTGAACCTGATTTATCAGGAACAGTTGCGGGACGGTCGGCAGAGCAGCTTCTTCCGGACCGAGTCACCCGATCGGGAAGACGGTTGAGGTGTTTGCGGGAATGGCCGACGGGTAACCGGCTGTTGCCAACGGACGAGGCCGGAGCAGCGGATACTCGCCAGTTGTGACCGGCGAGACAGCCGTTCTGGGTTGAATCCAGAATCCGGGCGAACTAGCTTTATTGCACCGCGCCACGTTTGGAAACGTTCGGGGGAGCGGCGGATCGATCAGATCCGCGCACCAGACGAGGCGCGAGGGGACGGGTGGATTAACCGTTGGGGGACGGTTCCCACCTGTTTGGACCGGCGGCGTGAGCGGGCGATGCTTACGGGGGTGAGTGTTGCCCGCCGCCGCCGGCCCCGCCGGCGAGCGCCCACCATGTCCTGAGGGACGTGGTGGGCGTTTTGCGTTGTTCACCCGGTCAGTACGCGGTCCGCGGGGGTCGTCCGTTCCAGGTTGGCGACCCGGCGCAGCGCGGCGACGTGCCGCTCCCGGGGTGGTCCGGCGAGCAGGTGCCCGAGCGCGGCCAGCAGACCCAGCCCGGCCACGATCAGCCAGTGCCGGTCGCCGAGGTGCTGGAGGCTCACCCCGCCGAGGGTGGGCGCGACGAACGCCGCGGCCGGAAACGTCAGGTAGAAGACCGACTGGTAGCGCGCGCGTAGCTGCGGTGGTGCCAGGTCCGCGTTGATCTGCGCGTTGGGCGGGGCGGCGAGCATCGAGCCGACCGTCCAGATCACCGCGGCGCCCAGGTAGATGGCGAGTTCGTCGGCGATGGCGAGCGCCCCGAAGCCGAGGGCGAGCAGCGCTGTGGAGGCGGCCAGTACGACGTCCTTGCGGTGCCGGTCGATCAGCCGGGGCACGAACAGTTGGCCGACCACGATCAGCGCGCCGCCGAGCGCCACCACCAGCCCGTACGCTGATGGCCCCAGCCCGTCCGCGCGCATGGCCAGCGGCATGATGGTCGAGGTCTGCATGGTGAGTACGGCGAGCACGAACGTGAGCCCGACGAAGACCAGGAAGGTCCGGTCGGTGAGCGCGGTGTGCAGTCCTGGCCGGCGGGTCCGGACGGGCCTCGGCGCCGCGGGGGTGGCGGGCTGTGGGCCGGCCGCTGGCCGGGTCAGCCGGAGGGTTTCGGGCACCTTCCAGCCGATCACGGCGGCGGCGGTCAGGGTGGCGCCCGCGTCGACCAGGAACAGTGCGGTGAAGCTCGCTTCGGCCAGCACGCCGGCGAGCAGCGAGGCGACCGCCATGCCCAGGTTGAACGCCCAGAACTGAAGGTTGAACGCGCGTGAGCGGCGCTCGGCGGGCACCACGTCGACGATCGCCGCCACGAACGCCGGGCTGGGCATGGAGTGGACCACGCCGATCAGCGCGGAGAGCACCGCGATCAGCAGCAGGGGCCGAGTGAAGGCGAGCGCCACCATCAGGCCGACAGTGGCAAGGTGCGCGGCGAGCAGGGTTGCCCGCCGGCCCCACCGGTCGGCGAGCACCCCGCCGAGTAGTACGCCGGCAGCCCCGCCGGCCCCGTACGCGCCGACCACCGTGCCGGCCAGAGCTTCGCTCGCGCCGCGTACGTCGGTGAGGTAGAGCGAGAGGAACAGCATGGCGAACGCGCCGGCCCGGTTGATCAGCAGGCCGGCCCAGAGATACCAGAAGGTGGCAGGGAGTCCGCCTGCGGTGTCGTGCCACCAGCGCCGCAGGGCGTGCACCCGACCTCCCGACAGTTCAGATTGTTAACTGTTTCCCGTGCACAGTAGGAACTCCGGCTCCGCCGCGCCACTCATTACGCCTCGGCGGGCTGCGCCGTTCGGGAGGCGGTGGCCGGTGCCAGTGCCTCACCGGAGCGGCGCAGCGCTGCCGCCCGCCGTTCCCGGGCCGGCCCGGACACCAGGTGCGCCACGGCGGTCAGGAGGCCGAGTGCGGCGCAGCCGTACCAGAGCGCGTCGTTGCCCGCATGCTCGCGCACCAGGCCGCCGAGGATCGGCGCGCTGGCCCCGGCGATCTGCCAGGAGAGCGAGAACACGCCCTGGTAGCGACCGCGCAGCTCGGCCGGGGACAGTTCGGCGATGAGCGTGGAGTTGGAGGGCGAGTTCAGCATCTCGCCCACCGTCCAGATCAGCACGGTGAGCCCGTAGAACCAGGGGGTGCCGGCGAACGCGGTCAGCCCGAACCCCACGCCCATCACCACGGACGCCAGCGCGAGCACGTGGGAGCGGCTCCGGCCTCGGATCAGTCGGGGTACGAAGAGTTGGCCGACCACGATGAGGATGCCGTTGAGCGCGATCACCGAGCCGTAGGTGGCCGGGCTCAGACCGTCGTCGCCCATCGCGATGGGCAGCATCGAGATGTGCTGGAGGAACACCAGCGCGGCGAACAGGTTGAGTGCCACGAAGCCGAGGTAGACCCGGTCGGTGAGGATCGTACGCAGAGCGCCGCGTGGGGTTGCTTCTGCCACTGCGGCGGTGGCCGGGCCGGCCTGCCGGGTCTCCGGCACCTTGCTGAAGATGATCAGCGCGGTGATCAGCATGGTGGCCGCGTCGACCACGAACAGCAGCAGGTAGTCCGCCTGGGCGGCGAGGCCGGCGAGGACGGCGGCGCAGGCGAAGCCCAGGTTGATCGCCCAGTAGTTGAGCGAGAAGGCCCGCAGCCGGTCCTTCGCCGGCACCACGTCGATCATCATCGCCCCGAACGCGGGCCGGGCCGCCTCGGCGAACATGCCGAGCAGCAGCGCGCCCAGCGCCACCGCCCAGAGGTCCCGGGCCAGCCCGAGCGCGAGCATCATGGCCGCCGCGCCCACGTGGGCGGTGAGCAGTGTCGGTCGGCGACCCCACCGGTCGGCGAGGGTGCCGCCGGCGGTGGTGCCGAACGCCCCGCCGACGCCCCAGAGGCCGATCACCAGGCCGGCCTGCGAGGCCGAGAAGCCACGTTCCTGGGTCAGGTAGATGGCGAGGAAGACGAGGACGAACGAGCCGAGCCGGTTGATCAGGGTGCCGGACCACAGGTACCAGAAGGTGGTCGGTAAGCCGCCGGTGGTGTCCCGGAACCAGCTCCGCATCGTCCGCATAGGGCGCCCCGCTTGCAAGTAATGACCGATGTGACTGCCGTGCCTTACAACCCTAGTGGCGGGCGGATCCGCTGGTCATCCGCTTTTTCACGTGGTGGTCGTCACGACGGCTGCCCGCGTGTCCGCCAGGCCGTTGAGGCAGGATGATCGGCATGACTGCGAGCGAAGGGCCCACCGTCGGGACGCTGGTCCTGCTGCGACACGGTGAGAGCGACTGGAATGCCAAGAACCTCTTCACCGGCTGGGTGGACGTCGACCTGACCGAGAAGGGCGAGGGCGAGGCCCGGCGCGGCGGCGAGCTGCTGCGCGAGCACAGCCTGCTGCCGGACGTCGTGCACACCAGCGTGATGCGCCGTGCCATCCGCACCGCCGAGCTGGCGCTCAACGCCGCCGACCGGCACTGGATCGCCGTACGCCGGTCGTGGCGGCTCAACGAGCGGCACTACGGCGCCCTGCAGGGCAAGAACAAGAAGCAGACCCTCGACGAGTACGGCGAGGAGCAGTTCATGCTCTGGCGCCGGTCGTACGACACGCCGCCGCCGCCCATCGACGACAACGACGAGTGGTCGCAGGTGGGTGACCCGCGCTACGCGCTGCTGCCGACCGAGCTGATGCCGCGCACCGAGTGCCTCAAGGACGTCGTCGACCGGATGCTGCCCTACTGGTACGACTCGATCGTGCCGGACATCCTGGCCGGCCGGACGGTGCTGGTGGCCGCGCACGGCAACTCGCTGCGCGCCCTCGTCAAGCACCTCGACCAGATCTCCGACGAGGCGATCGCCAAGCTGAACATCCCGACGGGCATTCCGCTGCGCTACGACCTCGACCCGCAGCTGCGCCCGCTCACGTTGGGCGGCACCTACCTCGACCCGACCGCCGCGAAGGCAGCCGCCGCGGCGGTGGCCAACCAGGGGCGCTGAGCTACCAGCGAAAGGGGCCCCTCGTCACCGCTCTCCACGGTGACGAGGGGCCCCTTTTCGCGCCAGTCAGTTGCTGCTGGGCGTGCTCTGTCCGGTGATCAGGTAGATCACGTGCTCGCCGGCGTTGACGGCGTGGTCGGCGAAGCGCTCGTAGAAGCGGCCCAGCAGGGTGGCGTCGATCGCCGTCTCCACCCCGTACGGCCAGTCGTCGCCGAGCAGCACAGCGAACAGGTTCTTGTGCAGCTCGTCCATGGCGTCGTCGTCGCGGTCCAGCTCGCCGGCGAGGTCGGCGTCGGGCTTCGCCAGCACCGAACCGATCTTCACGGCCATCCGGTCGGCGATCTCGGACATCTCGGTGAAGACCGTCCGCAGCTCGGCCGGGACGGCGGGGGACGGGTGTCGGCGCAGCGCGGTCTTCGCCACGTGCTCGGCGAGGTCGCCCATCCGCTCCAGATCAGCGGCCACGTGCAGCGCGGTGATCATCGCCCGGAGGTCGGAGGCGACCGGCGCCTGTCGGGCGAGCAGGTCACAAACCCGCTCCTCGACGTGCCGGTAGAGGTCGTCGATCTCGGCGTCCCGCTCGATGACCGTCTCAGCGGCCTGCCGGTCGGCGGTGAGCAGGGCCCGGGTGGCCTGGCGCATGGCGGCGCGGACGCCCTCCGCCATGTCCACCAGCAGTTGGCTGACGATCTGGAGGTCGGCCCGGAACTCGTCGCGCATCATCACGTCCTGTGGTCGGTCGCCGCCGACGGGTGCCGGCGCAGGGGGGTTGAGCAGGTGCGACGCCAACGGTAGGGCGCGCGGACGGATCCCGGATGAACCACGGTGAACGACGCCAGACGTGGGGGTGAACACTTCCGGAAGTGAGGGTAGTTCGTCCCGGTCTGTGTGGTAGCCAGGTTAACAATGACCCTACGATCGCCGGGTGGAGTGGGCGGTGGCGGTCGTGGTGGCCCTGGCGTTGGTGGCCGGGATGGCCGCCGGTCTGCTGCTGCCCCGGTTCCTGCCGAGGCGGGACGGTCACTCCACGTCGACGGGGAGCGTCAGCTTCCTCTGGAACAGGGGGAGGCCCGCGATAGCCGACGAGCAGCAGGCCGGGCTCGGCCGCCGGACGATTGACTCGCTCCGGGCCGGTGTCGTGGTACTGGACAACGACGACGTCCCCGTGTTGATCAACCCGGCCGCCCGCGCGATGGGGCTGCTGCGTACCGGCAGCACACCCGGCTCAATCGCCGCGCACCCGCTGATCCGTACCCTTGCCGGCCAGGTGCGACGCACAGGCGTGCGGCGCGAGATCGAGCTTGACCTGCCCCGGGGTCGCGACAGCGCGGGGGAGAACCCGCTCGGCGTGCACCTGCGGGCGATGGGTCTCGGCAACGGCTTCATCGCGGTCGAGGCGGTCGACGTGACCGAGTCACACCGGCTGACCCGGGTGCGACGCGACTTCGTGGCCAACGTGAGCCACGAGCTGAAGACCCCGATCGGGGCCCTGCAACTGCTCGCCGAGGCGCTGCTGGACGCGACCGAGCCGGCCGACGCCGCGACGCCCGACCTCTCCGAGGACCTGGTGGCCGCCCGCCGGTTCGCCGAACGCATCCAGCACGAGTCGACCCGGCTGGGTCGGCTGGTGCAGGAGTTGCTGGAGCTGACCCGATTGCAGGGGGCCGAGCCGCAGCCGCCACCGGAGCCGGTCGCGCTGGACTGGGTGATCGCCGAGGTGGTCGACCGGACCCGCACCACGGCCTCCGCCCGGGGGGTCGCGGTGACCGTGGACGGTGAGCGTGGCCTCACCGCGTACGGCAGCGACTCCCAACTCGCCACGGCGGTGGCGAACCTGGTGGAGAACGCCATCAACTACTCGGGCGAGGACACCACGGTCCGGGTGACCCTGCGCGGCGACGACGAGCACGTCGAGGTCGCCGTCGCCGACCAGGGCATCGGTATCGCCCCCACCGACGTGGACCGGATCTTCGAGCGGTTCTACCGGGCCGACCAGGCCCGCTCGCGTGCCACCGGCGGCACCGGGCTCGGCCTGGCGATCGTGAAACACATTGCGAGCAACCATGGCGGACGGGTCGAGGTGTCGAGCACTCTTGGTGGTGGATCGACGTTCACCCTCCGGCTGCCCGCCAGCCCACCGGACGACCTCCTGGCGACACTGCCGCCGGTTGGGATCGAGTCCGGTCCGACTGGGCTACGGCAGGTCTGACAGCAAATGGAAAGGAAATCCCCGTTGAGCCGCGTTCTCGTGGTCGAGGACGAGGAGTCGTTCTCCGACGCCTTGTCGTACATGCTCCGTAAGGAGGGCTTTGAGGTTTCGGTCGCCGCGACCGGCACCGACGCCCTCACCGAGTTCGACCGGACCGGCGCCGACATCGTGCTGCTCGACCTGATGTTGCCCGAGATGTCGGGGACCGAGGTCTGCCGGCAGTTGCGGCAGCGCTCCGCGGTGCCGATCATCATGGTCACCGCCCGGGACAGCGAGATCGACAAGGTGGTCGGGCTGGAGATCGGTGCCGACGACTACGTCACCAAGCCGTACTCGCCGCGGGAGCTGGTCGCCCGGATCCGGGCGGTGCTGCGCCGGCAGAGCCCGGAGGTGGCCGAGGCGGGTGCGCCGACGCTGGCCGCCGGCCCGGTGCGGATGGACATCGAGCGGCACGTGGTGACCGTCGACGGCGGGGCCGTACAGCTGCCGCTGAAGGAATTCGAGCTGCTGGAGCTGCTGCTGCGCAACGCGGGCCGGGTGCTCACCCGTGGCCAGCTCATCGACCGGGTCTGGGGTGCCGACTACGTCGGTGACACCAAGACGCTGGACGTGCACGTCAAGCGGCTCCGCTCCAAGATCGAGCCGGAGCCGTCGGCGCCGCGCTTCATCGTGACCGTCCGGGGCCTGGGCTACAAGTTCGAGCCGTGATCGGCGTAACCGAAGGGGGTCTGCGCTCGGCGCAGGCCCCCTTCGGCCTGAGCGGGCCTGGCTAGACCTCGTCGGCGGGGTGCGGGGCGATCATGCCCTGCCTCGTCCTGGTCGCGCACAGCTCGGCCAGCCGCTCGTACGCGGGTGCGCCGATCAGCGCGGTCAGCTCCGGCCCGTACGACAGGTACATCGGCTCGGTGCCGACGTGCGCGTCCGTCGAGGAGGTGCACCACCAGTCCAGGTCGTGCCCGCCGGCTCCCCAACCCCGCCGGTCGAACTCGGACAGCGTGGAGACCAGCACCTTGCTGTTGTCCGGTCGCTTCACCCAGTCCTGATCGCGGCGGATCGGCAACTGCCAACAGACGTCCGGCTTGTATTCCAACGGGTGCACCCCGTCGCGCAGCGCCTGGGCGTGCAGAGCACAACCGCCCCCGCCGGCGAAGTCGGCGTCGTTGAGGAACACGCACGGACCCTCGGCGCCCTGGGTGGCGGTGCGGCGGGCCGGGTTCTTGCCGTCGATGGTGTCCTCGTCGGTCCAGTTCTTGAAGCCGCGCCGAAAATGCTGCCAGGTCGACGGGGTGAGCCGGCGGACGGCGTTGCGAACCCGCTTCTCGTCGTCCGAGTCGGTGAAGAACGCCCCGTGCGAGCAGCAACCGTCGGCGGCGCGGCCGGCGATGATGCCGTGGCAGCCCTTGCCGAAGATGCAGGTCCAGCGGGAGAGCAACCAGGTCAGGTCGGCCCGGATCAGGTGCGTCTCGTCGGCCGGGTCGGTGAACTCGATCCACTCCCGAGGGAAGTCCAGAGGCACCTCGCGGCTGCGCGGGTCACCAGGGTCGTCCACCAGCACACGGAGCTCCATCGTCACTCGACCCAGCGTACGCGCGGTGCCGTCCGCAGGCCGGTGAGCCGCGCAAACGTGTTGCGCCTAGGGTCTTCACCATGCGACTGGGTGTCCTCGACGTCGGATCCAACACTGTGCATCTCCTTGTGGTGGATGCGCACCACGGCGCGCACCCGTGGCCGGCGCACTCCGAGAAGGTGGTGCTCCGGCTGGCCGAGCAGATCGGCCCGGACGGCGCGCTGACCGAGGCGGCCGCCGACGGCCTGGTCAAGGCGGTGGGCATGGCCAAGGCTGCGGCCGCCGGGTTGGAGGCCGACGACCTGATCGCGTTCGCCACGTCCGCGGTGCGCGACGCCACCAACGCGGCCGAGGTGCTGGCCCGGGTCCGGGACGAGACCGGCGTACGCCTGGCGGTGCTCTCCGGCGCGGACGAGGCGCGGTCGACGTTCCTGGCCGTGCGGCGGTGGTTCGGCTGGTCGGCGGGCCGGCTGCTGGTGCTGGACATCGGTGGCGGCTCGTTGGAGATCGCCGCCGGCATCGACGAGGATCCGGACGTCGCTGTCTCCCTGCCGCTCGGGGCCGGTCGGCTGACCCGCGAGCGGCTGCGGGTCGATCCGGCCAGTGCGGCCCCGCCGTCGGCGGAGGCCGTCGACAAGCTGCGGGAGTACGTGGACGGCCGGCTGGACAAGGTCGTCGACCAGATCACCCAGGTCGGCTGGGACCGTACGGCGGCCACCTCGAAGACGTTCCGCACGCTGGCCCGACTGGCCGGGGCGGCCCCGTCCGGCGCCGGGCTGTGGGCGCGACGCAGCCTGACCCGGGCCGGCCTGCGGCAGGTCATCGGCTTCATCCGGCACATCCCGCCGGCGCAGTTGATGGAACTGGAGGGGGTCAGCACCGGTCGGGCCCACCAGTTGCTGGCCGGTGCCGTGGTCGCCGAGGCGGTGATGCGCCGCCTGGATCTGGACTCGCTGGACATCTGCCCGTGGGCGCTGCGGGAGGGCGTCATCCTCCGCCGGCTCGATCAACTCGAGCCGATCTGATCCAACGGCCGTTTTCAGCCGTTTTGCCGGCGCTCGTCACGATGCCCCCGGCGCTGCCAAGCTACGCTGACTGATGTGACTTCCCGCGTTCCCGTCCTCCTGTCCAGCTCGTCGGTCTTTCCCGAACCGACCGCGGCGGCGTTCCAGCTGGCTGCGGCGCTCGGCTACGACGGCGTCGAGGTGATGGTCTGGACCGACGTGGTCAGCCAGGACGCGGGCGCGCTGCGCGGCCTCTCCACGCACTACGACGTCCCGGTGCTCTCGGTGCACGCGCCCTGCCTGCTGGTCACCCAGCGGGTGTGGAGCCCGGACCCGTGGGAGCGCCTGCGCAAGGCCGCCGAGCTGGCCGAGACGCTTGGCGCGCCGACAGTCGTGGTGCACCCACCGTTCACCTGGCAGCGCGACTACGCGCGCAACTTCGCCGAGGGCCTGGCCACCGTCGCGGACCGGTTCCCCGGGCTGCGCTTCGCGGTGGAGAACATGTACCCGGTGCGGATGGCGGGTCGACAGTTCGTCCCGTACGTGCCCGGCTGGGATCCGACCGACGCCGGCTACCCGTCGTACACCCTGGATCTGTCGCACTGTGCGGCCTCGCACAGCGACCCACTGGAGATGGCCGACCGGATGGGCGCCGGGCTGGCGCACGTGCACCTCGGTGACGGCACCGGCGAGGGCCGCGACGAGCACCTGGTGCCCGGGCGGGGCACCCAGCCCTGCGGGGAGCTGCTCTCCTCGCTGGCCGGCCGGGGTTTCACCGGGGCGGTGGCGGTGGAGGTCGCCACCCGGGGCGCGAAGAGCCGCGCGGTGCGCGAGGCGGACCTGCGCGCCGCGCTGGAGTTCGCCCGCCAGCACCTGACCGCGTCGTCACCCGTCGACGCCTGAGCCGTCCGCGCCGACGGGCGGCGGCGGTGTCAGCTGACCGGTGAGAGGGAATCGGCGGTGGAGGTCGGCTGTTGGGCGACAGTCACCTGCTCGCCGACTGCCGCCCGCTTGCGAGCGCGGTGCGCGGCGACGTGCGAGCGGGTGGCGCAGCGCTCCGAGCAGAACCGCCGGCAGCAGTTGGACGACGTGTCCAGGTAGACGTTGCCGCACCGCTCGTCGGCGCAAACCCCGAACCGGGCGCTGCCGTATTCGCACAGCCAGACCGACAGCCCCCAGACCGCGCCGGCCAGGTATTCGGCACTGACCGAGGCACCCCGACTGGTGACGTGCATGTGCCAGTCGCTGGAGTCGTGCCCGGAGATGCGCGGCTGCACCGGGAACGCCTCAAGCAGCGCGTTCAGCTCGGTGACCGCCTGGGCGTCCCGCCCCGAGGTGCCGTACTCGAAGACGTCGCGCAACCGCTTCTGCGCCCGGCGGAAGATCGCCACGTCCCGGTCCGCGACCTCGTCGCGCATCCAGGCGTTCTCGTCGGGGAAGAGGGCCCGCAGGTCGTCGAGGTCGTCCAGGCGGGCGTTGACCAGGTCAACGCCGGTCCGGGCGTACGCGTCGAAGTTCACACCCCAACGGTAGACGACTCAGCGGGTGCGCGGCGCGTCGATGTAGTGCGGCAGGAACCGCGCGTAGCCGTCGGTGATCAGACTCGCGCTCTCCCGCACCCCCACGCCGGCCGATTCGCCGTCGACGATCCAGCTGCCCAGCACCATCCGGTTGCCGGCGAACTGCGGCAACGCCCGGAACTCCTGGTAACACCATCCCTCGTCGCCGTAGATCCCCGGGTTGGTGATCTCCTCATCGGCGGTGACGATGCGTACCGAACCGCCCTCGCGGCCGAGCAGTGGCTTGGCGACGTACTCCGGCATGCCGCGCGGAGAGTCGAGGTACGCCGGGAGCAGGTACTCGTGGCCGGGGTACAGCTCCCAGAGGACCGCGAGCAGCGCCTTGTTGGAGAGCAGCAGTTTCCAGGCCGGCTCGATCCAGGTGGTCGGGGTGCCCGGGGCCAGGGCCGCAGGGCCGTACGGCTCGGCCAGCATCCACTCCCACGGGTAGAGCTTGAAGCAGGTGGTCACCGGGTGGTCGTCGGCGTCGACGAAGCGCCGGCCGTCCCAGCCGATGTCCTGGATGGGCTGGAGCTCGACGCTCAGGCCGGCCTGCCGGGCGGTCTCGGCGAGGTAGCCGGCGGTCATGTGGTCCTCGCCGGACTCCTCCTCGTTCGACCAGAGCACATGCACCCGGGGGTCGTGCAACCCGGCCCCGATCTTGGCCCAGGCGCCGACCAGCCGCTCGTGCAGGCTGTTCCACTGGTCCAGCTCCGGCCGGGTCTGCTCCAGCCAGTACCACTGGATGATGCTCGCCTCGACCAGCGCGGTGGGGGTGTCCGCGTTGTATTCCAACATCTTCGGGGGCCAGTTGCCGTCGTACGCGAGGTCGAAGCGCCCGTAGAGGGTCGGTGGCGCCTCGCGCAGCGATCGGGCCACCGCCTCGGCCGCCCACTCCGGGATGCCGAACTCGGCGTACCGGCGCTGCGCCACCACGTGCTCGGCGGCGGCCACCGACATCCGGTGCAGCTCCTCGGTGGCCTCCTCCAGCCGCAGCACCTCGTCCAGGTCGAAGGCGTACGCGGCGGTCTCGTCCCAGTACGACATGATCCCGCCGTCGGGCAGTTCGGTGTCGACGTAGACCAGCCCCTGCGACCGGATGGTGGCGTCCCAGTCGGGGCGTGGCGTGACCGTCTCGCGGCGCACGTCAGCCGCCGCAGGCGGCGAGGTGGGTGCCGAACCCGCCGCGCTCGGGCAGGGCCGCTGTGGTCGGCTCCGGGGTGGTGCGACCGGCGGCCGGGTCGCTCACCCGCATCGCCAGCGCGACGGTGTCGCCGCCGCCGACCGGCCCGAGGGCGCAGTCGTCGTCATCGTCGTCGTCCGAGGTCATGTTGCAGCCGGAGAGGGCAAGCGCGAGAGCGGTGAGCGCGCCGAGTTGCACGGAGGCCGACCGGAGCCGGCGGCGGGGGCGGGGGCGTTGGTCCACGGCATCGTTGTAGCCGATGGACGCCACCGCCGCCGCCCCGCCCCCAGGTCGAGGTGCCCCGGCCGCCCCTCGGCGAGGGCCCTGGCAGGGGCGTTACGCTCGGCTCATGCTCCGTTCCGTCATCCTCGCCGCCTCCCGGTCATCCCAGGTCGAGCGGCTCGCCGCGACCGCCCCGTACACCCGGGACGTCGTCCGCCGGTTCGTCGCCGGCGCCGCCACCGACGACGCGTTGCGCGCGACCCGCGGGCTCGTCGACGACGGCCTCGCGGTCACCCTCGACCACCTCGGTGAGGACACCGTCACCCCCGAGCAGGCCACCGCCACCCGGGACGAATACCTGAAACTGCTGAAGATGCTCGGCGCCGCGGGGTTGACCCCGGCCGCCGAGGTGAGCGTGAAGCTCTCCGCCCTCGGCCAGATGTTCGACGAGCAGTTGGCGTACGACAACGCGCGGGCGATCTGCGCGGCGGCCGACGCGGCGGGCACCACCGTCACCCTGGACATGGAGGACCACACCACCACCGACTCGACGCTGGAGGTGCTGAGCCGGCTGCGCAAGGATTTCCCGTCGACCGGCGCGGTGCTCCAGGCGTACCTGCGCCGGACCGAGTCGGACTGCCGGGAGCTCTCCTCGGCCGGGTCGCGGGTGCGGCTGTGCAAGGGCGCCTACAAGGAGCCGGAGTCGGTGGCGTACCAGTCGGCCCGTGAGGTGGACAAGTCGTACGTGCGCTGCATGAACATTCTGATGTCCGGCGACGGGTACCCGATGCTGGCCACCCACGACCCGCGGATGATCGCCATCGGTGAGGACCGGGCGCGGTGGTTCGACCGGGGGCCGGAGCGCTTCGAGTTCCAGATGCTCTACGGCATCCGCCCCGAGGAGCAGGCCCGGCTGGCCGGCGAGGGCTACGCCGTGCGCACCTACGTCCCGTACGGCGACGAGTGGTACGGCTACCTGATGCGCCGGCTCGCCGAGCGCCCCGCCAACCTGGTCTTCTTCGGCCGCGCCCTGATCTCCAAGAAGTAACTCCTCCGACTCGGCCGACGGGCCGGCGGCGACCCCTCGGGTCACCGCCGGCCTTTTTCGGTTATCCGACTTGCCACCGTTGGCTAAGTGGCTTAGCTTTAAAGCTATGACAGCTAGCCAGGTGCGGCGGGACGGCGGACACATCGCGTACGAGGCGCAGGGCGACGGCCCGTTGGTCGTCCTCGTGCACGGCATGGGGGAGAACAGGGCGAGCTTCCGACACCTCGTGCCACTGCTGGTGGCCGCCGGGCACCGGGTCGCCTCGGTCGACGTCCGGGGGCACGGGGAGTCCAGCGCCGGCTGGCCCACGTACGCCCCGGCGGAGGTCGGCGCGGACCTGCTGGCCGTGGTCCGCGACCTCAATGCCGGTCCGGCCGTGCTGGTCGGCAGCTCGTCCGCAGCGGCGGCTGTGGTCTTCGCCGCCACCGACGCGCCCGAGCTGGTCACCGGCATCGTGCAGATCGGCGCGTTCGTCGGTCAGCCGAAGCTCAACCCGCTGCTGCGGATGGCGATGTGGTCAGTGCTGCACAGCCCCCGACTGTTCGGGATGTTCCACAAAACCCTGTTCCCGGTGCACCGGCCCGCCGACGACGCGGCCTACCGCCGCTCGATGGTCGCCAACCTGCGCGAGCCCGGCCGGATGGCCGCCACCCGCGGCGTGATCGCATCGGCCGAGCCGCACTGGACCGCCCGCGCCCCGCAGGTGCGGCAACCGGTGCTGGTGCTGATGGGGTCAAAGGACCCGGACTTCCCCGACCCGGGCGCCGAGGCGCGGGCCGCCCGGCGGCTCTTCGGCACCGCCGAGGCCCGGATGATCGAGGAGTCCGGCCACTACCCACACGCCGACCAGCCACAGCGCACCGCTGAGCAGTTGCTCGGCTTCCTGGCGGTGTGCGCCGGTGCCTAGGGTCGGCCTCAACCAGCAGACCGTCGTACGGGAGGCCGCCCGGCTGGCCGACGAGGTCGGCTTCCAGCAGCTCACCCTCGCCGCGCTCGCCAGCCGGCTCGGGGTGGCGCTGCCCAGCCTCTACAAGCATGTGCGAGGCGCGGACGCGTTGGCCCAGAAGCTGGCCGCCCTGGCCACCGCCGAACTGGCCACCGCGATGACCACCGCCGCCGTCGGCCGCTCCGGTGGCGACGCGCTCCGGGCCTTGGCGGACGCCTACCGTGGCTACGCCCTCCGGCACCCCGGCCGCTACCCGGCCACGCAGCGGGTGCCCGACCCGGCCGACCCGGAGCACGTCGAGGCGGGCGAACGCGCGGTCGGCGCCGTCTTCGCCGTGCTGCGCGGATACGGGCTCACCGGTGACGACGCGGTGGACGCGACCCGCGCGCTGCGCAGCGCGCTGCACGGCTTCGTGACCCTGGAGGCCGCGGGCGGCTTCGGCCTGCCCCGCGACGTCGACCGCTCGTACCACCAGTTGGTCGCGAGCATGGACATCTCGTTCCGCTGCTGGCCGGGCACCGGCGGGTGAGCGGGCGGCCGGTCCGGGGCGGCCTCGCCGCGTTCAGGGATTGGTCGTACCCTTCGGCGGGTGAATGACGAGGTGCAGCAGCCAGCACCACGGCGGCTCTGGCCGCTGTGGACAGTGCTCGTGGTGGTCGTCCTGCTGCTGGGCTGCGGCCTGCCGGCGGCCCTCGTCGTCGGGGTGATCCGGGAGACAGGCACACGTTCCACGGTCAGCCGGGTCGGTGCCTCGGCGGCCGACGACCCGGCCACCGCAGCGGCCCGCGGGCTGTCCGACCGGATCACCGCCCAGCTCCACCGGCAGTCCGCGGCGCTCCTTGGCGGTGACCGCGCCGGGTTCCTCGCCGTCGCCGATCCCGCCGCCCACAACGAACTGCGCCGACGCTTCGCCGCCCTCCGCGAACTCAAGGTGACCGGCTGGCGAGCCGAGCCGAGTGGCCTGCCCGTGCCGATCATCGGCAAGCCCGGCGAGTGGCGGCTGCTGGTGCGTTTCCAGTACTGCTTCGTCACGCCGAACTGCCGGCCCAGCCCTGTTTTGATCGGTACCCGGTGGCGGGAGAACGGCGACCAGCCCCTGATGGTCGCGATGGAGGAATCCAAGTCGGTGGAAACCGGCACCCGGCCGTGGGAGATCAGCGACCTGGCGGTCGCCATCGGCGCGCGGACCATCGTCGCCACCACCCCGGCACTGCGCGGCAAACTGCCTGGCCTGCTCGCGCAGGCCGAGGCGGCGGCCAAGGTCGCCGACGGGTACGCGGTGACCGGATCACCGCCGGACCGGTACCGGATCTTCTACGCCGGGCGCACCGAGTGGCAGCGCTGGTACGGCGGCGAGCGCCCAGAATGGACCGGCGGCTACGCGGTGACGGTGGGCGGCGGCCACCACGAGGTGGTGCTCAACGCCGAAGGGCTCACCAACAGCGGCACCGACGACCTGCTCCGACACGAGCTGACCCACGCCGCGTCGCTACCGGAGCGCGGCTACCCGGGCAAGCTCACCTGGTGGTTGGTGGAGGGCCTGGCCGAGTTCGCCGGTGCCGGCGGCCAGGCGGTCGACCGGTACGAGGGGATCGCCGACGTCCGCAAGATGGTCCGGGGCGGCTGGGACGGCAAGTTGGAGGGCGTCAACCCCGCCGACGACGCCTCCGCCGAACGGGTCGCCGCCAGCTACGGCATCGGCTACCTGGCCGTTCGGCACCTCGTCGACAGGTACGGGCCGCTGCGGCTGCTGACCTTCTTCAAGACAGTGGTGCACGACGGCCGGACCATCGACGCGGCCTCCGAGAAGGCGTTCGGTGAGCAGTGGTCGACGCTGCACGACGAGTGCGTGGCGTACGTCCGCGCCACCGCCGGCTGAGCCGCCGGTTCGTACGCCGACGGCGGTGGGCCGGGCGGATGCCCGACCCACCGCCGTTGTTCACCAGCCGGTGGCGATCGACGACCGGGTGCCGAGGCTGCCGTTCGCGGCCCCCGGGTACATCCACAGAGTGCCCGCGGAGTCCCTGGCGAGGATGTCCGGCTTGCCGTCCCCGTTGAAGTCGGTCAGCCCGAACGAGGTGAAGGACGCCCAACCGATGCCGACCTGGGTGATCGCCCTCGACTGGAGGTCGTACACCCGCAGGAGGCCGGTGTCGATCTCCCGCCCGTACAGCTCCGGCGTGGTGTCACCCACCACGTCGGCCACACCGAACCCGGCGTACTGGCCGTCCCAGCCGTCGCCGACGTCGATCCGGGTCTGCCGGCCGCCGGCCAGGTCACCCGGGTAGACCCACATGTCGTTGGTCGGGCCCGCGGTGTGAATGTCCTGGTAACCGTCCTTGTTGAAGTCGCCCAGCCCGAACGGGCGGTAGGTGCACCACCCGATGCCGTAGGACGTGGGCGTGGGGCTCAGATCGTCGGCGGTGCCCAGGAACACCTGTAGGTCGCAGGTGACGTTGTCCCGGACAACGACATCCTGGTAGCCGTCGTGGTCCATGTCCGCGATGCCGAAAGAGGTGAACTGGCTCCACCCCGAGGAGATCAGCCGGGGTGCGGTGAGTTGGTTGTTCACCTTGCGGTATCGCCACAAGCTGCCGATGGTGTCCGTCGCGTAGACGTCGGTCTGCTTCGTGCCGGTGCCCGGTGGTGTCCAGGTGGTGGCACCTACCGAGGTGAGCGAGCCGCTCTTCGTGACGTTTGTCGCCCCGACCTGGGTGGGGGTGAGTGCCCGCTTCCACACCTGCAGGTTGCTGAGCATCCCGGAGTAGTGCGCCGTCGGCGCGCCCTGGTACTTGTAGCGGCCCACCACGAACTTGCCGGTGCTCGGCCACGTGGGCGTGGCTTCGTACGTCGCGCTCCCCTTGATCACCCCATTGACGTAGAGCACGATCGTGCGGGTCTCGGCGTTGTAGGTGCCGACCAGGTGCGTCCAGACCCCCAGCGCCGTACCGGCCGGCGCCACCACCTGGGCGTACGACCAACCGCTGTCGGCGTTGCCCAGTCCGAACCGCCAGGTGTTGTCACTCTGGTTGTTCCAGAGCAGGAAGCGCGACGCGTTCGCGCCGTCCTCGCTGGCGATGACACCACCGGCGGCCGTGGGCTTGGCCCAGACCGAGATGCTGAACGACTTGGTGGTGTCGATCAATGGCTCGTTGACCGTCAGCGCACCCTGCTTCGAGGTGTCGACGACGGTGCCGGTCTTGTCGACATTGAGGAACAGGGCCGGGCTGAAGAGTTCGCCGCCCCGCCAGTAGGCGTTGCCGCCCTCCACGGTGAGGGACTTGCCGCCGGAGACGTCCTTCGCGCTGGTGACCGCGGTGTCCGACAGGTCGTCGAACTGCCACGTGTGATCCGAGGTGATGAGCGTCTGCTTCGGCTGGGCGGTGATGGTGGCGCTGCTGGTCTGCAGGTTCGTCACCGTCCAGAGTGAGCTGACCGCGCCGGCACTGACGGCCCACAGATCCGGGATGCCGTCGGTGTTCGCGTCAGCAGCCCGCAGGGTCAGAGACGCGCCGGTGTACCAACCAGAGCTACGCAGAACCCGCGAGGAGGTGTACGAGAACTGACCGGTGTCCGGGTTGAATGCGATGTCGGACCACAGGTACAACGCTCCGGTGCTCCGGTTCCACAGGAACATCGAGGTCCCCGTGCTCGTCTGGGCGGTGGTGATGGTCCAGTTGTTCCAGTCGGCGCCGCCGGTAGGGGTCAGCGCGCCTGTGGATGTGGTACCGAGAAAGCCTCCGGAGGCCTCGCCGAAGCTGGGGTAGTAGGTCAGTTGGTACCCGGTGCTGCTGTCGCCGCTGGTTCCGATCATGTCCGGGAAGTCGTAGCCGAGCCCTCGGCCGTCCCCCGCATTCGCGAGCTGGATCGGCCGACGTCCGTATTCGTCAAGGAGCACATCGGCGTTGACATTGAACTGAGACAGGCCATCCTCGGGGGTCAGCGACGAGCCGTCACCGTTGCCGGCGATGACACCTGCGGTGCCGTTGGCCGGATAATAGATCAGTACATCCTGGAAACCACTTCCGGTGAAGCGTCCCGTGATCACCTGTGAACCGTCGTAGTCACTGGGGGAGTAGTTGCCGCTGAAGCCGTTCCCACGGTTGCCGATGTTGGTCACACCGGGATTGAGGGCGGCAGAACCGTTGTTCTCGGCCAGCCAAAGTCCTGGCTTCAGGTTGTGGGTCGATCCGGGAACGATCAGATCGGCACGGCCGTCGCCATTCATGTCGCCGTCGGCGGCCGGCGTGCTCGGCCGGGCCGAGTTGAAGATCTTCGGCGTCGTGTCGCCGAAGTTCTTCCCTCCAGCGGTGACGCTTGTGACCGCGATGGTGTTGGTGAAGCGGGTGGGAGTTACCGAGAACTCGGCGTTGCCGGTCGCATCGGCTTGCACATTCACGGGTGGTGCAGCGTTGAGTTGGTACACGTAGCTTGTCGGCCGCGTACCCGTTGCGGGCGCCATGACCTTGACGACGGCAGGCTTGCCGATGGTGCTGGTCACCGGCTCTTCCACCGTGGGCGGGGCAGCCCTGGTGGCGTCGAACACGAACTTGCACGTGGTAGACCAGGCGCTGGCGGTCCTGAAATCGGTGACCTGAACCTTCCAGGCGAAAGTCGTCGGTACGCCGTTACTTGTGGAGGTGACTCCAGCGGCCGCGGCGAGGGTCGCGCGCGGTGCGATCTGCACTGCCGTGCTGCCTGAGGAGTACGTCAAGCTGTTGGGATCGGCGGGGATGAGGCTCGTCTGGGCTGCGTCAGAATCTTTCCATAGCTTAAAGGTGACACCCAGAGTGCCTTTGTTGGGATCGGAAACTGGCGCGTACAACGTGACGTCGGTGTCACCGACCACCGTCGGGCTGGTAGCGCCGCAGGACGTCGTCGGTGCGGTCCTGAGGCCGGTGGGTGCCGAGGGCGCGTGGTTGTAGGTGATGGTCAGCGTCGGGCTGGTCTCCAGAAATTCCTTCCAGCTCTCGGAGTCACTGCCTTCGTTGGCCGCGATCATTCGTAGGGTCCGGGTGGACCTCTTGTTGGTGACATCGGTCTTTATCTGGCCGGTGATGTCGAAGGAGACAGCGGCCGCGCCGCATCCGCTGTAGCCGTAGGCGAAACTCTTGGAGGCCGCGAGGGGGCCGTTGCTCTGGTCTTCCCAGTAGTCCCAGGTGGCATTCGACGTGGACAGTGTCGCGCCGGGAGCGTAGACGTTGACGGTCTTGTCGGTGCAGCTCCACGACCTGGTGTTCGTGATCTTGAAGTACGCGTTCGCGATCTCGGCGTTGGCGAGGGTGCTGTAGGGCACCCCGAAGTTGATCAGTGTGTTCGAGCGCTGGCTACCGGAGTTTCCGACCTGCATTCGCCCGATCGGGTCGGGGGTGTTCTTCCAGTAGTTGGTGGACTGGTGCTGGTAGGAGATGCTGGCCCAGCCCGACATGGCCGGCCCGGCCGACGACCAGTTGAAGGTCGGATCGATGAAGACCGGATAGACGGTCTTGGTGTCATCGAGCAGCGAGCGGTTCGGTGTCAGGCGCAGTTTCCCGGCGCTCATCTGCACGCCGATCGGGGCGCTCCTTGCGCCCCGGCCTGGGGCGGCAGAGGCGGCGGTCCGTCCGGTCGAGTCGGCTTGGACGGTGGCCGCACTCGTGGAATCCCACATCGCAGGGGCCGGCGCGGTGAGCACCGTTTGCCCGGCGCGATCGCGGCCAGCTATGTTGCCGGCGGCATCGGCACTGAGCGTGACGCCCGTGGTCGTGGTGGCCAGGTCGAGGGTGGCCAGCTTCGGGTTGGCGGCCGCCTGCCGGCTCTTGACCACGAAGACGTGCGAGAACGATCCTTCGCCGCCGACCCGGACGGTCAGGTCGACACCTGGAAGGACCTCCGAGTAGGTCGCGGTCGCGCCGGACAGCGTTGGCGTGGGCAGGGCCATCGGCGCCGTGATGGCCATCGCCCGCTCGCCACTGGTCATTCGAGCAAGGGGCTCGGTGCCACCGGCGGACAGCCGGATGGGGTTGGTGGTGGTCTTCGCGGTGATGCTGCCGTCGCTATGCCGGACCAGGGTCGGGTCGAGCGGCTTCCATTCACCGTTCACTCGCGTGCGGGTTGGCACCGCGGTCTGGGTCAGCTCGACCAAGCCGTCTGGTCGGGCAGTGTAGGTCGCCGTCGAGGTTCCGGCGCCGGTTGCCTCGACGGGCTTGCCGGTCCGCCTTGCCTGAGACTTTGCCTCGTCCACGCTGAGTGTGTCGATGGCTGGCTTCGCAGCCGGCTTAGCCGGTGCCGCGACGGCTGGTGAGACGGTCAGTTGTGTGGTGCCGATGGCGATGAGTACGCCGGTGGCGACGCCCGCCGCGAGAAGCCGCAGATGCGGTCTTCCTTGCGGTAAGCCGAATGTGGGCATGGCGAAGTTACTCCCCCGTGTTCATCCGGCGGAGCGGAGTGCATCCGTCGGGCGGCAACAGTGAAGCAGCCCGCCCGGTCCTCGTGGAACATCGATCGTCACACCAAGTTGTCCCTTTCGGACTTACTGCTACGGGTTTGATCCTGTGATCTGCACCCTTCGTTATCGTGTCGTGACCTCGGTGGCGACCGATCATGAAACATTGTTCGCGCCACGGGGGTGCGCGTTCTGTCACCCTGCGTGGCTTCCATGTTTCTCGCAGAGGTGAGGTTCGAATGCACGAACACGGGGGCTTACGCCTGCTGTCCCGTCCCAGACGCGCGGTCGCGGTTGTCGTGGCTGCGTCGCTGGTGGCGGGCTTGTTGTCGGGTTCGCCAGCGGTGGCGAAGCCGAAGGGTGTGGAGTTGGCGAAGGCGCCGGCGACGTCGCCGGGGCAGTCGGTCAAGGGTGTGAAGCCGCTGCCGACGAAGTTCGTGGCGCCGCCCGATGATGCGAAGTCGAGTTTCAAACCGACGCGGACGGCGTGGCCGAAGGCGGCCTCTGCCGAGGTTGACCTGCCAGCTGCCTCGGAGGCTGGGGCGCGGGTTGCGGCGCAGACAAAGACGCGTCTGGCGGGTATGCCGGTCTGGGCGCAGCCGGTGACAGGAAAGACTGCTCCGCGCAGCCTGAAGGTGAAGGTCGCCGATCGCAAGGTGGCCGAGGCCGCCGGGGTGGACGGTGTGCTGCTGTCTGTCGACTCGGGCGCTGGCGCGGGTTCGGTGCGGGTTGGTGTGGATTACGCGGGGTTCGCGGAGGCGTTCGGCGGTAACTACGGGTCGCGGTTGCGGTTGGTGCGCTTGCCGGCGTGTGCGTTGACGACGCCGACGCGTAGTGAGTGTCGGGTGGCGTCGCCGTTGGTGTCGTCGAACGACGCCGGGGCGAAGTCGGTGTCGGCTGAGGTGCCGATGGCGGCGGACGCGCATGCCCGGGCGGCCGGCGGCGTGACCGTGTTGGCGGCGGTCGCGGCGGCGGGTGAGGAGGGTGGCAAGGGAGGCACGTACGCGGCGACGGACTTGAAGCCGTCGGGGTCGTGGACAGGTGGTGGGAGTACGGGTTCGTTCACGTATTCGTATCCGGTGACGGTGCCGCCGGCGGCGTCGGATCTGGTGCCGACGGTGGCGTTGTCGTACGACTCGGGCAGTGTGGATGGGCAGACGGCGTCGACGAACGCGCAGTCGTCGTGGGTGGGCGATGGGTGGTCCACGCCGCGGTCGTATGTGGAGCAGACGTTCGCCTC